>CANCTD010000010.1 GCA_947380945.1 Comamonadaceae bacterium
GCGTTGACCCATCTGGGCAACCTTGCCGCCCACGGAGGCCTGAACCGAATAGCTCAGGGTATGGCCGCTGCCATGGGGCGTGAGCAAGACCTTGGCGCTGCCTTTGCCATGCCCTGCGGGACCGCCCTGCCCCTCGAAGCTGATGGTGTAGCTGTTCGGCGGGTTGATGTCAGAAAGCGCGATTTTTCCAGTGAACTTGGCGGCGACCGGGCCGATTTTTAGCGCCATGCCGATGACATAGCAATCCGGCCCACTGGACTCGACCTTGTCGCAACCGGGAATGCATTGCTTGAGTATCTCGGGGTCATTCAGCGCGTCCCATGCCTGTTGCTGGGTGATTGCCAATTCGCGGCTGCCTTGCATTTCCATAGTCGTTCCTTTCGTTAGCGGTTCAATAGGGGGCCAAGCCTAGCTCTTCATCAAGCGCGCCAGGCTTTGCGCCAAATCTTCCAATTTGGTCAGATTGTGAATAGCAACCATGCCATGCGCCACCCGGTTGAGCGCCTGCGCGCCTTGCGCCAGCGGGGCATAGCCATCAAACCGCAGCAGGGGATTGAGCCACAGTATCCGCCGCGTGTGCAACTTCAACCAAGCCAATTCACGTGCCAGTGCCTGGGGCTCCCCGGTGTCCAGGCCATCGGTGACGATCAAAACCATGGTGCGCCGCCCCACCAGTTTGCGCGCATGGTGCATGCGCAAGCTTTCCAAAGACTGACCGAGCTGGGTTCCGCCAGCAAAATCTTCAATCAGCGCATTGGCGTGGTCCAGCATGGCGTCGGTGTCGCCCAACTTGAAGGCCGCGCCCAGATCGGTGAGCTGGGTCCCGAATGCATACACATCGCGCCTGGGATGCCCGCGTGTGGCTGCGTGCAAAAAAGCCAGCAGCAAGCGCGCGTAGCGCTCCATAGAACCCGAGACATCCACCAACACCAGCAAAGGCAGCGCCTCGGCGCAGCGCTGGCGTTTGGGCAAATCCAGGATTTCGCCGCCTAAACGTACCGACGCCTGCATCACACCCGCCCAGTGCAGATGCGCGCCGCGTCCGCCTGCGCGCATGCGCCGGCTGCGGGTTTCGGGCAGCGGCAAGGCGATGTCGCGGGCCAGACGCTCCACCAGACGGTACTCCGTGGCAGACAGTGCATTGAAGTCCGCATGGCGCAGCCTTTGCACATCGCTGGCCGTCATGGCCGCGTCAAAGTCGACTTTCTGGTCCTCGCCAGTCGGCTTGGCCTGGTGGCCCAAATGCGTTTGCGGCGAAAGCGCCTCGCGCACGCGGGGGCGGCGCTTGCTCGGATCGGCCTTGCCTTCGGCGCTGGGCAGCATTTGCGCCAGCAGCTTATGTCCCATATTGGGATCGCGGAAGAAAGCCTCAAACAATTCGCGGAACACCGCCCTGTCCTGCTCGCGGCTCACCAACACCGCCTCCAGTGCTGCGCTCAAGTCCTCGCGCGCCTGCAAACCGACTGCCATCGCCGCCTGCGCCGACAAGGCCATGCGTGCGCTGTCCACCGGAACGCCGGTGCGGCGCAAGGCGCGTCCGAAAGCGGCCAGGTTCCCGGCGAACTTACCGGTGCGGGCGTCGCCCAGGCTCATGCGTCGGCTTGCGGCGGTTGCAGCACTGACTCGGCCATGGCCGTGGTGAGAGCGGCCACGTCTTCGCGCTGCTTGAACATGATGCCGGCCGTATCCGTCATCACCTCCGGGTCCAGCACCAGGGTGTCCAGAGCCACCAGGGCCTTGGCCCATTCCACGCTTTCAGCGATTCCGGGCGCGCGTTGGAAGGCATTGGAAAACGGCAGGCTGCGCAGCCGCGTCACCACATCAGCCACCTGCTGCGCCAGCGCCTCGGGCGCTTGGGGAACCTGCGCGCTGATGATGGCAAGCTCGCGGTCGCGCTCGGGGTAGTCCAGCCAGTGGTAGAGGCAGCGGCGCTTCACCGCATCATTAAGTTCGCGGGTGCGGTTGCTGGTCAAAATCGTGACCGGCTTCACGGCGGCGCGCACGGTACCGATCTCGGGAATACTGACCTGGTACTCGCCCAGGTACTCCAGCAAAAACGCCTCAAAGGGTTCATCCGCCCGGTCCACCTCGTCAATCAATAAAACCGCCCCCGGAGCCGGCGCTTGCAAGGCTTGCAACAGGGGGCGGCGGATCAGGTAGCGGTCCTGGTAAACCTCGCGCTCGACCTGGGCGACCGCATCGCCAGGGCCGGCTTCCAGGTGCGCCTGGGCGGCGCGCATATGCAGCAACTGGGCGGCGTAGTTCCATTCGTAGAGTGCTTCGCGCTGCTCCAAGCCGTCGTAACATTGCAAGCGCAAGAGCTGGCGTTGCAGGACTACCGACAGGGCCTTGGCCAACTCGGTCTTGCCCACTCCCGGCTCACCCTCCAAAAGAAGGGGACGCTCCAGCTTGAGGGCCAGAAACACCGCAGTGGCCAAACGCCGGTCGGCGAAATAGCCCGCAGCCCGCAGGGCATCGATCAGCGCGTCAACAGAAGAAAAAGTAGTCATACACAGTCAAAAAAAAGGGCCCCGCGTTATGCACACGGGGCCACTGACGCAATACAGCGCCGCAGCGCTTCTACGCCAGACACTGCGCCACGGCGCGCTGGGTCTGAACGCTGATCAGGTTAGCACGGTAGGCCGCGCTGGCGTGGATATCGGCGTTGAGTTCGCTGGCGTCGATGTGCACAGCGGCTGCCGAGGCGACCGTGAAGCTCTTGTTCAAAGCCTCTTCCAAACCGTGGTGGCGGAACACGCCCTGGCCCGCGCCAGTGATTGCGACCCGCACGCCGGTCGCAGTTTGCGCCAGAAAGACGCCCACCAAGGAAAAGCGCGAAGCCGATTGGACAAACTTCATGTAAGCCGCTTTTTTCGGCTGCGGGAAGCTGATGGCTGTGATGATTTCACCGGGCTCCAAGGCGGTGGTGAACATGCCGAGGAAAAAATCATCGGCCGCGATACGCCGCTTGTTGGTGTGCACCGATGCGCCCAAGCCCAGCACGGCGCTGGGGTAGCAGGCCGCAGGGTCGTTGTTCGCGACCGAACCGCCTATCGTGCCCATGGCCCGCACCTGGCGGTCACCGATGTGCGCCGCTAAGTGGGCCAAAGCGGGAATAGCCGCCTTGACTACCGGGCTGCTGGCCACGTCCATATGGCGGGTCATGGCGCCGATCACGACGGCGTCGCCGTTGCGCTCAACGCCCACCAGCTCTTTAACGCCGCCCAGGTCCACCAGGTGACCGGGTTGGGACAGGCGCATCTTCATGGAGGGCAACAGGGTCTGGCCACCGGCCAGGATTTGTCCACCACCGGCTGCTGCCGCGACGGCGGCGTCCAGTGCGCTGGGACGGTCTAATGTGAATGCATACATGGTCTGTGCTCCTTGGTCGCTTTAGGCTTTGGCCGCTTGGATGGCTTCCCACACGCGGTGGGGCGTGGCGGGCATGTCGAATTCCTTCACACCCAGGCCGTGCAACGCGTCCAGCAGCGCGTTGATAACCGCCGGTGGCGAGCCGATGGCACCGGCTTCGCCGCAGCCCTTGGTCCCCAGCGGGTTGTGGGTGCAGGGGGTGCAGACGTTGCCGATTTTGAATTCGGGGAAATCATCGGCGCGCGGCATGGTGTAGTCCATGAAGGAGCCGGTCAGCAGCTGGCCGGTTTCGCGGTCGTAGACGCAGTTTTCCATCAGCGCCTGGCCGATACCCTGCACCAAACCGCCATGAACCTGGCCTTCAACAATCATCGGGTTGATGATGGTGCCGAAGTCGTCCACTGCGGTGAACTTGTCCACGCGGGTGACGCCGGTAGCCGGGTCGACTTCCACTTCGCAGATGTAGGTGCCCGCGGGGAAAGTGAAGTTGGTCGGGTCATAGAAAGCGGTCTCGTTCAGACCGGGTTCCAGCTTGTCCAGCGGGTAGTTGTGCGGCACATAAGCGGTGAGCGCTACCTGACCGAAGGTCACCTTTTTGTCGGTGCCCTTGACGGTGAACTCGCCGTTGGCGAATTCGACGTCGGCGTCGCTGGACTCCATCAAGTGGGCCGCGATTTTCTTGGCCTTTGTCTCAATCTTGTCCAGGGCCTTCATGATGGCTGCGCCACCGACCGAGATCGAACGCGAGCCGTAAGTGCCCATGCCGAATGGCACGCGACCGGTATCGCCGTGAACCACGTCCACCGCCTCCACCGCCACGCCCAAACGGGCTGCCACTACCTGCGCAAAGGTGGTCTCGTGTCCCTGCCCGTGGCTGTGGGAGCCGGTGAAAACCGTCACGCTGCCGGTGGGATGCACGCGGATTTCGCCGCATTCAAACAAACCGGCGCGGGCACCCAAAGCACCCGCGATGTTGCTCGGTGCGATGCCGCAGGCTTCGATGTAGCTGGAGTAGCCAATGCCACGCAGCAAGCCCTTGGAGGCGCTGGCCGCTTTGCGCGCAGCGTAGCCAGCGGCGTCGCCCAGCACCTCGGCCTTGTCCAGGCAGGCGCGGTAATCACCGATGTCGTACTGCAAGGCCACTGGCGTCTGGTAGGGCCAGCTGTTGATGAAGTTGCGCTTGCGGATTTCGTCCTGACCCAGCCCCATTTCCCAGCCGCAGCGGCTGACCAGACGTTCCAGCAGGTAGGTCGCTTCGGGGCGGCCGGCGCCACGGTAAGCGTCAACCGGCGCGGTATTGGTAAACCAGCTGTCGACTTCGACATAAATCTGCGGGCAGGTGTACTGGCCCGCCAGCAGCGTGGCATACAAAATGGTGGGAACTGCGGTCGAGAAGGTCGACAGGTACGCGCCCAGATTGGCGTCGGTGTGTACCCGCATGGCCAGGAATTTACCGTCCTTGTCCATGGCCATTTCGGCGTGGCTGACGTGGTCACGGCCATGGGCGTCGGTCAGGAAGGACTCAGAGCGCTCGCAAGTCCATTTGATGCTGCGGTTGACCTGCTTGGCAGCCCAGGTCAGCGCCACGTCTTCGGCGTACAGGTAAATTTTGGAGCCGAAACCGCCACCCACGTCGGGCGCGATCACGCGCACTTTGTGCTCGGGCAGACCCAGCACAAAAGCCGTCATCAGCAGGCGCTCCACATGCGGGTTCTGGTTGGACACATAGAGCACGTATTCTTCGGTGGCGCGGCTGTAGTTGCCAATCGCCACACGCGGCTCCATCGCGTTGGGCACCAGGCGGTTGTTGATCAGGTCCAGCTTGGTCACATGGGCCGCTGTGGCAAACGCAGCGTCGACCTGGCTCTTATCGCCCAGGACCCATTTGAAGCAATGGTTATTCGGTGCGGCATCGTGCAACTGCGCGCCTGTGGCGGCGTCGCGCACGTCGACAACCGCGGGCAGCACCTCGTAATCGACTTCAACTGCTTCGGCTGCGTTTTTGGCCTGCTCCACGCTGTCGGCAATCACCATGGCGACCTGGTCACCGACGTGGCGTGCCTTGCCCAGTGCCAGCACCGGGTGCGGCGGCTCTTTCATGGGGCTGCCGTCGGGGTTGTTGATCAACCAGCCGCAAGGCAGTCCGCCCATCTTGCCTTCGAGGTCCTTGCCGATAAAAATTTTGACGACGCCGGGCATTTTTTCTGCCGCGCTGATGTCAATGCTTTTGATGATGGCGTGGGCATGCGGGCTGCGCACAAACACGGCGTAGCTTTGCGCCTCCATCGTGATGTCGTCGGTGTAGTTACCCGCACCGGTCAAAAAGCGGTAATCCTCTTTGCGACGCAGGGATTCGCCGATGTGGGGAAGCTTGGAAAAATCTGATGCACCCATGGTGTGTACTCCTTGATGGGGTTAAGCCGAGGCCATGGCGGCAGCGCCTTGCTGCACGGCCTTGACGATGTTTTGGTAACCGGTGCAGCGGCACAAATTGCCCTCGAGTTGGGCACGCACTTCGCTTTCGCTGGCCTTGGGATAGTGGGTGCACAGGTCAATCGCGCTGATCACCATGCCGGGCGTACAGAAACCGCACTGCAAGCCGTGGCAGTCTTTGAAAGCAGCTTGCATGGGGTGCATGGTGCCGTCGGGAGCGGCGATGCCCTCGATGGTGGTGATAGCCGAACCATCGACCTGGGCCGCCAGAACGTTGCAGGACTTAATGGCGCGGCCATCCTTCATCACCGTGCAGGCGCCGCACTGGGCGGTGTCGCAACCCACATGGGTTCCGGTCAACTTCAGATGCTCGCGCAGCACCTGAACCAACAAAGTGTGGGGTGCCGCATCAACCGTGGTGTCTTTGCCGTTGACTTTCAAATGAACTTGCATGAGCCTTCTCTCCATCGTGGGTAGTTACGAATCCGACGGACATTATTGTGTTCGGCGTGGTTGACAGACCTAGGGCTAAACCCTAGGTTCACTCCCCGGGCACACCGCTTCTGCAGCGAATTTTCGGGCCCGGTGCCCGAACTGACAAAGGCCTTACACATCCAGGCCGCCGCCCGGCCCCCAGGGCCGAATACGGGCGCTTCGCATCTGCCCTTATATTGCCCCCTTTGTTGGAAACTTGCCGAAGGAATAAAAATGCAACTCGGAATGATTGGATTGGGCCGTATGGGCGGCAATATTGTGCGGCGTTTGATGCGCGGCGGTCACCAGTGCGTGGTCTATGACACCAATGCCAAAAGCGTGGAGCAACTCGCTGGCGAGGGTGCCACCGGCAGCCGCGACATGGCGCACATGGTCAGCCAGATGGCCAAGCCCCGCGCGATCTGGGTCATGCTGCCCGCAGGTGCCATTACCGAAGCCACGGTGACCCAGCTCGGCGAGCTGCTGGAAGCCGGTGACACCATCATCGACGGCGGCAACTCCAACTACCAGGACGACGTGCGCCGCGCCCAGACCATGGCTACCAAAGGCATACGCTACATCGACGTCGGCACCAGCGGCGGCGTCTGGGGGCTGGAACGCGGTTACTGCATGATGATTGGCGGCGACAAGCCGGCTTTCGACCACCTGGATCCGATCTTCAAAACCCTGGCACCCGGCGTCGGCACCATCGAGAAAACCCGTGGCCGCGAGAACCGTAAATCCACCGCCGAAGAAGGCTATCTGTACACCGGCCCGGCCGGTTCCGGCCATTTCGTCAAGATGGTGCACAACGGCATCGAATACGGCCTGATGCAGGCCTATGCCGAGGGCCTGGACATTCTCAAAGGCGTGGCGCAGGAATCGATTCCAGCCGAGCGCCGCTACAAGCTGGACCTGGCCGACATCACGGAACTGTGGCGTCGTGGCAGCGTGGTTTCGTCCTGGCTGCTGGACCTGTCGGCCATCTCACTGGCCGAAGACCCTGAACTCGCGTCCTACTCGGGCTATGTGGACGACTCCGGTGAAGGCCGCTGGACGATTCAGGCGGCGATTGAGGAAGCCGTTCCCGCCGATGTGCTGACCGCTGCGCTGTACACGCGTTTCCGTTCGCGGCAGGAGCACACCTTTGCCGAGAAACTGCTGTCGGCCATGCGCAAGCAATTCGGCGGACACCAGGAAGGCGGCAAAAAGTAAGCCGCACCCCAGCAGATCCCATTCACCCCCCATCAAGGACACGCTGTGGCCCAAGACATTGAACACGCCCCCATCCCGCACGGCGAACAAGCGCCCGCCTCTTCCATGGTCATCTTCGGCGCCGGTGGCGACCTGACCAAACGCCTCTTGATGCCCGCGCTCTACAACCTGGCGCGCACCGGCCTGCTGCCCGCGCAATTCGCGCTGGTCGGCCTGGACCGCATCGAGCAGACCGACGCGCAGTACCGCGCCCATGTGGAGGCGGCTATACGCGCCTTCGCCGCTGACAAGCATTACAGCCAGGCGATTGATGAGCCCAGCCTGCAGCGCCTGCTGGCCAGCATCGTCTACATGCAAGCCGACTTCTCGGCACCGACGGCTTACCAGGCGCTGGGCGCGCGGCTGGCCCAGCTCAAAGGCAGCCACGGCGTGGGCGACAGCGTCATGTTTTACCTGGCCGTGGGCGCACGGTTTTTCGGCCCGATTACCGACCAACTCGGAGCCGCCGGATTGGTGTCTGAGACGCCGGATTACTGGCGTCGCGTGGTGGTGGAAAAGCCCTTCGGCCACGACCTGCCATCGGCGCAGGCGCTCAATGCCCAGTTGCGCAACAGCCTGTCGGAGTCGCAGATTTACCGCATGGACCATTTCCTGGGCAAGGAAACCGTGCAGAACATCATGCTGATGCGCTTTGCCAACGGCATTTTTGAGCCGCTGTGGAACCGTGACCATATCGACCATGTGCAAATCACCGTGGCCGAGACCGTGGGCGTGGAAGCACGCGCGGCCTTTTACGAAACCACCGGCGCCATGCGCGACATGGTGCCCAACCATGTGTTCCAGTTGCTGGCCCTGACCGCCATGGAGTCACCCGCATCCTTCGACGCCGACGCGGTGCGCAACGAAAAGACCAAGGTGCTGGATTCGGTGCACGCGGTCCATCCGGCCACCGACAGCGTGCGCGGCCAGTACGCTGCCGGCGCACGTGATGGCAAAGCCCTCAAAGCCTACGCCAGCGAAGACGGCGTGGCCAGCGGAAGCAGTACCGAAACCTATGTCGCGCTCAAACTCGGCGTGGACAACTGGCGCTGGGCCGGCGTGCCTTTTTACCTGCGCACCGGCAAGTCCATGACCAAGCGCCAAAGCGAGATCGTGATCCAGTTCAAGCGCCCGCCGCTTTCCCTGTTTCGCAATACCGCTACCGAGGCGCTTACGCCCAACGCGCTGGTCATCAAGCTGCAACCTGACGAGGGCGCGATGCTGTCCTTCGGCGCAAAAATCCCCGGCCCCAAGATCGCCATCGGGCAGGTGCACATGGACTTCCATTACAAGGACTATTTCCAGAACGCACCGAGCACGGGTTACGAGACCCTGATTTACGACTGCATGATCGGCGACGCCACCCTGTTCCAGCGCTCGGACAGCGTAATGGCCGGTTGGCGCATCGTGCAGCCGGTGCAGCAATACTGGGCTGACGGCGGCGCGCCCCTGGCGCACTATGCGGCCGGATCGGACGGCCCGGCTGAGGCAGACGCGCTGCTGACCGCATCCGGACGGGCCTGGCGCGAACTCTAGGGATAATGGAAAGCACCACCCCATTTGCGAGCAGCACCATGAACGTCGATCCCTTTGTTCACCACATCACCCATCCCCTGGTTCAGCACAAGCTGACCCTCATGCGGCGCAAAGACGCCAGCACCAGCAGCTTCCGGCGCTTGCTCAACGAGCTGTCTATGCTGATGGCCTACGAGGTCACACGGGACATGGAGGTGACCTACATCGATATCGAGACGCCGATGGAGTCCATGCGGGCACCCACCATCGATGGCAAGAAGCTGGCGCTGATCAGCATCCTGCGCGCAGGCACCGGCATTCTGGACGGCATGCTGCAAGTCGTCCCCGGTGCCCGGGTCGGCCATATCGGCATGTACCGCGACCCCAACACCCTGCAGCCGGTGGAGTACTTTTTCAAAGTCCCGCAGAACATGGAAGAGCGCGAAGCCATCGTGGTCGACCCCATGCTGGCCACCGGCAACTCTGCGGTGGCGGCGATTACGCGTATCAAAAAAACCCACCCACGCTCGATCAAATTCATGTGTCTGCTGACCTGCCCGGAAGGCATCTCGGCCATGCGCAGTGCCCACCCGGATGTGCACATTTACACCGCCGCGATTGACCGCGAGCTCAATGACCACGGCTACATCATGCCGGGCCTGGGCGACGCGGGCGACCGGATCTTCGGGACCAAGTAAAACCCGCTTCGCTTCGCTTGGCCCAGGCCGGGCGGCCTCAGGCCTGCCAGACCGCGTAGCCCTCCTGGCGCAAGCGGATCGCCAGGTCCACCTCCATGTACTGCGCATCGCCATAAGGCATGGGGTTGAGGTGCGCGTACAAATCCGGGCGCAGGTGCAGACCAAATCGCTGCACATAGCGGTTGGCCTGGATACCGGCCTTGTGCTTGTCAAACCGCACATCCGGATCCAGCCCCGTCATACCCACATAAACGCAAGGCATGCCTTCGACATAGGCCGGGTTGCTTTTGCGAAAACGCGCCTGGCGCAAGACCTCAGGGTCCAGTTCAACCACGTACACATGGTGGGCTTCGCGCACGGCCCGCTCCCAAAGCCCAGTCGCCGGCCTAGACCTTGGCTAGGACCGCATCCGGGGCCGGCGGATGCAAGGCCTTGTCCAGCGCCTCACGGATGGGCTCGGTACCGGCCGGACGCACCAGGCGCTCGACCTCGCGCCCGTCGTGCAGAAAAACCAGTGTGGGCCAGCGCTTGATCTTGAATGCACGCCCCAGCGGCCGACCCGGCCCGTCCTCAATGCGGTAATGCGCCAGACCCGCAACGCCGCCCAGTACCGCGCCAATCGCATCCTGCGCGCCCCGGCAATGGCTGCACCAATCGACGCCGAATTCCAATACCGCAGGGCCTGTCCCGTAGTCCGGCGGCTGCGGGGGCATGGTTTTGTAGCCTATCGCCATGACCACTCCTGCTCCACCGAGGCGCAGCCGCACCTGCATGCCTGGCAGGCGGCTTCGGATACGGGGTTCAGATCGGTCATGGTGCTCCAACACATCAAAATCTTGTAGTGCGGACAGATACCGCGCAACGCCCCATCATAAGAGGCATCGCCGCAACCAGTCTGGGCAGGCCGGTACTAGGCATCGCGCCGGGCCAGGCGCAAGGCCAGCAAGCCGGCCACGATGATGATGAGCGCACCGGCCACTGTGGTGGCGCGCGGCACCTCGTTGAAGAACAAAAAGCCCCACAGCGGAGCCCACAAAATGCCGGTGTACTCAAAGGCCGTCACCGCGCTGGCGCGCGCCACCCGGTAGGCGTTGGTGAGAAACAGCATGCCAGCCGATGCCACCACGCCGCAAGTGGCAACCAGCAGCCCGTCAGCCAGCGTGGGAACAACCCAGGGCCGGACCAAAAAATCCACGCTGGGATGCACCGCACTGACCACGCCGAGCTGCTGCAGCACCAACGCAACCAGGCCAGAACCGATTAAAAAGAAGGCATTTTGGTAGAAGGCCATGACCGCCGCCGACAAGCTGTCGCCGAATTTGCGCGCCATCAGCATGGCCAGGCCATACAGGGCCGCCGCTGCCAGGGACAGCAAGGCCGCCGGTTCGAACAGGCCGCTGCCTGGCTGCAGCATCACCATCACACCGCCAAATCCCAACAGCACGGCGGCCCAGACCTTCCAGGGCGTGTGCTCGCCCAGCAAAGGCGTGGCCAGGGCGGTTACAAACAAGGGAACGGTGAAGTACAGCGCCACCGCGTCGGCCAGTGGTAAAGCGGGAAAAGCCATGTAATAGGCCGTGTAAGCCCCGAACATAATCATGGCGCGCAGCGTGAGCGTCCCGAGCCGGTTGGCAAAAATCGAACGCCAACCGGTTTCGCGCTGCACCAGGTAGAACAAGATCGGCCCCGCCACGCAGGAGCGGATAAAGACCACCTCGGTCAGCGGATAAGCCCCGCTGACTTGCTTGATGATGGCGTCCTGCGCCGAGAACACAAATACGCCCACGCACAAAAACAAAATGCCCCGCGCAGCGTTGTGGGTTTGGGGCATGACGGGCTAGTGGATGGATTGGGGCGGATGACGAGAACCCAGTGTACCGCCCTGCTTTGCACTGCTGCCGTGGGCCAGCGCGTGCATTAGGATGCAAGCACACCTGCGCTCTTGGCGCTTTTTTCAAGGCCTGCTATGCCCTTCATCTCACGCCCCGCACTGTGGCTCCTCTGCACTCTGGCGCTACTGCCTTACATAGTCAATGCACAAACATCCCCTGAAGACTTCGCGCCCACGCTGTCTGCGGCCCACCGCTCGCCCGGCAACGTGGCGCGTGATACCTACCGCCATCCGGCGCAGACCCTGGCATTCTTCGGCGTGCGCCCGGACAGCACCGTGGTTGAAATCCTGCCCGGCAGTGGCGGCTACTACATGGAAATTCTCGCCCCGTGGCTGCGGGAAAAGGGGCTGTACATCGCAGCAAACCGTGACGCGTCGCTGCCGCAGTACCTGGCCGATCACCAGAAGTTTTTGCAACGCCTCAAGGCCGAACCCGCGCTGTACGGCAAGGTCATGGTCACCCAGTTCCGGGCTGATCACCACCCTGTTGCGCCCGCGGGCAGCGCTGATTTCGTCATCAGTTTTCGCAATCTGCACAACTGGATGGACCAAGGCGAACTGCAGGAATCCTTGCGCGCCTTTCATGCGGCGCTCAAACCCGGCGGCGTGCTTGGGATCGTCGACCACAGGGGTCGCACCGACCAAACCCAGGCGGAGCAAATGGCCAACGGTTATGTGCGCGAAGATTTGGCTATCCAACTGATCGAGCAGGCCGGTTTCCGGCTGGATGCGCGCTCCGAAGTCAATGCCAATCCGCTGGACACCAAAGACCACCCGGAAGGCGTGTGGACGCTGCCGCCGACTTACCGCCTCAAAGACAAAGACCGTGAAAAATACCGCGCCATAGGCGAGAGCGACCGCTTCACGCTGCGCTTTATCAAGCAGTAAACGGAGACGCGAAATGGGTATCTGGTTGGAACTTGGCGTTTTTTTACTGGTGTTCGTGTTTGCCATCCACCAGTTTCATGACCTGAAAAAGGAAAAACGCAAGCGCGAAGCTGCCAGGCAGCAAGCTTCCGGGCCACCTCAATGAATCCCGCTGGGCTGGCCGGCACGCAACGCTTGTTCCTATCTGCGGCCCTCTTGTGTTTCAGCACCAGCGGCTTGGCACAAACCGTTCTAAGCGCCACCGCCCAGCCTGCGGGGATGGAATTGCGCAAACAGGAAATCGCCCAGTGTTTGCCCGGTGAAATCAGCACCTGGGCCGACGGAAGCGACCGCGCCGCACTGGCACCCTCGCTGACTTTCATCTACGACAACAGTGCGGCGCCCGTGTGGTTTGACCGCTCGGTGGTCATGGGTGCCCTGCAAAAGGCCGCAGCAGCCTGGTCGGAATGTGGTGTGCCCGCCCGTGTCGTGCCGCAAGCGGACGCGGGTGGCGAAACCGTGGGCGCGATCCGGGTGCAATGGAGCCAGACGGGCAGCCGCAACAATTTTGGCCTTGCCGATGTGGGGCATCGCGCGCTCTGGCTGGGGCCTGGGGCCTTTTTGATGTTGGAAAAAGTCAACCCACAGGCAGGACCCGCAACCTTGCAAATGGTGGTCTCCCACGAGATGGGCCATTTTTTCGGTCTGATGGCCCATTCGCGGCGCTGTGTGGATGTCACGTCCTACTACACCAACCCCCAGGGCCAAAGTTGCCTGGTGCGCGGCGGTGCCGCGATGCCCAAGGGTGTGGAATACCGCGCGCAGCTGCCCACGGCCTGCGACATTGCGCGCTGCCGCGCCTTGAATCCCTAAATCACGGCCAACAACAGGCGCAGGGGCGAAGGAAAACCGGGACGAAAAAAAACGCGCCGGGTAAGGGCGCGTTTTTCAGGGAGCGAGTGACCGTGATTAACGGATCACAGACAACACTTGCAGCTTGCCGCCTTTGATGGTTTGCAAGGTCAGCGCGCCATTCAGCACGTCGCCCTTGTTGTCAAAGGAGATAGCGCCGGTCACGCCTTGGAAGTCCTTGGTTGCAGCCAAAACAGGCAGGTACTTGGCGGGGTCGGAAGAACCGGCTTTGACCATGGCAGCAACCATGATGCGCACGCTGTCGTACACATAGGGAGCGTACACCTGCACGTCCACGCCGAACTTGGCCTTGAACTTCTTGTCGAAGTCGTTCTTAGCAGCTTCGAACTTGCTTCCGGGCTCAACACCGCCGGCTTCGGCGCAGAAGACCTGGTTATCAGTCACTGCATCACCTGCAAGCTTGACCAACTCTGCCGAGCAGATGCCGTCGCCGCCCATGAACTTGGCGTTGATGCCCAGCGATTTCATCTGGCGCAGCATCGGGCCGGCCACAGCGTCCATGCCGCCGAAGAACACGACATCAGGCTTCTTGCCTTTGATCGAGGTCAGGATGGCGTTGAAGTCGGTCGCTTTGTCGGTAGTGAACTCTTGCGCAACGATGCTGCCGCCAGCGGCTTTCACTGCTTTGCTGAACTCTTCTGCCACGCCTTGGCCGTATGCGGTACGGTCGTCGATCACAGCAATTGCCTTGCCCTTGAGGGTGTTGACAGCGTATTTGCCCAGCGTGCCGCCCAATTGGGTGTCGTCAGCCACCACACGGAAGGTGGTTTTGAAGCCCTGGCGGGTGTACTTGGGGTTGGTAGCGGAAGGCGAAATCTGGGGAATGCCCGCATCGCTGTAGATTTTGGAAGCGGGGATCGAAGTACCCGAATTCAGGTGACCCACCACGCCGGAGACGTTGGCATCAACCAGCTTTTGTGCAACGGCAGTGCCTTGCTTGGGATCGGCTGCGTCGTCTTCGGTCATCAGCTTCAGGGTGACTTTTTTGCCACCGATGGTGACGCCTGCGGCGTTCAACTCTTCCACGGCCATGATGGCGCCGTTTTCATTGTCTTTACCCAGGTGGGCAATGCCGCCGCTGGTGGGGCCGACGTGGGCGATGGTGACCACGGTTTGGGCCATCGAGAAGCCTGCTGACAGGGTCAGCGCGGCGATAGCGATCAGATTTTTTTTCATGAAGAATGAACTCCGTTGGATTAAGAACTAAGGTTGGTTAGCCGTAAAGCTGGGCAAATTCTAATGCTTAGCAGACCGCCGTTACATCCTGGTGGATTCCGGGTGCATATCGCGACGATCAGGCGTATGGTTATCATGGTTTGCGCCCGCAGCAGCCCGGGGGCGTCCGCAATGCCCATTCTCATCTCCGCTCCTACTCCCATCCCCCGCCCATGCCACCCATCGCCGAGCTGATCCAACAGGGATCGACCAATTTGTGGCTGTTTATTCCCACAGCCATCTTGATTGGCGCGCTGCACGGGTTAGAGCCGGGTCACTCCAAGACGCTGATGGCAGCCTTCATCGTTGCGATCAAAGGCACACCCGGCCAGGCCGCCCTGCTGGGCGTTTGCGCGGCACTGTCGCATTCAATCGTGGTGTGGCTGATTGCGGCCCTGGCGCTCAGCTTTGGCAATGCCGTATTGGCCGAGCAGGCGGAGCCCTATTTGCTACTGGCCTCGTCCCTGATCGTGGTGGGCGTGGGCTTGTGGATGCTGCACAGGACGCGCTTGGATAACCGCGCCGCCCAGGCATTTGCACTGGGCCAGAGCGACCCAGCCCAAACCCATGGACACGATCACGACCACCACGATCATGGGGATGACCACCACCACGATCATGGGGATGACCACCGCCACGATCATGGGCATGGGCACGTACAAGCTGCCCGCTCCGCCGAATACCAGGATGCCCACGAGCGCGCGCACGCGCTGGACATCGCCCAAAACTTCCAGGGTCAGCCCATCACCAATGTGCAAATCGCGCTGTTCGGCGTGACCGGAGGTCTCGTGCCTTGCCCTGCGTCGGTAACTATTTTGCTAATTTGCCTGAATCTCAAGCAGTTCTCTTTGGGCGCGGTCATGGTTGCGTCCTTCAGCTTCGGACTGGCGCTGTCCCTGGTGAGCGTGGGGGTTGCCGCAGCCTGGGGGGCGGCGCACTTCAGCCGCCATGGCTCCAAGTTAGGCGAATGGGCGCGCCGCGCGCCTTACCTCTCCGGTGCGCTCATGGTGCTGGTCGGCGGCTTCATGGGCCTGCAGTCAGTGCTGCGCATTGCGGCCGCCTGAGGCCGCCCAAAACCCGTTAGCATGGGTCTGCGCCCTTTTGCGCGGTTCACCACGGAGTTGTCCATGCCCTTGTTTTCCACCTGTATTGCGGGCAGCCTGCCCAAGCCCGAATGGCTGGCCGAAACCAACAAGCTCTGGCCGCAGTGGAAGGCCAGTGGCGACGCACTGCTGCAAGCCAAGGCCGACGCCACCCTGCTGTGGATCAAGATGCAGGAAGACGCCGGGCTGGACATCATTGGCGACGGCGAACAGGCGCGGCAGCATTTTGTGCACGGCTTTTTGGAACAGGTTGGCGGCATCGACTTTGATAACAAGGTCAAGATGGGAATCCGCGACAACCGCTACGACGCTATGGTGCCGCAGGTGGTGGGGCCGCTGACCCTCAAAGGCCGGGTCCATGCCATGGAAGCGCAATTGCTGCGCGCGCACACCCGCAAAAAAATCAAATTCACCCTGCCCGGTCCGCTAACGATTGTGGACACGGTGGCCGACCGCTTTTACGGCGGCGACAAGGCCGGGCGCATCCAGATGGCCATGGCCTTTGCCGCCTTGCTGAACCAGGAGGCGCTGGCCTTGCAGGCCGATGGCGTGGACATCATCCAATTCGACGAGCCGGCTTTCAATGTCTATGGCGAAGACGCTGCCGATTGGGGCGTGCAGGCTTTGGAGCGCGCGGCGCAGGGCCTCACCTGCACAACGGCTGTGCATATTTGCTATGGCTACGGCATTCAGGCCAACAACGACTGGAAAAACTCGCTGGGCCAGGAATGGCGTCAGTACGAAAAAGTGTTTCCCGCACTGGCCAAAAGCAGCATCCAGCAAGTAAGCCTGGAATGCTTCCATTCCCGCGTACCCATGGATTTGATCGCCTTGCTCCAAGGCAAAGACGTGATGGTGGGCGTGATTGATGTGGCCAGCGAGACCATCGAGACGCCGCAGGAAATCGCCGACACCATAGGCCGCGCCCTGCAGTTCGTGGCCAAAGACCGCTTGTTTCCTTGCACCAACTGCGGCCTGGCACCCATGGGCCGCGCCGTGGCGGAAGGCAAACTCCGCGCCCTGGCCCAGGGCGCGGCGCTGGCCCGCCAGCGACTGGCTTAGAACAAGCCCGAGATCTTCCCGTCGTCGTCGATGTCAATGCGCATCGACGCGGGTTCCTTGGGCAGGCCCGGCATGGTCATGATGTCGCCGCAAATCATCACCACAAACTCCGCTCCGGCAGCCAGACGGACCTCGCGGACATTCACCGTGTGGCCCGAGGGCGCAGCGCGCAACTTGGGATCGGTGGAGAAGGAATACTGGGTCTTGGCTACGCACACGGGGTAGTGGCCGTAGCCGTCGGCTTGCAGCTTGTCGATCTTGGCCTTGACGGAAGCGTCCGCCGAGATTCCGGCCGCGCCATAAATCTTGGTCGCAATCGCCTGCATCTTGTTCCACAAGGTGTCTTCGTCGGCGTAGACGAACTTGGTCTTCGCGGCGCCGGATTCGGCCAGCTTGACCACCATGTGCGCCAGTTCCTCGGCACCTTTACCGCCCTCGGCCCAGTGGCGCGCCAGCACCACGGGCACGCCCATGGCGTCCATGTGAGCGCGCAGTGCGTCGAGTTCCTCGGCCGTGTCGGAGGTGAAATGGTTGATGGAGACCACGCAGGGCACGCCGTAGTTCTCGCGCATGTTGTGCACATGGCGCTCCAGATTGGCAATACCGCGTTTGACCGCTTCCACATTGGGGGTGTTGAGGTCTTTGGCTTCGACTCCGCCGTGGTGCTTCAGGGCCCGCAGCGTGGCGACCACGACACCGGCGTTGGGGCGCAGGCCGGATTTGCGGCACTTGATGTCGATGAACTTCTCCGCGCCCAGGTCCGCGCCAAAGCCGGCTTCGGTCACCACGTATTCGCCCAGCTTGAGCGCGGCCTTGGTGGCAGTGACGGTGTTGCAGCCGTGGGCGATGTTGGCAAACGGACCGCCGTGGATGATGGCCGGGTTGTTCTCCAGCGTTTGCACCAGGTTGGGCTTGATGGCGTCCTTGAGCAGCGCTGCCATCGCGCCCTGGGCGTTCAGGTCGCGGGCACGGATGGGGGTTTGCTCGCGGGTGTAGCCCACGATGATGTTGCCCAGGCGCTCTTTCAGGTCTTTGCGCGAGGTGGCCAAGCAGAAGATCGCCATGACCTCAGACGCCACAACAATGTCAAAGCCATCTTCGCGGGGGAAGCCGTTGCCCGGGCCGCCCAGGGACACGACGGTGGAGCGCAAAGCGCGGTCGTTCATGTCCATAACGCGGCGCCAGACGATGCGCCGGGCGTCAAAGCCCAGGCTGTTGCCGTGGTGGATGTGGTTGTCCATCAGCGCGGCCAGCAGGTTGTGCGCCAGCGCAATGGCGTTGAAGTCGCCTGTGAAGTGCAGGTTGATGTCTTCCATGGGCACGACCTGGGCGTAACCGCCGCCTGCCGCGCCACCCTTCATGCCGAAAACGGGGCCCAGTGAGGGCTCACGCAGGGCGATCACGGTGCGCTTGCCGATGCGGTTGAGCGCGTCGCCCAAACCCACGGTGGTCGTAGTTTTGCCTTCACCGGCCGGCGTCGGGCTAATGGCGGTGACCAGAATCAGTTTGCCGTCCGGGCCGGTTTGCTGGTTCAACCAGGTCAGGTCGATCTTGGCCTTGTAGTGGCCGTAGGGCTCCAGCGCTTCCAGCGGAATGTGCAGCCGGTCCTGCGCCATCTGCAAGATGGGCTTGAGGGTGGCGGCTTGGGCAATTTCAATGTCGGATAGGGCCATGGGGTCTCCAGTCATTAGTCTTCGGTTCGATCCAGATCCATGCGCTTGCATGGGCACGCGGCATCTTACGGGGCGGCAGCCGCATAAGCACTTGGCAGCGGGCGATGTGGTCAATTGCTTGATTTGACATCGCACGTGCGTCCGGGCCTGCGGCGGCACAGCTTACGGGCAGTGCGCAGCCATGTGCTGCTCTGCCACGCCCTGCTGCCGCTTGCGCGCAGACGCATGTCGCGCATGGGATATGCCAGCGCCGTTGCCGGACCTGCGCCCGGCAGGGCGCAAGCCGGCTGCCAACTTAGGGTGCAGGCCCGGGCATGCCGAACTTGGCAAAGTCACCGGCGTACACATGCAGCAGCAGCTGGGGCCGCAAATGGCGGCGCAGCGCGGCATTCACATCCTCCAGGCTGGCCGCGCCAATGGCGGCATCCAGCGCCGCGCTGAAGTCCATGGTCCGCCCGGTGGCGATTTGGTGCAGCAGGGAGGACGCGAGTGCGCTGTCCTGCGTGCGGCTGAGCTTGCGCTGCTCGAGCAAGGACTTTTTGGCGTCGGCCAGTTCGTCGGCGGTGATGCCTTGCGCCAGCAGACGTGCCAATTCTTCTTCCACACCCCGGCGCAAGACCGGCAACTTATCAGGCGCATACAGCGCGTACAGCCGCCACATGGCGACCGGCTCCCAGCTGTCGACCGACAAGCTGCTGCCGGCACCGTAGCTGATGCCGTCCTGCTGGCGCAGACGTTCCGACAGACGCGATTTGGAGCCACCGCCCAGTACCGCATCCGCCAGGATCAAGGGCACAAAATCGGGCATGTCGTCGCGCAAAGCCAGCGGCAGCGCCGCCAGATAAAAAGCATTTGCTTTGTCCGGCGCTTGCAGCAGCGTGCTGCCGGGCTTCTCGGGGCGCAGCAGGCTGGGTAAGCGCGCATAGCGCGCCGGGCTCTTCCAGTCGCCTAGCAAAGCGTCGATTTGGGCTGGCACGGCCTGGGCGTCAAAGTCACCCACGAGCGCAAACTCCGCATGGTCGGCACCGTAGAAGCCTGCGTGGAAACGGCGGACATCCTCCAGCGTAGTCGACCGCAATTCGGCCAGTGCCTGGTCCACGGTTTGGCTGGCGCGCACGTCGCCGGGTGGGTAGACCGCGAGCGCCTGGGCCAGCGCCTGGCGGGCCATGGAATTGGGATCTTTGCGACCGGCTTCCAGCGCGGTCACGCTTTCCTGCACCGCGCGGGCAAACTCCTCGGGGGCGAACCGGGGCTGGCGCAGCACTTCGCGCACCAGCTCCAGCACCTGCGCCAGATGCTTGCGCCGTGTCACAAACTGCAACAGCAGCTCCTGCCCATCGCCGGACACCGACATCTGGGTGTTCAGCCGCTCCAGCAAGGCCGACAGCTCGGCGCGGCTGTAATTGCCAGCGCCCCGCATCAGCATCTCCGCGGCCAGGTCGGACGCGGTGGACTGGCCCATCAAACTGGCCTCGTCACCCATGTGCAGCCGCAACTGTCCGACGACGGTGGCCCCCCGGTTCTTCTTGGACAGCAGCGCCAGCCGCATCCCGCCGGGCAGGGTCAGGCGGCGGGTGCGGTTTTCAATATTGGCGGGGCTGGCGTCAAAGGCTTCGCCCTCCTCCATTGCGGCCTGGCCCTGGTAGTTGCGCAGTAACGCATCCAGGTCAACGGGCGCAGGCAAGGCGGCGCGTTGGGGTTGGGGCGTGGGAATGAATTCGCCCCAGGTGGCGTTGCTGTCGGTGAAGTAGTTCTGCGCCACGCGCTGCACATCGTCCAGTTGCAAGGCCTGCACCCGGTCGCGGTGGAGGAAGAAAAGCCGCCAATCCCCCTGGGCGATGGAATCGGTCAGCCGCAGCGCCAGGGCTTGCGGGCTGTTCAGCGTGCTCTCGGTGTCGGCGAGCATGGCGGTTTTGGCACGGTCCAGCTCGGCCGCAGTGACCGGCTGCTGCGCCAGGTTTTCCAGCTGGGCGCGCAGGGTTTGGCGGGCCATGGCAAGGGGCTGCTCTCGGGCCAACTCGGCCATAAAGATGATGTAACCCGCCTGGTCCAGGGCAAAGTTCCACGGCCCGACGGATACCGCCTGCCCGCCCTCCACCAGCGCTTTGTGCAAGCGGCCGTTGGGCGTGTCGCCCAGGATTTCGGCGAGCGCCGCGACAGCGGTGGCATCGGGGTGGCTGGCCGGTGCCGTGTGGTACAGCACGCCGAGCAAGGGCGTGTCGCCGACACGGTTCACGCGCACCTCGCGCGCGCCGTCTTGCACCGGATCCTGCGTGTACGCGGGCAGCAGCTTGCGCGCCGGCCGGGGTATCTGGCCGAAGCTTGCCTCCACCAGGTTCAGCGCAGCCTCGCGGTCAAAGCTGCCGGCCAGCACCAGCACCGCGTTATCGGGCTGGTAGTACTGGCGGTAAAAGGCCTGCAGGTTCTCGATGCGCACGTTCTCCACATCGGTGCGCGCGCCTATGGTGGATTTGCCGTAGTTGTGCCAGTCAAAGGCTGCGGCGGCCATACGCTGCCACAGCACCCGGCTGGCGTTGTTCTCGCCCATTTCCATCTCGTTGCGCACCACGCTGAATTCGGTTTGCAAATCGCTTTGCGCGATGCGGCTGTTGACCATGCGGTCAGCTTCCATCTCCAAGGCCCAACGCAGGTTCTCGGTTCCCGCGCTGAAGGTCTCAAAGTAGTTGGTGCGGTCGTAGGACGTGGTGCCGTTGAAGCGCATGCCACGGCGGTTGAGCTCTTGCATGATGTTGCCGCGCGTGGCCGTGCCCTTGAATACCAGGTGCTCCAGCAAATGCGCCATGCCGGTCTCACCATAGTTCTCGTGGCGGCTGCCCACCCGGTAGGTAATGTTGAGCGTGGTCGTCGGCTTGGAGGCGTCGGGCGCGAGCAGCACGCGCAATCCGTTGGGCAGGCGGTATTCGCGGATGCCTTCGACCTCGGTGTAAAACTGTGCTCCCGCCGCTGCCGCTGCCGCAGGCGCGGTTTGCGCCTGCGCCGCAACGCCCACAAGCAACAAAATCCCGGCGCACAAGCGCATCGCCAAGTTCTTACACATCACAGGTTTCTCCATCCAAAGTGCGCATTGGAGCGCGCTGGTTCAAAGGCAGTTCTTCGGGCAAAAAGCCGCCCGACTGGTGGGCCCACAGCGCGCTGTAATGCCCGCCTAAGGCCAGTAATTGCTGGTGGGTTCCGGTCTCCACAATCCGGCCCCCATCGAGCACGATCAGGCGGTCCAGCCGCGCAATCGTGGACAGCCGGTGCGCGATCGCGATCACGGTCTTGCCGTTCATCAAGCCCAGTAACTGTTCCTGAATCGCCAGCTCCACTTCGCTGTCCAGTGCCGAGGTGGCTTCGTCCAGAATCAGAATAGGTGCGTCCTTGAGAATCACACGGGCAATCGCAATGCGCTGGCGCTGCCCGCCCGAGAGTTTGACGCCGCGCTCGCCCACATGGGCGTGCAAGCCCTCGCGCCCCTGCCAATCGCGCAGACCCTGCACAAACTCCCACGCCTGCGCCTTGCGCGCTGCCGCCTCAACCTGCGCATCCGTGGCATCGGGCCGGCCGTAGCGGATGTTGGCGGCGATCGAGCGGTGCAGCAAGGAGGTGTCCTGCGTCACCATGCCGATGCTGGCGCGCACGCTCTCCTGCGTGGCCAGGGCAATGTCCTGTCCATCGATGAGGATGCGGCCGCTGACCGGGTCGAAGAAGCGCAGCAGCAAATGCGCCAGCGTCGACTTGCCCGCGCCCGAACGTCCGATCAGCCCCACCCGCTCGCCGGGGCGGATCCGCAAATCAATACCGCGCAGCACCGGTCGAGCAGGGTCGTAGGCGAAGTTCAGGTGCTCAAACCGGATCTCCCCGGCACGCACCTCCAAGGGCTGCGCCTGCGGCCGGTCCGCCATGCGGTGGGGCACGGCAATCGACTCCATGCCCTCCTGCACCACACCGATGTTCTCGAAAATACCTGCCACTTCCCACGACACCCAGCCCGCCGAGGTGGTGATCTGCCAGGCCAGCGGAACCGCCATCGCAAACACCGCCACGTCCAGGGCCTGCGCCTGCCACAAGCAAATGCCCACGCCCGCAGTTCCCACCAGCAGCAAGGCGTTCAGCAGCCACAGCATGGCGATGAACTGCGTGATCACACGCGAATGCCCGACGATGGCATCCTGGTGCGCCTCCATCACGCCGCGCACATGGCGGTCTTCCGCGCTGGGGCGGGCAAACAGCTTGACGGTGAGGATGTTGGCGTAAATATCCACAATGGTGGCCACCACGCGCGAACGCAGTTGCGACGCGGTTTTGGAGCGGTCACGCAGCCGCGGAACGAAGTAGCGCAAAAACAGCACGTAGCCGGCAAACCAAGCCACGGTGGGCACAGCCAGCCGCCAATCGGCCCGCCACAGCAAGACCACGGTGGTCAGGCCATAGACCACGATGTACCAAACCGCCCGCACGCCCGAGACCGCGCTTTCGCGCATGGCGTTGGCGGTTTGCATCACGCGGTTGGAAATGCGGCCCGCAAAATCATCCTGGAAAAACGGCCAGCTCTGGCGCACCACGTGCCAGTGGTTCTGCCAGCGCACCTGGCTGGTAAAGCCCGGCATCACGGTGTTGAAGCGCAGCAGCGCGTCCAACACCACCACGGCCGGACGCAGCACCAGCGTAAAAACCGCCATGGCAATCAGCATCGGCACCGCCTGCGCCAGTGCGGCCTGCCGGTCGGCTGCACCCAACAAGCCCACCAACTTACCGATCAAGACCGGCGTCACCGTGTCGCTCAAAGCCACCAGCAGGCAACTGAACAACATGGCCAAGAAAATGCCCCGGTTCTGGCCCACAAAGTGTCCGTAAAAAGCCAGCAATCCGGTCGGCGGTGCGCCAGCCGGTGGCGGCTCAGTGGCCTGGATGCGGGACTCAAAAAAACGGAACAAGCGGTCGAACATCGGCCAACTATAGGGGTTTACCCGCCTGGACCCCGGGCGCAGGCCTTTGTCCCATGCCGACCGGCTACGCCGGTGTGGCCGCACCATTTCCCAGTAAATAGGCCATCAAATCCTGCACCGGGCGGATCTCCGCACCAAAGGGCAAGCTTGCCGCACCCCGGAAGAACAAGCCCTTGTCGACCTCGCCGGACAAGGCATGCCCGAGCTGCTTGTCGATGCAGAACTGGCCCATGGCCGCGCTGCCGTCGCGCAGGCCGCAGTGCGAAAGGCAATCAAAAGCCATATTGCAGCGGCTCTTTTTATGCGCCAC
>CANCTD010000011.1 GCA_947380945.1 Comamonadaceae bacterium
AACGACACCTGGAGCGACCTCTTTATCGTCAAGGGCAATGTGTCGACCATGCCCGACTTTGCAATCCAGGACCCCAACAACCTGCTGCTCGGTCAAGCCGACGGCAACTTTGTCGAGGCTGGCAGCCAGTCCGGTGTGGCCAGTTTCCGGCGCGGTCGCGGCGGCATGCTGGCAGACCTCAATGGCGACGGGCTGTTGGACATGGTGGTGGTTAACCGCTGGGAAAAAGCGCAGCTCTGGCGCAACGTCGGCAGCGGCAAAGCGGCTGCGCCCGGGCCGGTAGGCCATTGGCTGCAACTGCGCCTGCGCCAAAGCGGAGGCAACCGCGACGCGGTGGGTGCCTGGGTGGAAGTGCAAACCGGTGAGCGCGTGCAGCGCCAAGAGTTAACGGTGGGCGGCGGCCACGCCAGCGGGCATCTGGGCTGGATACATATCGGACTGGGTCAGGCCACGCAGGCCAAGGTGCGGGTGCAATGGCCGGGCTCCGGCTGGAGCGACTGGATGGCAGCCGACGCCGACGGCTTTTTTGTGTTGGACCGCCAAAGCGGTCTACTTCCCTGGAGCGCACCATGATGAGCACATACTCCCCCGCCACGCGCAGCCCGCAAGCGGCGCACCGGTCTTTTGTTTTCTCCCTTGGGCAGCGTTGGCGGCAGGCCTTGCGCAATGCCGCCGGCGGCGGTGCCGCGCTCCTGTTGGGCGCCCTGATCGCGCTGCAGCCAGCCCATGGCCAAAGCAGCCCTAGCAGCCCTAGCAGCGCAATGGCCCCACCGGCCAGCGCCTACAGCGCCTCCGTGGCCTACGAGTGGTTTTACCTGGTCTCCCAGCTGCTGCAGCAAACACCGGGCAATAGCCCGCCGGTGGCGGCGCGCACCTTGGGCTACCTGGGACTGACCTTGTACGAGTCCGTGGTGCCCGGCATGCCCGGCTACCAGAGCCTGGCCGGACAGCTCAATGAGCTCAGCTCCCTGCCCTGGGCGCAGCCCGATGAACCCTTGCACTGGCCAACCGTGGCCAATGCGTCCATGGCCACCATGACGCGCATGATGTTCAGCAACGCCAGCGCCGAAAACAAGGGCCGCATCGACCTGCTGGAACGCAGCCTGCCGCTGAAGTACCCGGACGACTTTGATCCTTCCACCGTGACGGCCGACATCACCAACCGCTCCGAGACCTTCGGCAAGCTGATGGCCATGGCCATCATGACTTGGGCCCGCACCGACGGTGGCCACGAAGCCTGGGGCCCGCTGCGCCGCAACCGCGCGAACTACGTGCCGCCCAGCGGTCCAGGTAGTTGGAGTGCCACGCCGTCTAGATACCTGCCCCCCCTGCTATCCTGGTGGGGGGAGGTACGGCCTTTTGTACTCAAGTCTGCAGCCCAATGTGCCCCGCCGCCCCATCCGCCCTACGCAGAGGACGGCGATTCGATGTTTTACGGGGCCGCTAAAGAGGTCTATGACATCAGCAACGCTGCGACCCAAGAGCAGCGGCAATTTGCCTTGTATTGGGCAGACGATCCTGGCAAGACCCCCACTCCTGCCGGTCACTGGTCGTATATAGCCAATGACCTGCTGCGCGCCCAAAAAGCCGACTTGGGACGTGCAGCGCGGACACACGCACTGCTGAACATGGCCATGTCCGACGCCTTTGTCGCGGGTTGGGCAGCGAAATACCGCTATAACCTGGTCCGCCCTGTCACCTATATCCAACTATTTATTGACAGCAATTGGGTTACCCCCCTTTTCACGACACCCAATTTTCCGGAGTACCCATCGGGCCATTCGGTTCAGTCTAGCGCTGCTGCAGGCGTCTTGGAGCAGCAATTCGGCAAAGACCTGCAGTTTATCGACAACACCCACAATGACCGAGGCTGGGGGCCCCGTAGATTTGCCAACTTCAGTTCTGCTGCGAACGAAGCCGCCCTGTCACGCCTGTATGCGGGAATCCATTTCCGCTTCGGCAGCGAAGGCGGACAAGCACAGGGCCGGTGCGTGGCGGACAAAATTTTAGAACTGCGTTTACAGCCCTGAGAACCGCCGCGCGTGCGCGGCGCTTCACCCAACCATGACATTGAGCCGATAAGATGCACCGGTTTTGCGCCCAGCGCAGCCCATGTTGGGCTGCGGCGGCAAAGCGTTTTCACAATCAGGCACATGATGACCCAATCTTTGCGACCTGCCTTGCCCAAGGCGATCTGGTGTACGGCGGCGGTAGCCCTCAGCACGCTCTTCGTAGCGTGTGGCAATAAAAACAACGATGCGCCCGCCCCTGCGACCTCTGCCACGGCGCCGACTGCCGGTGCCACCTCCCCGACGCCAACTGCCGCAAACGGTCCCGTAGGTGCGCCCAGCCCTGCCGGGGTCACCGGTTCACCGGCTCTGCCGGTCTCGGTTACCACGGTGAAGGTGGAGAAAAAAGATTTGTCGGTACGTCTACGGGCATCGGGGGTGGTGACCCCAATTCGCATGGTTGATATCAAGCCGCAAACCAATTCGGTGATCACCAAGGTCCATGTCCGAGACGGCCAGTATGTCAAGGCGGGTGAGCTGTTGTTTACGCTGGATGCGCGAACCGAGGATGCCAATATTGCCAAGGCGCAGGCGCAACTGGCCAGGGACATGGCGGCACTGGCCGATGCCCAACGGCAACTCAAGCGCGCCCAGGATCTGCTTGCCAAGCAATTCATTTCGCAAGGTTCGGTAGACAGCAACATCGCATCGGTGGAAGGTCTGCAAGCCACCGTGAATGCGGACAAGTCTGCGATTGACGCCGCGCGGGTGGCACAGTCCTACTCACGCATTGTTGCCCCCCAGGCCGGACGAGTGGGTATGGTCAACGTCAGCGCCGGCGCAGCCTTAGAGGCCAACAAGACCATCTTGCTGACGATCACCCAGATCAGCCCGATTGCTGTGACATTTGCTCTGCCGCAGAGCAAAATTCCGGCGGCGTTGCAGGCGCTGCAAGATGGCGGCGCCCCCGTGACAGCCACGCTGGGTGAAAGCGGAACGGTGTTCAAAGGCACGCTTCAATTTGTCGACAGCCTGGTCGATCCGACGTCCGGCGTCGTCAGAGCCAAGGCTTTTTTCAAGAATGAAGACGAAAAATTGTGGCCTGGCGCTTTTGTGGAAATCAGCCAAACCATGGGAGAGTTGAAAGAGGCCTTGGTGATCCCCCAGGCTGCAGTGATTTACGCGGCGCGTGGGCCTGTTGTCTATGTGGTGGAAGATGGTAAAGCCGTGCAGCGTCCTATCAAAGTGGTGCAACCCCAGGGCGCAGAGGTGGCGGTCACCGGACTCACAGAAGGCGATTCGGTGGTTTTGGAGGGTCGGCAAAATTTGCGTCCGGGCAGTGCGGTCACCGAACGCCCCAAAGAATCTAAAGACAAGGACGCCGCGTCCCTTGCCGCCCCCACCACAGGTGCTGCAAACGGCGCTGGCGGAGCCACCAACGGTGCGACTGCTGATCCCAAGGCCAAGGGCAGCGCGCCATGAATTTCTCTGAGCTCTTCATACGGCGCCCCGTCATGACGGTGCTGCTGAATGTCGCCATCGTGGCAGCAGGTGTCATCGGCTTTCAAAATATTCCGGTCGCCGCGCTGCCGAGTTACGACACGCCTGTCATCAATGTGACCGCCAGCCTGCCCGGTGCGAATCCGGAAACCATGGCTTCCTCGGTAGCTTTACCCCTGGAGAAGCAATTTCAGACGGTACCCGGGCTTAAAGTCATCAGTTCCAGCAGCACCCTGGGTACGACAACGTTGACGCTTGAATTTGAAGACGGCCGGGATATCAATGCGGCCTCTATCGATGTGCAAGCCGCCTTGTTGCGGGCCCAGCGGACGCTGCCGATTGAAATGACGGTGCCGCCGTCCTACCGCAAAGTCAATCCGGCAGACGCGCCGATTTTGTTTATTTCGCTTACCTCGCCCTCACTGTCTCCCCAAGAGTTGCAAGATTATGCGGAGCACCTTATCTCGCCCACGCTATCAACCATTGACGGCGTCGCGCAAGTAAACATTTACGGTGCGAAACGGTTTGCCGTGCGGGTGCGTATCAAACCGGACGCACTCGCCGCCAGCAACATCAGCCTCGATGAGGTCAGCGCTGCTTTGCGTGCCGCTAATGTGAACACGCCCGTGGGCACGCTGGACGGACCGCGCCAGACCCTGGTAATCCAGGCCAACAAACAACTCGTCAGCGCACGCGAGTTCGGCAACATCATCATCAGCAATCGCGGCGGTATGCCCATGCGCCTGCGCGACGTCGCGGACGTGAAGGACAGC
Source organism: Comamonadaceae bacterium (assembly GCA_947380945.1). Lineage (GTDB taxonomy): Bacteria > Pseudomonadota > Gammaproteobacteria > Burkholderiales > Burkholderiaceae_C > Allorhodoferax. Next base: position 4,283 of record CANCTD010000011.1, read on the forward strand.
ATTGAGAACGTGCGCACCTGGGCAACGTTTAACGGAGACCCGACTATCGCCATAGCGATTCAGCGGCAACCCGGGGCCAACACCGTCAAAGTCGTGGACACCATACGCGCAGCCTTGCCGGCGTTGGAGTCGCAGATGCCGGCATCGGTGACCATGACCCAAATTAATGACCGGTCCATTTCTGTGCGCGACGCTTTGCACGATGTTGCCTTGACCCTTGGCGGCACCATCGTGCTCGTGGTCTTGGTTATTTTTCTGTTTTTGCGTCGGCTGGTCGCAACCGTCATTCCCACGCTTTCTTTGCCGATCTCGCTCATGGGTGCAATCTCCTTGCTGTGGGGACTGAGCTACAGCCTTGACAACATATCCTTGCTGGGATTGACGCTGGCCGTAGGCCTGGTGGTCGACGATGCCATCGTGGTGCTGGAGAACATCATGCGGCACATTGAAATGGGTGAACAGCCTTTCCAGGCCGCTTTGCGGGGCAGTCGTGAAGTGGGATTTACCATTGTGTCGATCTCGCTCTCGCTGGTTGCGGTCTTCATTCCGATCTTTTTCATGCCAGGCGTTATCGGTCTTTTATTCCATGAATTCGCGGTGATTGTGGGTTTGGCTATTTTGGTATCCGCATTCGTTTCGCTGTCTTTAGTTCCCATGTTGGCAAGTCGCTTCATCAGGGACAAGGAACATGAGGCCAAGCCCAATGCTTTGGTACGTATTTTCGAACGGGCATTCAACGCGCTATTGCGCGGCTACACACGGGGGCTGGACTTTGCGTTGCGCTGGAGAAAAATGGTTCTGCTGCTTGGCCTTGCGACCTTTGCCGCCACCATCTACATGGTGCAAGTGATTCCTAAAGGTTTTTTCCCAGAAGAGGACATTGGCCAGATCGCCGTAACCACGGAAGGCAGCGAGGATATTTCTTTCACCGCCATGGTCCAACTACAGGAGCGGGCCGCCGCCATCATCCGCAATGACCCCAATGTGGCTGCGATGACCTCGTTCAACGGCGGAAGCAACAGCCAAAGTATCGGCCGCATGTTCATTACCCTCAAACCGCTGAAGGACCGGGTTCCGGCCAAGAAGGTGATTGAAGGGCTTCGCAAGAAATTGCGCGGTGTGGCCGGTATCAATGTGTTCATGCGCCCCATCCAAAATCTGCAGCTCGGCGGACGGCAAAGCAAAGCCCAATACCAATATATTTTGCAAAGTGTGCAGGCTGACCAAATCGTTGGATGGTCTGCAAAATTGCAGGACAAATTGCGCAGCGATCCCATGTTTCGGGACGTCACCAGCGACGCACAACAGCGTGCGTTGCAGGCCCAGCTCAAAATTGATCGTGACCGGGCCAACAACCTTGGCGTGAGCATGGAGGCGGTGCGCTCTGCCCTGTACAGCGCTTTCGGCGAAAGACAGGTCTCCACAATTTACATGCCGGGCGACAGCTACCAGGTGATCATGGAAGTCTCACCCGAGGCCAAGCAGGATGAGTTCGCATTAGGTGCCATTTACGTGCGATCAAGCTCCGGGGCATTGGTGCCTTTATCCAGCTTCATGACGGTGGAGCGCGCCACCAGCTCGACCGCCATCAACCATGTTGGTCAATTGCAGGCTGTGACGGTATCGTTCAACCTCGCGCCCGGAACGGCACTGGGTGACGCCACGGCAAAGATCGACGCTGCCAAGGAATCCCTCCAAATGCCATCCTCCATCATCACGACTTACGGCGGTGATGCAGCGGTTTTCAAAAATTCACAAGGTAGCCAAATGATCCTGGTGGTTGCTGCATTGGTGGTGATTTATGTGTTGCTCGGTGTGCTGTACGAAAGCTACATACACCCCATCACGATTCTGGCGGGTCTGCCATCGGCGGCGATGGGCGCGCTCGGCACTTTGATGCTCTTCGGCCAAGACTTGACCCTCATCGCAACTATTGGCATCGTGATGCTGATCGGCATCGTGAAGAAGAACGCGATCATGATGATTGACTTCGCTCTGGAGGCCCAACGCCATGAAGGCATGAGTCCGGAGGCAGCGATTCATGAAGCCTGCGTGCTGCGCTTTCGCCCCATCATGATGACCACCTTGGCAGCATTGGTGGGTGCTTTGCCCATCGCCTTGGGTTTGGGTGCGGGAGCCGAACTGCGCCAACCGTTAGGGTTGGCCGTAGTAGGCGGCTTGATTTTTTCTCAGGCGATTACGCTGTTTATTACACCTGTCCTCTACCTGGCTCTGGAGCGCTACAGCGGAAAAGGACCGATAACCGCACAGAGCCTATAAGAGCTTGGGCGCTCAGTGCCAGGCATGGTGGTATCCGCGGCCCCATTCGTGTTCCCACCGAAAAAAGCCGATGGGCGGGCGATAGCTCGGGTAAAAAGGGGTTTGATAAACGATCACCGGCGGCGATTCCGCTTGAACCAACGGTGGTGCTGCGTAACTGAGCGTCTCCGCGGGGGAAATGGCAACGCTTGCGGGGGAATCTGCCGGTAGTAGTCGCAGCGCAATGGTGGGACCCGGGTCATGGGGCAATTGGACGCTGTACAACTTTCCATTGAACTCATACGTTACCGAATAGGAGGTCACTCGGTTCTCGACCCCGGTTTGTATGCCGCACCGCTGCACGTCCTGCACATAGGATGGCCCTGCGTCTTCCAAACGATCACCCACCACCGCACCACCTACCATACCGAGAACCGCAGCGGCACCGCTGTTTCGCCCGCCGCCGCCCAGTGCGCTTCCAAACACGCCCCCGGCAATCGCACCCAAGGCCGCACCGGTACCCGCTTTACGACCCGGGATCAGGACTCTTTCGCTGGTACAGACCTGCCGGGGCGTCAGGACCTGTTGGACTACCGGCGTTGCGGACACTACCCGCCCAAACTCCTCTGCGTGGATCGCCGATGCCGCGCTTACCAAAAGTAGGGCCATTCCCATGTGATTCATGCAGTGCTCCGCTTAGTTAATGCCCTGATAACGGACGGAGCCGCACCAGCGTTGACCTACTTTGCCCTCGCTTTACCCGCCGTCAGCGGGCAGCCCAGTGACGGACTCTGCTTTGGTAGCACCCCGGACTACTGCCTGCAAGCCCGACACAGGATCCGTAAAACGTAGCCAAAGGCGCAACTCCGCTTTCATCCGGCTGTTGCGTAGGCGGCGGGACTCGGACATAAAGCTCAGTTGCATAGCACCCAGCACCTGTCCCGCTTCAGCGCGCGAGACGCGCGGCGGCAGCGGCAGACCGTACAAGCGCGCCGCTGCATCAAAGTAATCACCCATGCGCATCTGGCTGTCGTCGTTGACGTTGTAAACCCGCCGCGCCCGCCCGCGCCACAGGGCCAGCCAGCAGGCGCGGGCCAGGTCGTCGGCGTGGATATGGTTGGTAAACACGTCCTCCTCCGCCCGCAGCACCGGGTTGCCGCGCTGCAAGCGGGCCAGGGGCGTGCCACCCTCGCGGTCTGGCGCGTAAATGCCGGGGATGCGCAGCACGCTGGCGCGGGTGGCGCTGGGCAAGCTGCGCACCATGCGCTCCGCATCGACGCGCCGGCGCGCACGCGGTGTCTGGGGGCGAAGGGGCCGCGTCTCGGCAACCCATTCCCCCGCACAGTCGCCATACACCCCGCTGGTGGAACCGTAGACCAGCGCCCGGGGCACAGCGGCCCGGCGCAGGCTGCGCAGCAGGTTGCGGGTGCGCGGATCGCGTTCGCCTTCAGTCGGCGGCGGAGCCAGGTGCACTACCCGGTGCGCGATGCCGGCCAGGCGGCGCAGGGAAGCGGGCTCGTCCAGATTGCCCACCAGCACAAGCGCACCCAGGGCCCGCAAGGCGGCGCGCTTGTCAGGCTGGCTGGTGAGCGCCAGCCAGCGCGGCCCCGCACCCGGGCGCTGTTGCTGGCGCAACAGGCGCTGCCCCACATCACCACAGCCAACCACCAGGATGCGCGCGCGCCGCAGCCGTGCTGGCAATGCGCCACGCGGTGCGCGCGCCGCCCGCAAACCAGCGCCTGCGGCGGTTCGCGCGGACCGGCTTTGCACAGACCGCAGCAGGGTGGGAGGGGCAAGTGGGCGCCGCATATCAGCGCCCAATGGAGCGGCGGCATAGCCCGCAACCGAATGCGGGCAGAATCGCGGCTTCGTTTTCAGGTGCTCGGGGCGTGGCTGCGGGACACATAGGACAAGGATAACCACAGTATGAACGCCAGCGCGTCCCCATTTTCGGTTTCGGTACAGCCCAGCGGGCGCAGCTTCAGCGTAGAGCCGGGAGAGACGCTGCTGGCCGGCGGCATCCGCCAGGGCGTGGGCCTGCCCTACGGGTGCAAAGACGGGGCCTGCGGCTCTTGCAAGTGCAAGAAGATTTCCGGCACCGTGGTCCATGGAAACCACCAGGACAAGGCGCTAAGCGCCGCCGAGGAAGCGGCCGGTATGGTGCTGACCTGCTGCGCCACTGCCACCAGCGACCTGGTGCTCGAATCGCGCCAGGTGTCCCTGGAAGGTGCTTTGCCGGTACGCAAAATGCCCGCGCGCATCAGCGACATGGCCCGCAAGTCCCCTGACGTCATGCAATTGCAGCTGCAGTTGCCGGCCAGCGAGTCCTTTCAATACCGCGCGGGCCAGTACCTGGACGTGCTGCTGCGCGACGGTGCGCGGCGCAGCTATTCCATGGCCAACGCGCCACACACCGGACCTGCGCTGGAGCTGCACGTCCGCCACATGCCGGGCGGGCGTTTTACCGATCTGGTTTTTGGCAGCATGAAGGAGCGCGACATCGTGCGTATCGAAGGACCTATGGGTTCCTTTTATTTGCGTGAGGACTCGGCAAAACCGGTGGTGTTACTGGCGTCCGGCACCGGGTTTGCGCCCATCAAGGCCTTGATCGAGCACATGCGGGAGCGCCAGATCACCCGGCCGGCCACCCTGTTCTGGGGCGGACGCCGGCCCCATGACTTGTACATGGACGATTGGGCGCGCGCCCAGTGCGCGGTGATGCCCACGCTCAGCTATGTACCTGTGGTCTCGGACGCCCTGCCCGAGGACGGCTGGCAGGGCCGCACCGGCTTTGTCCACCAGGCCGTGCTGGAAGATATTCCTGACCTCTCCGGCTACCAGGTCTACGCCTGCGGTGCGCCCGTGGTGGTGGAGTCGGCACAACGTGATTTCAGCGACCTGGCGGGTCTGGACGAGGCGGAATTTTTTGCCGACGCTTTCACCTCAGAGGCCGACAAGCATTGAACCGCGCCGCTGCTGCGCCCCACAAGCGCTAGGCGCTGGCCGAGTCGGCCCGCTGGCTCAGGATGACGGCAGCGATCACCAGCACGCCGCCCAGCAGCGCCAAGGGTGTCATCTGCTCGTTGATGTACCACCAGCCAAAAGCAGCGGCAAATACCGGCTCCATGGCGAAGATGATGGCTGCTTGCGCCGCTGACACATGGGATTGCGCCAGCGCCTGCAGAAAAAAGGTCGCTGCCGAGGCGATTGCCCCCAGGTAGAGCAAACCCCACCAGACTTCCGCATCGACCAGGCCCGGCAACAGGAGCAGACGCTGCGCCCCGCTGTCCGCAAACATCCAAGCCGCGCCCAGCAGCGCCATACAGGCAATTTGGGCCGCCGCCAGTTGCGCAGGCGCATGGTGTTTGGCGCGTGCCGACATCAGGATGGTGTAGGCGGCATAGGCCAGCGCCGCCGCCAGGGTGGCCAGGTCGGCCCAGAAGTCGCCCTGAACGTCAAAAGACATGAGTCCCACGCCCACGCACGCCAGGACGGCGGCAAAAAACACCGCCCACGCTGGCCGGGATCCCAAAAACAGGCCGATCAAGGGAACCATCAGCACGTTCAGACTGGTCAGAAAAGCGCTGCGGTTGGCGCTGATGAACTGCAAGCCGTAGGCTTGCGCCACCATGGATGCCAAGGCCAACACACCCAAGAGCAGGCCATCACGCCAGGCTGAGACCGGGATGCCTCGCAAGAACGGGCCCATACAGGCTGCTGCGATCACAAAGCGCAAGGCGGTGGTCTCCACGCCCGACAGTTGCGCAGTGGCCACCTTGAGCACGGGGAACGTCAGGCCCCAAACCACTGTCACCAGCAGCAGGAGCAAGGGATAGCGGTAGCGCATCCGCGCGCTTTATTCGCCCAGGTAGGCGGCGCGCACTTTGGGGTCGTTGAGCATGGTTTTGGCGTCACCGGTCATGGTGATCAGGCCGGACTCCATCACGTAGCCGCGGTTCGCGATGGACAGCGCCCGGCTGGCGTTTTGCTCCACCAGCAAGACGGTGACACCCTGCGCGAAAACATCGCGTACCACTTCGAAAATCTTGTCCACCATCAAAGGCGACAAGCCCATCGAAGGCTCGTCCATCAGCAGCACTTTGGGTCGGCTCATGAGCGCGCGCGCCATGGCCAGCATCTGCTGTTCGCCGCCGGACATGGTGCCTGCGAGCTGCGCACGCCGCTCCTGCAGGCGCGGGAAGATGGCAAACATTTTGTCCATGTCGCGGGCAATTTCGGCATCGTCGTCACGGATGTAGGCACCCATTTGCAGGTTCTCGACGATGGTCATGCGCGTGAATACGCCCCGACCCTCGGGCACCATGGCCAGGCCCTGGCGCACCAGGTCCCAGGGGCCCTGCCCTTTGATGCTTTTGCCCATGTATTCGATGTCACCGGCGTGGATGGGTAGCGTGCCGGTAATGGCCTTCATGGTCGTGGTCTTGCCCGCACCATTGGAGCCGATGAGGGAAACCAGTTCGCCTTCGCGAACCTCGAAATCAACGCCTTTAACGGCCTGGATGCCGCCATAGGCCACTTGCAGGCCACTGACTTTGAGCAGGATGGGAGATGTCATAAAAATAGGTCCTACAGGCGTTCAGTGCGCGGCGGTGCCGAGGTAGGCTTCGATCACGGCCTGGTTTTTTTGCACCTCGGCGGGCGTGCCTTCGGCAATTTGTTTACCGTAATCGAGCACCGTCACCCGGTCACACAAACCCATGACCAGCTTGACGTCGTGCTCGATCAGCAAGATCGTGCGGTTGTCCTTGCGGATGCGGTCGATCAGCTCGCGCAGCATGACTTTTTCGGTGGCGTTCATGCCGGCGGCCGGCTCGTCCAGCGCAATGAGTTGCGGGTCGGTGGCCAGGGCGCGGGCGATTTCCAGGCGGCGCTGGTCACCATAGCTCAGGGTGCGGGCTTTGTAATCGGCGAACTTGCCGATGCCAACATAGTCCAGCAGTTCCTGCGCGCGCACGGCGATGGCCTTTTCTTCGGCCAGGAATCCCTCGGTACGGAAAATTGCGCCCAGCAAACCGCTGTGGGTGCGGATATGGCGTCCCACCATGACGTTTTCCAGCGCCGTCATTTCCGCAAACAAGCGGATGTTCTGAAAGGTGCGCGCAATACCGGCCATTGCCACGGTGTGGACTGCGGTGGGTTGGTAGGGTTGGCCGGCGAGCTCGAAGCTGCCGCTATCGGGCGTGTACAAGCCGGTGAGCACGTTGAAAAACGTGGTTTTGCCAGCGCCGTTGGGGCCGATCAGGCCGTACACCTGACCGCGCTCGATGCGGATGCCCACATCGCTGAGCGCCTGCAAGCCGCCAAAGCGCTTGGACACGCCGCTGACGTTCAATACTGTGTCTGTCATAAGAATTCCACTCAAGCGCGATCAGGCCGGTTTGGCCGGGGTGTTCAAGGACTTGCCATGGTCCGGCGAGGGCCACAAACCACGGGGGCGCAGCAGCATCACGCTGATCATGGCCAGCGCAATCAGCAACTGCCGCAGGATGGACGCATCCAGCCGCCCGCCGGAGAGCTGTTGCAGCGGCCCGGCCACATAACGCAGCACTTCGGGCAGCGAAGCCAGCAAGACCGCGCCCAGCACCACACCGGGCAGATGCCCGACACCGCCGAGCACGACCATGGCAACAATCATCACCGACTCCATCAGCGTGAACGATTCGGGAGAAATAAAACCCTGGAAGGACGCAAACAGCGCACCGGAGACACCGCCGAAGGTGGCGCCCATGCCGAAGGCGGTCAGCTTGAGGTTGCGGGTGTTGATGCCCATGGCCTTGGCGGCGATTTCGTCCTCGCGGATCGCCATCCAGGCCCGGCCTATGCGCGAGACTTCGAGGCGGTGAGAAATCACGATACTCAGCAGCACCAAGGCCAAAAACAGGTAGTAGTACAGCGAGACCGAGGCCAGTTTGTACTCACCGATCATCAGCCTTTTGCCTAAATCCAGGCCGAAGAAATTGAGAGGGTCAATCTGGCTCACACCCTTGGGGCCGTTGGTGATGTTGTACGGGTTGTCCATATTGTTCAAAAACACCCGGATGATTTCGCCAAAACCCAGCGTCACGATAGCCAGGTAGTCACCGCGCAAGCGCAGCGTGGGCGCGCCCAGCAAGACGCCAAATACCCCGGCCACCACCGCCGCCAAGGGCAAGACCACCCAAATCGGCGTATGCAGCCCCTCGGGATACATGGCAGCCAGGCCGGCAAAAGTCTCCAGCAAATGCGGCGAATTCAACAAGCCATAAACATAGGCACCAATCGCGAAGAAGGCCACATAACCCAGGTCCAGCAGGCCGGCGTAGCCCACCACAATGTTCAAGCCGATCGAAAGCAAGACAAATAACAAGGTCATATCGGCAATCCGCACCCAGGCGTTGCCAAAAAGTTGCAGCACCAGGGGCAGCACCAGCAGAACGACACCGGCTGCGATTTGGGCGGGCAAGTTGTTTTGGAATTTCATGGTCACAACTCCCTCAGGCGCGATCGGCCACGCGCTCGCCCAGCAGACCCGAAGGACGCAGCGTGAGCACAATAATCAGCACGATAAAGGCAAAGATATCGGAATAGTGGCTACCCAAAACGCCGCCGGTAAGCGCACCTATGTAGCCCGCGCCAATGGACTCAATCAGCCCCAGCAGAATGGCACCCACCACCGCACCCGGGAGGTTGCCAATGCCACCGAAGACGGCAGCGGTGAAAGCCTTCAGACCCGGCAAAAAGCCCATGGCGTGTTGCACCGTGCCGTAATTGGACGCATACATCACACCGGCAATCGCCGCCAGCACCGCGCCAATCACAAAGGTCGCCGAAATCACCATGTCAGGCTTGACGCCCATCAGGCCGGCGACCCGGGGGTTCTCGGCTGTGGCGCGCATGGCACGGCCCAATTTGGTGGCGTTCACCACCCACATCAGCGTGGCCAGCGAAATCGCCGTGAACACCAGAATCATCACCTGGGTGGGTGTGATCACCGCCTCGCCGATAAAAAACGGGTCGCTGGGCAGCAAGGTGGCATAGGACTTGTAGTTGGGCTTCCAGATGATCATGGCCAGCGTTTGCAGCAGGATGGACATGCCGATGGCGGTGATCAGCGGGGCCAGCTTGGGGCTGTTGCGCAGCGGGCGGTAGGCTACTTTTTCGATCACAAAGTTCAAGGCAGCGGCAACTACACAGGCAATCAAAAGCGCAATCACCAGAATCAGCCAACCGGGCGCGCCGGGCATGCCTTCTTTCATCAGACCGATCACGGTCCAACTGGTGAGCGCCCCGACCATCATGACCTCGCCGTGGGCGAAATTGATCAGGTTGATGATGCCGTACACCATGGTGTAGCCCAGTGCGATCAGCGCATACATGCTGCCCAGCACCAGACCGTTGATGATCTGCTGTACCAATATATCCATAGCAATAGTTCTCCGAAGTTCTTGTCTGGGCGTCTTGCGGTCCATTCATGGGGCGGCGTGCTCGCGCCGCTCCAATCCTGACCCAAAGCAAAAACCCGGCCCGCACCCTGACTCGCAGGGGCCGCGCAGGCAAGCGGCGGATTCTACGTGCAGCCGCAGCACAAATCGCACCACGCCTGTGCAGGATTGCAGGGGGTTAACCCCGAAATTCAGCCCGTTTTGCGGGCATGGGCATTGCGCTGGCGAAGGTCCTCCAGCTTTTCTGCAATGCGCAACTCCAGACCACGCGGCACGGGCCGGTAAAAACCCGGTGCTGCCATGCCTTCGGGCAGGTAATTTTCACCCGCAGCAAAGGCGTCCTCCTCGTCGTGGGCGTAGCGGTACTGCGTGCCGTAGTCCAGGTCTTTCATCAGCTGGGTGGGGGCATTGCGCAAATGCAGCGGGACCGGCCGGGTACCGTCCTTTTTGACAAAGGCTTTGGCTTCTTTGAAAGCTTTGTAAACGGCGTTCGACTTGGGTGCCACCGCCAGATAAACCACGCACTGCGCCAAGGCCAACTCACCCTCGGGGCTGCCCAGACGCTCGTAGACCTCAGCAGCATCCAAGGCCAGGCGCAGGGCGCGCGGGTCTGCCAATCCGATGTCCTCACTGGCCATGCGCACCAGGCGGCGTGCCAGGTAGCGCGGCTCGGCACCGCCGTCCAGCATGCGCACCAGCCAGTACAACGCCGCATCCGGGTCGGAGCCGCGCACGCTTTTGTGCAATGCGGAAATCGTGTCGTAAAACTGCTCGCCGCCTTTGTCGTAGCGGCGCAATCGTTCGCCCAGAACCTGGACCAGCCAGGCATCGTCAATCGCGGCACGCTTTTCCTGGGTCGCTGCGACCGCCAGTGTCTCCAGGGTGTTCAACAGGCGGCGGGCGTCGCCGTCGGCATAGGCAATCAGGCGCGCCGTGGCCGCAGCATCCATGGCAGGCACCGCCGCAGTCGCTTGCGCGCGCTGCACGATGTGGGCCAAGTCGTCTCCGCCCAAAGCCTGCAACACGTACACGGCGGCGCGCGACAGCAAGGCCGAGTTGACTTCGAAGGACGGGTTTTCGGTGGTTGCGCCGATAAAGGTGAACAAACCGCTTTCCACGTGCGGCAAAAACGCGTCCTGCTGGCTTTTGTTGAAGCGGTGCACCTCGTCCACGAACACCAGCGTGCGCCGCTGCTCCAGTCCGTCGCGCGCAGTCTGCGCCTGCTCCACCGCCTCGCGGATGTCCTTGACGCCACCCAGCACGGCGCTGATGGTGATGAACTGGGCGTCAAAGGCATCGGCCATCAATCGCGCAATCGTGGTTTTGCCCGTGCCGGGTGGGCCCCACAAAATGCAGCTGTGCGGCTGACCGGATTCAAAAGCCAGACGCAGCGCCATCCCCGGGCCCAGGATATGCGCCTGCCCGATCACCTCGCCCAGGGACTTGGGGCGCAGGCGCTCGGCCAGGGGGGGCAAGGTACTCACTGCCGCAGCACATCCACCCCGGCGGGCGGCTTGAACTGGAAGATGGAAGGATCGAGCGCGGGATTCGCCTCGAAGGCGCTGAACTGCAACACCGAACGCTGGCCGAAACTATCGACGATGTCCAGCATCACCAGGGTATTGCCTTTGAGGCCCACGCGCACATTGGACAGGCTGTTGTCTTTGTTGCGCGGCATGGCCAGCACCCATTCCAGGCCGTCCATGGGCTGGGCATCGCTAAGTACAAAGTCCGCGTCCAGGGCGCGCAGGTCGGCGGCCGAGGCAATCAGCGCCGCGGGCGTGGAGCCCAGAACCTGGCTTTGCTTGCGGGCGGTGACCTGCGCCAGGTCCACGTCGTAGAGCCACAAGGTTTGCCCGTCCGCGACGATGGTTTGCTCAAAGGGTTTTTTGTACACAAAGCGAAAGCGGCTGGGGCGCTGAAATTCGAAAGTCCCCGAAGACACCTTGGGCCGCGCGGCCTGTCCGTCTTTGGGCGGCGCTGTAACAGTTTGCACAAAGGTGGCGCGCCCGGATCGGGTGCTTTTGATGAAGCCGTCCAGACCCTCCAAACCGCCGGCCCACAAGGGTGCGAGCGCCGCCAGCGCGAACAAGGCCAAGAACTTGCGCAGCATCAGGACTCCGCCCGCGCTGGCACCAGAATGTCGCGCTGCCCGTTGGTGCTCATGCTGCTGACCAGGCCGGCTTTCTCCATGTCCTCCACCAGCCGGGCGGCGCGGTTGTAGCCGATCTTGAGGTGGCGCTGCACCAGCGAGATGCTGGCTTTGCGGTTCTTCAGCACCACTTCAACGGCCTGGTCGTACATGGGGTCTTTCTCGCCCCCGCCGTCACCACCCAGGGCGTCGCCCTCGTCGCCGTCCACCGTGCCGCCTTCGAGCACGCCCTCGATGTAATTGGGCTCGCCGCCCTGCTCTTTCAGGTACTTCACGACCCGGTGCACTTCTTCGTCGCTCACAAACGCGCCGTGCACGCGGATCGGCAGGCCGGTTCCGCTGGGCATGTACAGCATGTCGCCCATGCCCAGGAGGGCTTCGGCACCCATCTGGTCCAGGATTGTGCGGCTGTCGATCTTGCTGCTGACCTGGAAGGCGATACGGGTAGGAATGTTGGCCTTGATCAGGCCGGTGATCACGTCCACGCTGGGGCGCTGGGTTGCCAATATCAAATGGATGCCGGCAGCGCGGGCTTTCTGGGCCAGGCGGGCGATCAGCTCTTCAATTTTCTTACCGACCACCATCATCAAGTCAGCGAGCTCGTCAATCACCACCACGATGTGCGGCAGGCGCTGCAACGGCTCGGGGTCGTCCGGGGTCAGGCTGAAAGGGTTGGAGATGAACTTGCCTGCCGCAGTGGCTTCATCGATCTTGGCGTTAAAGCCAGCCAGGTTGCGCACGCCCATTTTGCTCATCAGCTTGTAGCGCTTCTCCATCTCGGCCACGCACCAGTTCAGGCCGTGGGCCGCCTGGCGCATGTCCGTGACCACGGGAGCCAGCAAATGCGGGATGCCTTCGTAGACGCTCATCTCCAGCATCTTCGGGTCAATCATCAGCAAGCGCACATCACGCGCCTCGGCCTTGTACAAAAGGCTCAGGATCATCGCATTGATACCCACCGACTTGCCCGAACCCGTGGTACCGGCCACCAGCACGTGCGGCATCTTCGCCAAATCCGCCACGACCGGGTTGCCAACAATGTCCTTTCCCAGACCCATGGTCAGCATGGACTTGCCTTCGTTGTAAACCTGCGACCCCAAAATCTCTGACAACTTGATCGTCTGCCGCTTGGCGTTGGGCAACTCCAGCGCCATGTAGTTTTTGCCAGGGATGGTCTCGACCACCCGGATAGACACCAGACTCAGGCTGCGCGCCAGGTCCTTGGCCAAGCCCACAATTTGCGAGCCCTTCACGCCGGTAGCCGGTTCGATTTCATAGCGCGTGATCACCGGGCCAGGTTGGGCCAGCACGACACGCACTTCCACGCCGAAATCTTTGAGCTTTTTCTCGATCATCCGGCTGGTCATCTCCAGCGTCTCGACCGAAACCGTTTCCTGGTTCAGTTGGGCTTCGTCTAGCAGCGCGACCTGCGGCAAATTGCTGTCCGGCATTTCCACGAACAAGGGCTTCTGGCGTTCTTTGGCAACCCGCTGGCTGGGCGGCAGGTCCAGCGGTTTTGGCGCGGCGATGACCACCGGTTCGGGGTGGTGCTCTATGGTTTCCTCGCGCTCCTCCAAAACCGTTTCCTCGCGCTCGCGCATGGCCTGCAAACCGATCTCGCGGTCTTGCGCCACTTCGCGCTTTTCGCGCACGCCCAGCCAGGCCGATTCGATGCGGGCACCCAGGGCCTCACTCACACGCAACCAGGAAAATCCAAACACCCAGGGAAGCGCCGAAAGACACAGGGCCAATTCCAGCAGACCGGAGCCGGCAAAGCCCAGCGCAGCTGACGCCGGACGCCCGACCACGTAGCCAAGTACGCCGCCGCTGTGGTTGGGCAAGTGCGCCTCCCACGCAAACATGCGGCTCCACTCCAAAGCGGTGCTGGCCAGCATCAGGACCAGAAGCGAAACCCAGAATTGCCAATTCGGCAGAACCGGCAAGGTCGCTTGCGTATTGGGCGCGTGCAAGCGCTGCAGCAAAACGCCCAGTGCAACCCGTGTGGCGGCGGCAAACAGCCACCAGGCCGAGTACCCGAATAGAAAAAAGTTCAGATCGGCCAGCCAGGCACCCAGCCAACCGCCCCGGTTAAGCAGGGGCGCACCGGAACCCGATGTAGACCAGGCGGGATCTTGGGGCGAATGCGTCAGCAAGGAGCCAAACCACCAGACCAATAACAACAAGGCTCCGCAAAGTACCAGCTCGGTCGCAAAGCGCCGCAAACCCGAGGGCGCGGGGGCTTCAGCGGCGGCGGCAGTCTCAAAATGGTGGGCGGCATAACGCATGGTCCCCAAGCTTACCCCAAGGCCTTGCGCCAGCCGCGCCCGCCTCCAGTTCATACAATCGGGGCTAACGCGTCCTGCACGCGCGCCCTTTCCCCCTTTCTTGTCTAGATCTGAACCCCATGAGTACCACCCAACACGCCAAAGTCCTGATCCTGGGCTCCGGCCCCGCCGGCTATTCGGCAGCCGTTTACGCTGCGCGCGCCAATCTCCAACCCGTTTTAGTCACCGGCATCGCACAGGGCGGGCAGCTGATGACGACCACCGAGGTCGACAACTGGCCAGCCGACGTACACGGCGTGCAAGGTCCCGAGCTGATGCAACGGTTTTTGGAACACGCGCAGCGCTTCAATACGGAAATTGTGTTTGACCACATCAACAAGGTCGACCTGGGCCAGCGCCCCTTCACCCTGACCGGCGACAGCGGGGTCTATACCTGCGACGCACTGATCATCGCCACCGGCGCATCGGCCAAGTACCTGGGTTTGCCCTCTGAGACCGCCTTTATGGGCCGGGGCGTGTCGGGTTGCGCCACCTGCGACGGATTTTTCTACCGCGACCAGGTCTGCTGCGTGGTCGGCGGTGGCAACACGGCGGTGGAAGAGGCGCTGTACCTGAGCAACATCGCCAGCACCGTGTACCTGGTGCACCGGCGCGACAAATTCAAAGCCGAGCCGATTCTGGTGGACAAGCTGATGGCCAAGGTCGCGGCGGGGAAAATCATCTTGAAAACCTTCCAGACCTTGGACGAAGTGTTGGGCGATGCCAGCGGCGTTACCGGCATCCGTGTCAAAAGCACCCGCGACGGCAGCACCGAAGACATAGCGCTGCAAGGCTGCTTTATTGCCATCGGCCATGCACCCAACACCGAGATCTTTCAAGGACAACTGAACTTGGAAAACGGCTACATCGTGACCCAGGGCGGTCTCAAAGGCTTTGCTACCCAGACCAGCGTTCCCGGCGTTTTTGCCGCCGGCGATGTGCAGGACCATGTCTACCGCCAGGCCATCACCAGCGCGGGCACCGGTTGCATGGCAGCCCTTGACGCCCAGCGTTTTCTGGAACAGGAATAAGGGCGCGCGGCACAGTGGGCAGCACCCGCCTGTGTTCCGGCTACAATCACCGGCTTTGCTAACCCCGGCTCACGCTGGGAGTTCGGCGAAACGGGTTACCGCCACCCTGAAATTGGCGAGGTGAGGCAGCGGCGTAAAAGCCCTGCTGTTTTCTAGTATCGGAGTGTCCACATGGCACGCGTATGTGAAGTCACGGGCAAAGGCCCCATGGTCGGGAACAATGTTTCCCACGCCAACAACAAAACCAAACGCCGTTTTTTGCCCAATTTGCAATACCGCAAATTCTGGGTTGAGTCGGAAAACCGCTGGGTGCGTTTGCGCATTTCCAATGCCGGTTTGCGCCTCATTGACAAAAACGGCATCGATTCCGTGCTCGCCGACTTGCGCGCACGCGGCCAGGCATAAGGAGCATCACCATGGCAAGCAAAGGCGGACGCGAAAAAATCAAGCTGGAATCCACTGCAGGAACCGGCCACTTCTACACCACCAACAAAAACAAGAAAACCATGCCCGAGAAGATGTTGATCAAGAAATTTGATCCCGTCGCCCGCAAGCATGTGGATTACAAAGAGACCAAGCTGAAATAAGCGGTCTCGCAGTAAGCCAATAAAAAACCCGCCTAGGCGGGTTTTTTATTGGTCCGCGCGCCGTCACCAGCGCGCAATAAACGCTGCATCAGGCGTGGGCAGCCCGCAGCTTGACCGAGAACTCGCGCAAAGCCGCGATACCGCTGTCCTCGGCGCGGTGGCACCAGGCCGCCAGGTTGGCCACCAGCTGGTCGCGGTTGAGCGCGGTGTTCAGCCACAGTTGGCGCAGCTCTTCACGCATCACCACCATCTTGTCCAAAGCGGGCAAAACCTTGCGCGCAGCGGCCAGATCGGCGGCAACGGCCGCAGGTACTTTCTCTTCATCGCGGTGCGCCCAGACTTTCACCGCCTTGATCAACGCGGTATTGGCGCTGCGCGCATGCAGGGTTTGCACTTCGGACTGCAGCGCGATGCGCATGCCTTTGGCATAGGCCGCCATGATTTCGTAGCGGTTGGCGATCAAAGCCTCCAAGGTGTTGCGATCGGCAACCGGGCGGACGTCGCCATAAGCCGCCTTGGGCGGGGTCTTTTTGGCTTTGGCCAGTCCAGCCATTTGCAGGATGCTGATGTACATCCAACCGATGTCGAACTCGTAAGGCTTGACCGAGAGTTTGGCCGATGTCGGGTAGGTGTGGTGGTTGTTGTGCAACTCTTCGCCCGCTATCAGGATTCCCCAGGGCGAAATATTGGTACTGGCGTCCGCCGCCTCAAAGTTGCGGTAACCCCAGTAGTGACCGGCACCATTGATGATGCCCGCCGCCATGATGGGCGTCCACATCATTTGCACCGCCCAGACGCTCAGGCCGAGTGCGCCGAACAGGTACAAATTGATGATCATCATCAAGCCCACACCTTGCCAGGAATAGCGGGTGTACAGATTGCGCTCAATCCAATCGTCGGGAGTGCCGTGGCCATAGCGCTCCATGGTTTCCTTGACCTTGGACTCGGCGCGGTACAACTCGGCACCTTCGAGCAAGACTTTGCGGATACCGTAAATCACCGGGCTGTGCGGGTCATCCACGGTCTCGCACTTGGCGTGGTGTTTGCGGTGGATTGATGCCCATTCCTTGGTGACCTGTCCGGTCGTGAGCCACAGCCAGAAACGGAAAAAATGTGCGGGTAACGGGTGCAGGTCCAAAGCCCGGTGCGCCTGGTGGCGGTGCAGATACACCGTCACACTGATCATGGTGATATGCGTCAAGAGCAGGGTAAACAAAATAATTTGCCACCAGCTCAGGCTCCATGCGCCGTGGGCCAGCCATTCCAACGCCGCATCGCGCACAGTCCAAAGGGATTCAGCCATGTTTTATCGTTCTTTCAGTAGGTTGATCTGCGGACCCGCCAGCGGCGCGACCGGTTTTCCTGACGGTGGACATTGTAAATGCCTGCGTCGTTTCACTTTTTTTGCCAGACTGCGGCAAAAAATCCATCCGTGGCGTGCAGATGCGGCCACAAACGCAGGTAATCAAGCCCCGCAGCACCGCCGGCGCACAGCCTTGCGGGCTCAGGAACTTTGAGGCCTTCCAGCACCTGCCCCACCGGCAGCGGGCTGAATTCGGGGTGGTTGGTGCTGAAAATTGCAGCAATTTCTTCGTTTTCCTGGGGCAACACGCTGCAGGTGGCGTAAACCAGGCGCCCACCCGACTTCACCAAGCGCGCCGCGCTGTCCAAAATTGCGGTCTGCTTGGTCGCCATTTCCTGCACCGCCTGCAAGCCTTGGCGCCATTTCAAATCAGGGTTGCGGCGCAGCGTGCCCAGGCCCGAACAGGGCGCATCCACCAGAACCCGGTCAATCTTGCCGGCCAGGCGTTTGACGCGCTCGTCCCGCTCATGGGCGAGCGCTGCCGGATGCACATTGGACAAGCCGCTGCGTGCCAATCGCGGTTTGAGTGCGTCCAGGCGGTGGGCCGAGGTGTCAAAGGCGTACAAGCGACCGGTGCTGCGCATCGCCGCGCCAATCGCCAGGGTTTTGCCGCCCGCACCTGCGCAAAAATCGACCACCATTTCGCCGCGCTTGGCGTCCAGCAACATCGCCAGCAGCTGGGATCCTTCGTCCTGGACCTCGAAATCGCCGCTCACAAAGGCCGCATGCTTATTGAGCGCGGGCTTGCCCTGGATGCGCAAACCCCAGGGCGAAAACGGCGTGGGCAGCGCCTTGATACCGCTTTGCGCCAGTTCTTTCTGTATATCGGCACGGCGGGCCTTGAAGTCATTGACGCGCAAATCCAGTCCGGCACCGGCGTTCAGGCTCTCCACCAGCGGCCAAAACCCATCGCCCAGTTGCGCCTTCAGCGGCTCAACCAGCCACTCCGGCAGGTTGTGGCGGTGGCGCTCCATCAAATCCTGCGGATTCACCTGCTCGCAGGCATCCAGCCAATTTTTCTCCTGGTCGGTGAGCGCGCTGCGCAAAAAATCGCCAGGCCCATAAAAGCCCAGGATCGCCAGCCGCCGCTCCTTTGGGCCGCTGCCGGATGGCGCGAGGTGGTCAAACAAGAGCTTTTTGCGCAGCACCGTGTAGGTGGTCTCCGCCAAGGTGGCACGTTCGCGCGGGCCCAAGCCCCGGTTGTCGCGGAAAAATTTGGAAACGATGGCGTCGGCCGGGTGATCGAGCCTCAGGGTCAGTCGCACCAGCTCGGAGCAGGCGTCTAATAAGGCTTTTGGATGCATAAGCCCCGATTGTCCCATGCGCAATGAAATACCGCCCTCGTCCGACGCCCTGCCCCCACTACCGCCAAGCGCCGCTCCGGGCTTGTACCGCCACTACAAGGGCAACTTGTACGAAGTGATAGACACGGTGCGCCATTCCGAAACGCTGGAGGCCCTGACCTTGTACCGCGCGCTGTATGGCGAGCGCGGGCTGTGGGTCAGGCCGGCGGCGATGTTTTTGGAAAACGTGGAAATAAACGGCCTCAGCCAGCCACGCTTTAGGCGCTTGGGCGACGCAGAAAAGCCTTGATCGCACGCGGGTAGAGCAGGTGTTCCTGCGCCAATACGCGGGCAGCCAGGCTGTCAGCGTTATCGGTTGGCAAAACGGGAACCACGGCCTGGTCCAGGATGGGGCCGTGGTCCAACTCCGCCGTCACCGCGTGAACCGTGGCTCCGGCAAAGCGGCAACCCGCAGCGATGGCCCGCTGGTGCGTGTGCAATCCGGGAAAAGCCGGCAGCAGCGAAGGATGGAT
>CANCTD010000012.1 GCA_947380945.1 Comamonadaceae bacterium
GCCCGCCACCGCCTGGGCAAGGTGCTGGACCGCATCCACATCCTGGAGGGCCGCCAACTGGTGCTGCTCAATATCGACGAGGTGATCGCCATCATCCGCCAGTCGGACGAGCCGCGCGCGGCGCTGATGGCACGTTTTCGCCTGTCGGAGCGGCAGGCCGAAGACATTCTGGAAATCCGCCTGCGCCAACTGGCGCGGCTGGAAGCGATCAAGATCGAGCAGGAGCTGTCGGAACTGCGCGACGAGCAGAAAAAGCTGGAAGAAATCCTGGGCAGCCCGGCGGCTTTGCGCCGTTTGATGGTCAAAGAAATCGAAGCCGACGCCAGGACCTTCGCCGACCCGCGCCGTACCCTGATCCAGGCCGAGAAAAAGGCCGTGGTGGAAGTGCGGGTAGTGGATGAGCCGGTCACCGTGGTGGTGAGCGAAAAAGGCTGGGTCCGCTCGCGCCTGGGCCATGAGGTGGACACGGAGACGCTGAGTTTCAAGGCCGGCGACGCCCTGTACGCCACCTTTGCCTGCCGCAGCGTAGACACGCTCTTGGCCTTTGGTTCGCAGGGGCGGGTGTATTCGGTGCCGGTGGCCGCACTGCCCGGCGGGCGTGGCGACGGCCAGCCGATTACCAGCCTGATCGAGCTCGAAGCCGGCACCCAGGTGCTGCATTACTTTGCGGGAGCGGCTTCCTTGAACCTGCTGCTGAGCAGCAGCGGGGGCTACGGCTTTTTGGCCAGCGTGGGCAATCTGGTGTCGCGCCAGCGCGCGGGCAAAGCGTTTGTCAGTTGCAACGCGGGCGAGTCCGTTTGTGCGCCCTCGGTGGCGGACGGTGCAACGCATGTGGCTTGCGCGTCCACGGGCGGGCGCATTCTGACGTTTGAAATCGCCGAGCTCAAATCCATGGCCACCGGTGGGCGTGGCTTGATGCTGCTGGCCTTGGAAGACAAAGACAGCCTGGCGGGGGCCGCGGCCTACAGTCGCAGCGTGCGCATCGACGGCATAGGCCGTGGCGGCAAGGCGCGCAGCGAAACATTGGAAATCCGCAGCCTGAACAACGCCCGCGCCGCACGTGCGCGCAAAGGCAAGGCGGCGGACCTCGGATTCAAGCCGCAATCCATTTGGCGCATGGAGTAGCCGTGCCGGATACGGGTCGCAGCATCGCCGTGGTGGGTGCGGGTGTGGCAGGCCTGGCAACGGCCCTGGCCTGCGCCCGGGCCGGTCACCGGGTCCAGGTGTTTGAGCAGGCGCGCGCCTTTGCGCCTATCGGTGCCGGCATCCAGTTGGGTCCGAATGCCACGCGGGTCTTGCACGGCCTGGGACTGGAGTCCGCCTTGCGCGCGGTGGCTGCGTTCCCGCTGGAGTTGCAGGTGCGCAGCGGCACCGATGCACGTCTGCTTGGCGTTTTGCCCTTGGGCGAGCGGACGCTGGCGCGCTATGGCGCACCGTATGCGACGCTGGCGCGAGCGGACCTGCACCAGGTGCTGCTGACTGCGCTGCAAACGCATGCCAATGCCAGCTTGCACCTGGACACCCGCGTCGACACCGTGCACCAGGACGGCAGCGCCGTGCAGTTCAGCGCCCCTGATGGGCTGGTGCGCCGGGTCGAGCTCATGGTCGGTGCCGATGGCGTCTGGAGTCGGTTGCGCAGCCTGGTAGCGCCCGATACACCGCCGACTGCGACCGGCCACATCGCCTACCGGGCCATGTTGCCGCAGGCCGAGCTGCCCGCGCACCTGCGCAGTGGCGTTATCACGGCCTGGCTGGGGCCGCGCTTCCATGCGGTGACCTACCCGGTGCGCAGCGGGGCGTGGCTCAACGCGGTGGTGGTGGTACACGGCCATGGCGATATGGCACCGGACAGCTGGAGTCAAGCCGCCAGTGCCGATGCAGTCATCGCCGGAATGCCGGGGCTGTCGCCGGTTTTGCAGGAGCAGTTGCTTGCCATGGGAAGCTGGCAGTCCTGGACCCTGTTTGACCGCCCGCCACTGCACCAGGCTGCAACCATGGGCAGCGGCCGCGTCGCGCTGGTGGGTGACGCAGCGCACCCGATGCGACCCTACCTGGCCCAGGGCGCGGGAATGGCTCTGGAAGACAGTTGTTGTCTTGCACGGGAGTTGGCGCGTCCTGCAGCCAGCGTGACCAGCGCCGTTCAGGCCTACGCCCACGCACGCTGGCGACGCAATGCCCGGGTGCAAGCACGCGCGGTGCGCAACGGCTTGTGGTTTCACAGCACCGGGCTGCAAGCGGGTGTGCGCGACCTCGGAATGCGGCTGCTGGGAACGCGCGCCATCGACCTGCCCTGGCTCTACGGTTTTCAGGCCTGAGACCGCCTGCGCGCGCTTGCGCGATTGCAGGTCTGATTGGGCAGGCCGCAGGTGCGAGGGTTTAGGATAGGGGCCTTTGACGCTTTCCGCTTTGGCACTGCAAACCGATTCCAACCATGTCACGCAATAACGCCCCCTTTGAAATCCACGTCCATGGGCATGTTGCGCTGTTGCCGGAGGTGCGCAGCAAGCAGGTCGAGGATGCGCTCAAGCCCTTGTGGAAATACGCCGGTGCGCGCTCGTTTGCCGCAGGTGCGGGCAGTGTGTACGAGGACGAGCCGGGCATGGTGTTTGAGACCCGCGACCAGGTCTTGCAGCTGTGCTGGACTGTTCCCGGCGACGACGACTTCCGCCAGGTGCTCGACGAGTTCTGCATGAATCTCAACGAGATCGCCCAAAGCGGTGCGGCGATCGAGGTAACTTTTTATGACGCGGAATTCGACGCCGACGAAGACAGCGAAGGCGAGTCACGCGATGACTTTGTGATGCTGTTTGTAGGCCCCAACCCCCAGGCCATCATGCAGGTGCAGCGCGATTTGCTGGTCAACGACGTGGTGCAACTGATGGAGCGCCACTTTGACGGTGCCGAACTCGGCGATGTGGTGGCTGAAGTCGACAAACTATTTGCCAAGCGATTTGATGCCCTGGTCAGCTCCTTGGACCTGGGCAAACCGCCGCGCGGTGGCAGCTTCGGCTCCGGTCACGGCGGCGGTGGCCGCAAGCCGCGCCATTTGCACTAAGGCAGAGCCGCGCCGGACTTAGCGGGGGCGTATTTGCCCAGCTCGGCTTTGGCAATCGCGTTGCGGTGTACTTCGTCAGGGCCATCGGCAAAGCGCAGGGTGCGGGCGCTGGCGTAGCTGTAGGCCAAAGGAAAGTCATCGCACATGCCGCCGCCCCCGTGGACTTGCATGGCCCAGTCGATGACCTCGCAGGCCATGGAGGGCGCAACCACCTTGATCATGGCGATTTCATTGCGCGCGGACTTGTTGCCGGCCGTGTCCATCATCCAGGCAGCTTTCAGGGTCAGCAAGCGTGCCATGTCAATCTTGCAACGCGCATCGGCAATCCGCTCCTGGGTCACGCCCTGTGCCGATACCAGTTTGCCGAATGCGGTACGCGTCGAAGCGCGGCGGCACATCAGTTCCAGAGCGCGTTCGGCCAGCCCGATCAGGCGCATGCAGTGGTGGATGCGGCCCGGGCCCAAGCGGGCCTGGGCGATCTCAAACCCGCGTCCCTCACCCAGCAGGATGTGATCGCACGGCACCCGCACGTTCTCGAACAGGATTTCCATATGGCCGTGCGGTGCGTCGTCATAGCCCATGACGTGCAAAGGCCGCAGAACCGTGATGCCCGGCGTGTTGGCGGGCACCAGCAGCATGCTTTGCTGGGCGTGTCGATCAGCTCCAGGATCTGTTTTTCCCATCAGGATGTACACGGCGCAGCGCGGATCGCCGGCCCCGGAAATCCACCATTTGCGGCCATTAACCACGTAATGGTCCGCGTCGCGTTCAATGCGGGTGGCGATGTTGGTCGCATCGCTGGAGGCGACATCGGGCTCGGTCATGGCAAATGCCGAGCGGATTTCGCCGTCTAGCAGGGGCTTGAGCCAGCGCAGCTTGGCGTCGGCCGAACCGAAGCGCGCGATGGTCTCCATATTGCCGGTGTCGGGTGCCGAGCAGTTAAACACTTCGCTGGCCCAGAGCACACGTCCCATGATTTCGGCCAGTGGCGCGTATTCCTGGTTGCTGAGGCCCGCGCCCTCAAAACCGGCGGCCTGCGCGCTGTCAACCGGCAAAAACAGATTCCATAAACCGGCCGCGCGGGCCAGGGGCTTGAGGCGTTCAATCGTTTGCAAAGGCGTCCAGCGCTTGCCCGCTGCGGTGTTGGCGGCGATCTCCTGCTGCACAGCGGCCTCGGCGGGGTAAACATGGGCGGCCATGAAGTCCTGCAGGCGCAGCTGCAGGGCTTTGGTTTTCTCGGAATAGTCGAAGTCCATAGGGAGTCCTGCAAGATGATGGAAGATCGGTAATGGGCGGCTGCCCAAGCTTATACGCCGCGCCGCCTCAGGTGCGCTGGGCAAACTGCCAGGCCAGGCGCGCCAGCGGACGCGCGCCAGCGGCGGCACGCAGGGCCTGCGCGCTGGCGGCAGTACCGGCCTCCACGCGCTTGGCGATGCCCTGCAGGATGGCCGCCATGCGGAACAGGTTGTAGGCCATGTAAAAACTCCAATCCGCCTGCAGGTCCTGCAGGCTGACCAGTCCGGTACGGTCGCAGTAGCGGGCCACGTAACTGTTTTCGTCGGGAATGCCAAGCGCACCAAGATCCAGGCCGTGGATGCCACGGAAGTCGCCGGGCGCGATATTCCAGGCCATGGCGTGGTAGCTGAAATCGGCCAGCGGATGGCCCAGGGTCGATAACTCCCAATCCAGCACCGCAAGCACGCGTGCCTCGGTCGGGTGGAACACCAGGTTGTCCAGGCGGAAATCGCCGTGCACGATGCGCGTCATTTTTTCAGCCCGCGCCATAGGCGGAATATGGGCGGGCAGCCAGGCGATCAGCTGGTCCATCTCCGCGATGGGGTCGGTGACCGAGGCCGCGTATTGTTTGCTCCAGCGGCCGATCTGCCGCTCAAAGTAGTTGCCCGGGCGGCCGAAGTCAGCCAGCCCGTGTTCCGCATAGGCCACACCGTGCAGCTGGCTGATGACCTGGTTCATTTCGTCGTAAATGGCGGCGCGCTGCGGGGGCGAAAGGCCTGGCAGCGACTGGTCCCAAAAGACCCGGCCTTCGATGAACTCCATCACGTAAAACGCCCGTCCTATGACCGATTCATCCTCGCACAGCCCTAGCATCCGTGGAACCGGAACCCCGGTACCGTGCAAAGCCTGCATGACCTTGAACTCGCGCTCAATTGCATGCGCCGATGGCAGCAGCTGCGCCTTGGGTGCAGGCTTGGTGCGCAGCACGTAATCGGCATCGGGCGTGGAAATTTTGTAGGTCGGATTAGACTGCCCGCCCATGAAAGACGCCAGTTGGAGTGGACCGGAAAAGCCATCCAAATGGCGTGCCAACCATTCGCCCAGCGCCTGGGCGTCCAGAGCGTGTTGCCCAGAAACCGGCCGGGTTCCGCTGAATTCTTCAGGGTCGTGCATCGCCGGTCATATTTTTGCGGCTATCACCCTACATCAGCATGGTGTTGCGGATCAGGCCCACCGCCAGGCCCTCGATTTCGAACGGGTCGCCGGGTTCCACCACAATGATCTGGTAGTCCGGGTTTTCCGGATGCAGTTCGATCAGTTGTTTGTTGCGCCGAAAGCGCTTGACGGTGACTTCCTCGCCCAGACGTGCCACCACAATTTGGCCGTTTTTGGCTTCTTTGGTGGCTTGAACCGCCAGCAAATCGCCATCCATGATGCCCGCGTCGCGCATGGACATGCCGCGCACCTTCAACAGGTAGTCGGGCTGGCGCTGGAACAAGCTGCTTTCGACGTAATAGGTCTGGTCTACATGCTCTTGCGCCAGGATGGGCGAACCGGCTGCGACACGGCCAATCAGGGGCAGCGCCAGCTGGGCCAAGCCGGGAATCGGCAGGGAATACTGCTGGCTTTGCCAGGAACTGGCAGCAGCCTTGTTGCGCAGACGGATGCCGCGTGAGGTGCCGCTGACCAATTCGATGACGCCTTTGCGGGCCAGGGCCTGAAGGTGCTCCTCGGCGGCGTTGGCCGATTTAAAGCCCAGTTCGGTGGCGATCTCCGCACGCGTGGGCGGCGCGCCCGTGGTGGCGATGGCGCGCTCGATCAGGGTCAGGATTTGCTGCTGGCGGGCAGTGAGTTTGGGGGTATCGGACACGGCGACTCCTCAAAAAGGGCTTGTAAAAACCACAGCTGTCGTTATTGACAGCAACTGTATTTTTAAACAGTTTACAGGGTTTTGCAAGCCTGCCGCAAAAGTTTCAGCTTTGCAGGGCCGCCAGCACTTTCGCCGTGATCGCGCTGACCTCACCGCTGCCGTCAACGCAGCGGTATTTGGGCGCGCGTGCCGGTTCGGCAGCGGCCCAGTTGGAGTAGTAGGCCACCAGCGGGCGGGTTTGCTCGCTGTACACCGCGAGCCGCTTGGTCACGGTTTCCTCGCGGTCATCCTCGCGCTGGATCAGGGCTTCGCCGGTCACGTCGTCCAGACCCTCGCGCTGCGGCGGGTTGAAGCGCACGTGGTAGGTGCGGCCTGAGGCCGGGTGCGAACGGCGACCGCTCATGCGTTCGACGATGGCGGCAAAAGGCACGTCGATTTCCACCACATAGTCCAGCGCCACGCCGGCCGCTTTCATGGCGTCGGCCTGGGGGATGGTGCGGGGGAATCCGTCAAACAAAAAACCCTTGCTGCAGTCGGGCTGGGTCAGGCGCTCTTTGACCAGATCGATGATCAGCGCATCGCTGACCAGGCCGCCGGCGTCCATGATGGACTTGGCTTGCACGCCCAGCGGAGTGCCGGCCTTGACTGCTGCGCGCAGCATGTCGCCGGTTGAGATTTGGGGGATGCCGTATTTCTGGCAGATGAAGGTGGCTTGGGTGCCCTTACCTGCGCCGGGTGCGCCTAGCAAAATCAGTCTCATAGTGACCCTCAGAACATGGGGGCTTCACGGCAGCCTTGTCTCGTAGGCTCTACGTAAAGCATTGTTTTTATGGAAGCCAGGCACAAGGCGCTGTCGCTTTGGAGAATAGCACGCAGACCTTGTCGGGTGACTTACGCGCCGCGCTCCAGAATCGCGCGCACCCGCGCCAGGTCCTGCGGCGTGTCAACGCCGCCCTCGGGTACGGTATCGCTGATGTGGACTGCGATGCGGTAGCCGTGCCACAGTGCGCGCAATTGCTCCAGCGCCTCGGCCTGCTCATGGGGGGCCGCGCTGAGCTGCGGGAAGCGCCGCAAAAACGCCGCCCGGTAGGCGTAAATGCCAATATGCCGCAGAGCTTGCAGCGTCGCGGACGCCGCCGCGCCGTCGCGCCAGCACGGAATCGGCGCGCGGCTGAAATACATGGCGTGGCCCGAGGCATCGGTAACCACTTTAACGACGTTGGGGTTGGCATAATCCGCCGCGTCCGCCAGCGCGTGGGCGGCCGTAGCCATGGCGGTTTGGGGGTGGCGCTCCAGCAACTCGGCCACCGCCCGCACCAGCGCCGGGTCAATCAGCGGCTCATCCCCTTGAACATTGACCACGATGGCGGCATCGTCCAGTCCGAGCAGGTCGCAGGCCTGCGCCAGGCGGTCGCTGCCGGAGGGGTGGTCGGAGCGGGTCAGAACGGCCTGTACCTGGTGCTGCGCGCAAGCCTGCAGAATGTCCGCATGGTCGGCTGCGACCACGATGCGCACCGCGGCGGGCAGCCCGCTGCGCACCCTTTGTGCCACCCGAACCACCATGGGAATCCCGGCAATATCGGCCAGCGGCTTATTCGGCAGCCGGGTGGACGCCAGCCGTGCCGGGATCAGCACGATGACTTCCGCCGGCAGCTGTGTGCTCAAAGGCCGAGTTCCTCGTCGTCCATCGCCCGTGCTTCGCGTTCCAGCAGCACGGGTATGCCGTCGCGCACCGGATACGCCAGGCGGGCGCTGCGCGACAGCAGTTCCTGCGATTGCCGGTCGTATTCCAGCGGGCCTTTGGTCACGGGGCAGACCAGGAGTTCAAGCAGTTTGGTGTCCATAGGGCGTGATGATAGTTTCCAGCGCGGGCTTAAGGTCCGGCGCTTTGCGCGCCTATGCCTGCCAGCAGCGCATCCAGGGCCTGGAAAAAGGCGGGTTCGCTGTGCTGCTCCAAGCCCACGGCGAGTGCCTGCGGGTGCAATGGCCAGAGCTTGGCCGCGTCTTTTTCGGTACACAGCAACACGGCATGTGGCGGGAAACCGCTGCTCCAACGCGCAAAGCCGGCAAAGTCGTCATGGTCGGGAAGCGCCAGCGTTTGCGCCAGATGCAGTCCCTGTTCTTGCAGCATGGAGAAAAAAGCCTCGGGCTGGGCGATGGCCGCGACGGCCACAATGGGCCGGGGCGATTGCCGGAGCGTCTCCCAGGTGCAGACATGTCCCTGCGCGTCCACCAATTGAGCAGCCAGCGTGCGGCGGGCGTTGAAAGCGCCGGATTGCGCTGTGCCTGCCGTGTGGAGCTCCAATGTGGCATCTGCGCGCTGCCCGGCGCGGGAAAGCAGCGCACGCGGCCAATGCTGGCGCAGGGGTCCGGCGGGCAGCAGCTTGCCGTTGCCCAGACCCTGGGCATCCATGACGCAGACTTCGATGTCGCGGTACAGGCCGTAATGCTGCAAGCCGTCGTCGCAGACGATGACCTGGGTGTCCGAATAGCGTGCCAGCAGGGCTTGCGCCGCCGTCGCCCGCCGGGCGTGCACGAATACCGGTACGCCCAGTTTGCGCCGCAACAACACCGGCTCGTCGCCGCTGCGCCCGGCACTGTCTTGCGGCTGCACTTCAATGCAATCCACGCTGCTGCGGCCGTAACCGCGCGAGACAATCCCGACCTGGTATCCCCGCGCTAGCAGGTGCGCGCCAATTTCCACCACAGTGGGCGTTTTCCCACCCCCACCCACGGTGACATTGCCCACCACGATGACCGGTACCGGCAGGCGCACCGGGGGGAGAATTCCGCTGCGGTAGAGGGCGCGGTGCGTCGCGGCGATGGCGGCATACATCCGCGCCAGCGGCCACAACAGGATGCCAAGTGGCCCGTTCACCTGCCAGGACTTGCGCAGGCGCGATGCCCCGAGGGCATGTGTGTGCTGGGGCGGGGGGGGCGGAGCGGACATGCGCGTGGGCGCGGCCATTCAGGGGCCGCTGCCGGCCCGGTCGCCGGCCTTGCTGCGGGCGCCTGCGCTGGACTGGCTGGCAAAGCTCACCCGGCTCAAACCTGCGCGGCGCGCGGCTTCCATGGCGCTGATCACCAGCTGGTGGCGCACGCTCTGGTCAGCGGCGATGACCAGAATCGTTTCCGGCCCGGCCTGCGCGGCTTGCAAAGCTGTCTGGATGTCCGCCACCGAGCCCGAGGCCAGGGCCCGCTGGTTCAGGCTGAAGCGGCCGTCAGCCTGGATGGTGAGCGTCAGCGCCTGCGGCGGGGTGTTTTGCTTTTCGGTGTTGGCGCTGGGCAGCGTGATCTGGACCTGGGTGAGTTGGTTGAACGTGGTCGACAGCATCAGAAAAATCAGCACGACCAGCAGCACGTCGATGAACGGAATCAAATTGATTTCGGGTTCCTCGTGGCGGCGCTTGCGGAAGTTCATCGCGGTGCTGATCGGTGGGCGGCGGCTTAGCGGCGCAGGATCTTGAGCTCTTGCAGCAGTTGCGCGCCCTGGTGTTCCCAGGCCAGCACGTAAGCGTCCGCCCGGCTGCGGAAGTAGCGCCAGAAAATCAGCGCCGGGATGGCGACCGCCAGCCCAAAAGCGGTGTTGTAGAGCGCCATCGAAATGCCGTGGGCGAGCTGCGCCGGGTTGGCAACGGCACCGACGCTGGTTTGCGCGCCGAAAATTTCAATCATGCCGATTACGGTTCCCAGCAAACCCAGCAGTGGCGAAACCGAGGCGATGGTTCCCAGCGCCGACAAAAATTTATCAAGCCCTTGCGCCGCTTGCTGGCCTGCGCTTTGCATGGCCTCGCGCAGGTCATCGTCGCTGCAGTGCGGGTGGGCGCGCAAAAAGCGCAAGGGGCTGGCCAGTACCGATCCCAGCAGTGAGCCGGTTTCCCAGGCAATGATCTCGTCGTGGGTGAGCGCTTTGGCGCGGGCCCGGGTGAGGATGCTGGCCAGCAAACCGGGCGGTGCCACACGCGCCGGACGCATGCTGACGAATCGCTCAATGATGATGGAGACGGCCAAAACCGAGCACGCAATGAGTGGCCAGATGGGCCAGCCGGCGGCTTGTATGATGGACAACAAAATGGAACTTTCGGCGGGTTGCGCAACTGCAATTATGGCGTGTGATGCCGCCGCCTGACGGCATGTGCGGTGCCTTACACCGGGGAGCCGATTTGCCGCGCTATTCGCCGCCAGAGCCGCGCCGATTCTTAGAAAGCCAGCGATTTGAATTCTGATTCCGACGATGCAGTGGGTCTGTCCCCGACCCGTCTTTGGCCGGTCGGTGCTTTGTGCAAAGCCATTGGTGCGAGCCTGGAGGCGCGCTTCAATCCGGTGCGTGTGGGCGGCGAAATCAGCGGTTTTGTGCGCGCTGCCAGTGGCCATTGCTACTTCACCCTGAAAGACGGCGCGGGGCAGCTGCGCTGCGCGGCTTTCAAGCGGGTTGCGGGGACTTTGGATTTCAGTCCCCGCGACGGTGACCAGGTCGAGGCCTACGGGCGCCTGGGCGTGTACGAGCAGCGTGGCGAGTTGCAGCTGGTGGTCGAAGGCCTGCGCCGCGCCGGGCAAGGTGTGTTGTTCGAGCGCTTTATGCAGATCAAGGCGCGCCTGGAGGCGCAAGGCTTGTTCGATGTGCAGCGCAAGCGGGCCTTGCCCCGGGTCGTGCGCGGCATCGGTGTGGTCACGTCTTTGGGTGCCGCCGCCTTGCACGATGTGCTCAGCGCGCTGCAGCGGCGGGTTCCGCATATTCCGGTGACCTTGGTGCCTGCAGCCGTTCAGGGCGAGGCGGCACCGCAGGCCTTGATCGCCGCCTTGCAAAAAATCTACCACCTGGGCGGTACCGTGGACGCTCCCGTGGACCTGATTTTGCTGGTGCGCGGTGGCGGCTCTATGGAAGATCTCTGGGCGTTTAACGATGAGGCTTTGGCCCAGGTGATTGCGCAAAGCCCGGTACCGCTGATCAGCGGTGTCGGCCACGAGACCGACTTCACGATTGCGGATTTTGTGGCCGATGTGCGCGCGCCCACACCCACTGCGGCGGCGGAACTCGCCGCGCAGGAAACGCAGCTCTGGCGCGCTGCAGTGGACGCGGCGGCTGAGCGGCTGCATGCGGTCAGCCTGCGGGTGGTGGACCGCAATTCCCAGCACCTTGACAGCTTGCAAGCCCGTATCGCCAGACCCTCGGCGGGCGTGGGTGCGATGCGCCAGCGGCTGCGTGACGCGGAACACCGCGCCGCCTTTGCTGCCACGCAAGGGCTGTCCCGCAGGACGGTGGCGCTGGCCCGGGCAGGCGAGGTGTTGCAGCGCAGTGCAGTAGCCAGCCGGCAGGCACGAGCCGCCCGCCTGGATGCTGCTGCCCTGCGTCTGTCCTTGTTGGATCCAGCGCTGGTCTTGGCGCGCGGCTATGCCTGGTTGACAGATCTGGACGGGCGCGGCGTGGGCAGCGCGCACAAGGTGCAGCCCGGACAGGAACTGCGCGCGCAGCTGCGCGACGGAAGGCTATCGATCCAAACAATCGGTGTGGAAGCCAAATAATTTCTACAATCGAGCGGCTGAGCCCACTTCATTTTTTCTACCATTCTGAGGATTCCATGGAACACACACTTCCCGCACTGCCTTACGCCATTGACGCCCTGGCCCCCGTGTACTCGCAAGAAACCCTGGAGTTTCACCATGGCAAACACCATAACGCCTATGTGGTGAACCTCAACAACTTGCAAAAAGGCACTGAATTTGAGGCCATGACCCTGGAAGACATCATCCGCAAGTCCAGCGGCGGCATCTATAACAACGCGGCCCAGATCTGGAACCACACCTTTTTCTGGCATTGCATGAAGCCCCAAGGCGGCGGTGCACCGGCCGGCGCATTGGCTGCGGCGATGGATGCCAAGTGGGGCAGCTTCGCCGCCTTCAAGGAGGCTTTCGTGAAATCTGCCGTTGGCAATTTCGGCTCGGGCTGGACCTGGCTGGTGAAAAAGCCCGATGGTTCGGTGGACATTGTCAACACCGGTGCAGCCGGTACGCCGCTGACCGGCGCTGACAAAGCGCTGTTGACAGTTGACGTGTGGGAGCACGCGTATTACATCGATTACCGCAATATGCGTCCCAAGTTTGTCGAGGCTTTCCTGGACAAACTGGTGAACTGGGAATTTGCACAGGCCAACTTCGCCTGAGCGGGCCGCATCCGGCACCTGAACCGACCTCCGGGTCGGTTTTTTTATGGCTTGCCGGAATCGAAGGGTGGTCCCACGAGTTTGTTACCGGCTTTGATTCCCTTCTTGGAAAACCAACCGGTATTCATTTCCAGCACATAGCGCACCGGCTTTTCCGAGCAGTGGGCGTTCAGGGTCTGGGCTTTCATCTCATCCAGGTTGACCAGGGTTCCGTCGTCGGCCACAAACGCCACCGCCAGCGGGATCAGGGTGTTTTTCATCCAGAAGCATTGCTGGGTCGCCTGTGCGAAAACAAAGAGCATGCCTTCGTGCTGGGGCATCTCGGTGCGGAACATCAGGCCGGTGGCGTGCTGTTCACTGGTGCTGGCGACCTGGGCGTCGATGCGGTACATGCCTATGCTGAGCGCGGTGCGGGGCAACTCGGTTTGCGGCTTTTGGGCCTGTGCCACACCGCAAAGCGCCAGCGCCAGGACGGCCAGAAACATGCGCACGCGGGCGGGTGGGGTGGGATTTCGGGTGGGGAGGACCATGGCAAGGGTGGTGTTTGTCCAGACAGTATGGCGTAATTTTCAGGACTAGAATTCCCCGCAGCGTCAGAGCGGGCGCTCCCGTCCGGGGAGTCGTCCTCCATCCTGACGGTGTGGATCGCCAACGCAATAACCAGCCCATCATGTACCAACACATCAAAATTCCGGCCCACGGGCAAAAAATCACGGTCAATGCCGACATGTCTTTGAACGTGCCTGATCACCCCATCATTCCTTATATCGAGGGTGACGGTACCGGTGCGGACATCACCCCGGTAATGATGAAGGTGGTGGACGCTGCGGTGGCCAAGTCCTACGGCGGCAAGCGTCAGATTGCCTGGATGGAGGTTTTTGCCGGCGAGAAGTCGACCCATGTGTACGGTCCGGACGTCTGGCTTCCCGAAGAGACCCTGCACGCGATCCGCGATTACGTCGTGTCAATCAAGGGGCCGCTGACAACGCCGGTGGGCGGCGGGATCCGGTCTCTCAATGTCGCGCTGCGCCAGGAGTTGGACCTGTATGTCTGCCTGCGCCCGGTTCAGTACTTCAGCGGCGTTCCCAGCCCTGTCAAGGAGCCGCACAAAACCGATATGGTGATCTTCCGGGAGAACTCCGAAGACATTTACGCCGGCATCGAGTTTGAAGCCGAGTCCCCCAAGGCGCAAAAGCTGATCAAGTTCCTGCGCGAAGAGATGGGCGTTACCAAAATCCGCTTCCCCAATACATCGGGCATTGGCGTTAAGCCGGTTTCCCGCGAGGGCACCGAGCGCCTGGTGCGCAAGGCTTTGCAATACACCATCGACAACGACAAGCCCAGTCTGACCATCGTCCACAAAGGCAACATCATGAAATTCACCGAAGGTGGGTTCCGCGATTGGGCCTACGCGCTGGCGCAGCGGGAATTCGGTGCGCAAATGATCGATGGCGGACCCTGGTGCAAGTTCAAAAACCCGAAAACGGGCCGCGAAATCACGGTGAAAGACAGTATTGCCGATGCATTTTTGCAGCAGATTTTGCTTCGTCCGGCTGAATACAGTGTGATTGCCACGCTGAATTTGAACGGCGACTACGTGTCCGACGCGCTGGCCGCGCAGGTCGGCGGCATAGGGATTGCACCCGGCGCAAACCTCAGCGACACCGTTGCCATGTTTGAGGCGACCCACGGCACAGCACCGAAATACGCCGGCAAGGACTATGTGAACCCCGGCTCGGAAATCCTCTCTGCCGAGATGATGCTGCGCCATATGGGTTGGATTGAGGCAGCCGATTTGATCATTGCCTCCATGAAAAAGGCCATCCTTAGCAAAAAGGTAACTTATGACTTTGCCCGCCTGATGGACGGCGCCACCCAGGTGAGCTGTTCCGGCTTTGGCCAGGTCATGATCGACCAGATGTAGCCTGCCACGCCGCCAGTCCGGCGAGCGACCAAACAAGCCGCCTTTTCAGGCGGTTTGTTATTTGCGGGCTGCGCCACTTGAAAGCAGGCGCTATTCCCCCACCTCTACTGCCTCAAGCGGTTCCGGAATGCGCCGGGGCTTCAGGTTTCGAGCGATAGAATGATTTGATGGCAAGCAAACCCCCAACGACCCCGGCTAAACCCGCGCACTGGCCCGCCACAAATGACGGCGATTCGGTCGTGCTGGAGCGGCGGGCACAGCGTGTCAAGCCGCCTCAGCTGTACCAGGTGGTCATGCTCAACGATGACTACACGCCTATGGAGTTTGTGGTTCTGGTGATACAACAGTTCTTCGGGCGCGATATCGAGACAGCGACCCAGATCATGCTGAAAATCCATTTGGATGGACGGGGTGTTTGCGGTGTGTATTCCAAGGATGTGGCGGCGACCAAAGTCGATCAGGTCCTGGATGCCGCAGCCAAGGCGGGTCACCCGTTACAGTGTGTCAGTGAGCCGGTTGAGTCGTAGGGATTTAGCGCCGAAGGTGCAGTGTGGTGTGCGCATTGCCTGTAACCTGCCGGAAATGGATGACCGAATAAAGGAAGCGGAATGATCGCCCAAGAGTTAGAAGTCAGTTTGCACATGGCCTTTGTGGAGGCGCGGCAGCAACGGCATGAATTCATCACGGTGGAGCATTTGCTGCTCGCCCTGCTGGACAACCCCAGCGCCGCCGAGGTGTTGCGCGCCTGTGCCGCACAGATCGACGATTTGCGCAAGTCGCTCACCCATTTCATCAAGGACAACACGCCCCAGGTGGCTGGCACCGATGACGTAGACACCCAGCCGACGCTGGGATTTCAGCGCGTGATCCAGCGCGCCATCATGCATGTGCAGTCCACTGGCAGCGGTAAAAAGGAAGTCATGGGCTCCAACGTGCTGGTGGCGATCTTTGGCGAAAAGGATTCGCACGCGGTGTATTACTTGCACCAGCAGGGCGTGACCCGTTTGGACGTGGTGAATTTCATCGCCCACGGCATCAAAAAGAACGATCCGCCGGAACCGGCCAAGGCCAATGAAGCAGCCGCCGAAGGCGAAGAGGCATCGGCGGAGAAGAGCGAAAAATCTTCGCCCCTGGAGCAGTACACCCAGAACCTGAACCAGATGGCCAAGGACGGCAAGATTGATCCGCTGATCGGACGCGAATACGAGGTGGAGCGGGTGATCCAGATCCTGTGCCGCCGCCGTAAAAACAACCCCCTGCTGGTAGGTGAGGCCGGCGTCGGGAAAACTGCGATTGCCGAAGGTCTGGCCTGGCGGATTTCCCAAAACGACGTGCCCGAGGTGCTCAAAGATTCGGTGGTCTATTCGCTGGACATGGGCGCTTTGCTTGCGGGTACCAAATACCGGGGTGATTTCGAGCAGCGCCTCAAGGGCGTTCTCAAGTCCCTGAAGGACCGGCCCAAGGGCATTTTGTTCATCGACGAGATCCACACCTTGATCGGTGCCGGTGCGGCCTCCGGCGGCACGCTCGACGCATCCAACCTGCTCAAGCCCAGCCTGAGCTCGGGTCAGCTCAAGTGCATTGGCGCAACGACTTTCACCGAGTACCGGGGTATTTTCGAAAAAGACGCGGCCCTTTCGCGGCGTTTCCAGAAAATCGATGTGACCGAGCCCACGGTGGAAGAAACCGTTGAAATTCTCAAAGGTCTGAAGTCGCGTTTCGAAGCGCACCACAGCGTGAAGTACGCCGTCGCTGCCCTGCAGGCCGCAGCCGAGCTCAGCGCCAAATACATCAACGACCGCCATTTGCCCGACAAGGCGATTGACGTGATCGACGAGGCCGGTGCGGCCCAGCAAATCCTGCCGCCCAGCAAGCGCAAGAAGACCATCACCAAAACGGAGGTCGAAGAAATCGTCGCGAAAATCGCCCGCATCCCCCCGGCTAATGTTTCCAATGACGACCGCGGCAAACTCAAAACCCTGGACCGCGACCTCAAGAGCGTGGTGTTCGGGCAGGACAAGGCGCTGGATATTTTGGCCTCGGCAGTCAAGATGGCACGCTCTGGCTTGGGCAAGGGCGACAAACCGATTGGTGCATTTCTGTTCAGCGGCCCGACCGGTGTCGGCAAGACCGAAGCGGCCAAGCAGCTGGCCTACATCATGGGGATCGATTTGATCCGCTTCGACATGAGCGAGTATATGGAGCGCCACGCCGTGAGCCGCCTGATCGGCGCGCCCCCAGGCTATGTTGGTTTTGACCAGGGCGGCCTGCTGACCGAAGCCATCACCAAGAAGCCCCATTGCGTCTTGCTGCTTGATGAGATCGAAAAAGCGCATCCGGATGTCTTCAATGTGTTGTTGCAAGTGATGGACCACGGCACCTTGACCGATAACAACGGTCGCAAGGCGGACTTCCGCAACGTGATCATCATCATGACCACCAATGCCGGTGCCGAAACCATGAACAAGGCGACCATAGGCTTCACCAACCCGCGCGAAGCCGGTGACGAAATGGCCGATATCAAGCGCCTGTTCACCCCCGAGTTCCGCAACCGGCTGGACGCTATCGTGGGCTTCAAGGCCCTGGATGAGAACGTCATCCTGCGCGTAGTGGACAAATTCTTGTTGCAGCTGGAGACCCAGCTCGCCGAGAAGAAGGTGGAAGTCACCTTCACCGACAAGTTGCGCAAGCATTTGGGCAAGAAGGGTTTCGACCCGCTCATGGGTGCGCGCCCTATGCAACGCCTGATCCAGGACACGATACGCCGCGCTTTGGCCGACGAGTTGCTCTTTGGCCGTCTGGTCGATGGAGGTCGCCTGACCGTGGAAATCGACGACAGCGATGCCGACAAGCCGGAAGTGGTGCTGGATATCCAGCCCCTACCGAAGAAAGAAGGCAAGTCCAAGCCCGAGGAAGCGGTCGCCAGCTAAGTCTGCCGGACCGCGCCGCTGCCCGTTTGCGGCGCAGCGGCGCGGTGGTGTAAACTCGAAGCGCTCTGGTGGCCGTATCTAGCCTCCCGGAGTTAATCCCGGACCCGTTCAATCAAGGTGCCGGAGCACGCAGCACGCGGCGCTCCCGGTTAATGAGCGGGTCTCAGACCCAACCTTTGGAGCACGATATGTCAGTCACTATGCGCGAAATGCTGGAAGCCGGCGTCCATTTCGGACACCAGACCCGCTTCTGGAACCCCAAGATGGCCCCTTTCATCTTCGGTCACCGCAACAAAATTCACATCATTAACCTGGAAAAATCGCTGCCGATGTTCCAGGAGGCGAGCAAGTTTGTCCGCCAACTGTCGGCCAAGCGCGGTACGATTTTGATGGTCGGAACCAAACGCCAGGCCCGCGAAATCGTGGCCCAGGAGGCGCAACGCGCCGGCGTTCCATTCGTTGACCAGCGCTGGTTGGGCGGCATGCTGACCAATTTCAAGACGGTGAAGACCTCGATCAAGCGCCTCAAAGACATGAAGCTGCAGCAGGAAGCCGGTTTGGACACCATGAGCAAAAAAGAGCAGCTCATGTTCGCCCGTGAGCTGCAAAAGCTCGAAAAAGATATTGGCGGCATCCAGAATATGGCCGCGCTGCCGGATGCGATTTTTGTGATCGACGTCGGTTACCACAAGATTGCTATTGCCGAAGCGCGCAAACTGGGCATTCCCTTGATCGGCGTGGTCGACTCCAACCATTCGCCCGAGGGTATTGACTATGTGATCCCCGGAAATGACGACTCGTCCAAAGCCGTTATCTTGTACGCCCGCGGCATTGCAGACGCGGTGCTTGAGGGCCGCGCCAACGCCGTCGACGATGTGCTCAGCGCCGTGGTTGCGGAGTCGCAAGACGAGTTTGTGGAGGTCAGCGAGGCGGCTTGAGGCCGCAAGCGCTGACCAAGGGGGCTTGCGGGCCCCTTTTTTTTAGATTTTTGATACCTAGCTTGATGACGGAGAAACGGATATGACAACGATTACCGCCTCGATGGTCGCCGAATTGCGCGGCAAAACCGATGCACCGATGATGGAATGCAAAAAGGCCCTCACCGAAGCCGAAGGCGACATGGCGCGCGCGGAAGAAATTTTGCGTGTCAAGCTGGGCAGCAAAGCCGGCAAGGCCGCAGCCCGTGTGACAGCAGAGGGCGTGATCGTGATCGGTGCCAGTGCCGACGCCAGCGCGATGTTGGAAGTCAATTGCGAAACCGACTTTGTGACCAAGAACGACAGCTTCCTGGCCATGGCCAATGCAGCCGCTGCTCTGGTCGCGGCCCATCACCCGGCAGACGTCGCTGCGTTGTCTGCGCTGCCTTACGCGCAAGACGGCTTTGGCCCCACGCTGGAAGACGTGCGCAAAGGCCTGATCGGCAAAATCGGTGAAAACATGACCTTCCGCCGCTTTGAGCGCCTGGGCGCGGGTACCCACGTTGCATCGTATTTGCACGGCACCCGCATTGGCGTTTTGGTGGCCTTTGAGGGCGACCAGACTGCGGCCAAAGACGTGGCGATGCATGTCGCGGCGATGAAGCCGGTTTCCTTGTCCTCCGACCAGGTGCCGCCTGAGCTGGTCGAGCGTGAGCGCTCAGTCGCTGCGGCCAAAGCTGCCGAAGACGCGGCCGTGGCCACGGCCGCCGGCAAGCCCGTGCAGTCGGAAGAAATTGTGAAAAAGCGCATTGAGGGTGGCGTGCAGAAATACCTCAAAGAGGTTTCGCTGTTCAACCAGGCCTTTGTCAAGAACGACAAACAAACCGTGGAGCAGGTGCTCAAGGCCGCCAATACCGTGGTGAAAAGCTTCACGCTGTACGTGGTGGGCGAGGGCATCGAAAAGCGTGTCGACGACTTTGCCGCTGAAGTCGCAGCGCAAGTCGCCGCCGCCAAGCAGTCTGCTTGAAGTAGCATCTGAAAATCGCTTCTCTTTCGCGCGCTGAACCTGCCGCTTTTTGATGGAGATACGCATGACATCCGACCGCCCGGCCTATCGCCGCCTCTTGCTCAAGCTCTCCGGTGAGGCGCTGATGGGCGATGACGCTTTTGGCATCAACCGGGACACCATTGTGCGCATCGTCGGCGAAGTGGCCGAGGTCACCCGCATGGGCGTACAGGTCGCGGTGGTGATTGGCGGCGGGAATATCTTCCGGGGTGTGGCCGGTGGTTCGGTCGGCATGGACCGGGCCACCGCCGACTACATGGGCATGCTGGCAACCGTCATGAACTCACTGGCCTTGGGTGACACCATGAACAAGGCCGGTTTGACCGCACGCGTGATGTCGGCAATTGCGATCGAGCAGGTGGTGGAGCCCTATGTGCGGCCCAAGGCCTTGCAGTACCTCGAAGAAGGCAAGGTTGTCATTTTTGCCGCCGGCACCGGCAACCCGTTTTTCACCACCGACACTGCTGCCGCATTGCGCGGTGCGGAAATCGGTGCGGAAATCGTGCTCAAAGCGACCAAGGTCGACGGCGTTTACAGCGCCGACCCGAAAAAAGATCCCAGCGCAACACGCTACGGCCATCTCACCTTTGACGAGGCCATGCGCAACAACCTGGGCATCATGGATGCGGCGGCATTTGCTTTATGCCGCGATCAAAATCTGCCAATCAAGGTGTTTTCCATTTTCAAGGTCGGCGCCCTCAAGCGGGTGGTGATGGGCGAAGACGAAGGCACCCTGGTTCATCTGTGACCTGGAGGAGCGTAGGAACATGGATTTGCAAACTATCAAAGAACAGGTCGATGCCAAGATGGAGGGCTCCATCGCATCGCTAAAAAACAACCTGACCAAGGTCCGCACCGGTCGCGCCAACCCGGCATTGCTGGACACCGTGCATGTCGATTACTACGGATCCATGTTGCCTTTGAGCCAGGTTGCCAACCTCAGCCTGATTGACGCGCGCACCATCGGCATTCAGCCCTGGGAAAAAAACATGGGTCCGAAAATCGAGAAGGCCATTCGCGAAAGCGATCTGGGCCTGAACCCGGCCAGCATGGGTGACCTGATCCGGGTTCCCATGCCCATGATGACCGAGGAGCGCCGCCGCGAGCTGACCAAGGTGGTTCGCAACGAAGGCGAGGCAGCAAAAATTGCGATCCGCAATGTGCGGCGCGACGCCAACGAGGCGGTGAAAAAGCTGGTCAAAGACAAGCTCGCCTCCGAAGACGACCAGAAGCGCTCCGAGGCCGATATCCAGAAGCTGACCGACCGCCATATCGCGGACGTGGACCGGCTGGTGGCGTCCAAAGAACAAGACATCATGGCGGTTTAGGCCAGCCCCCGGTTGTTGTTGGTGTACGCCCAAACTGCCTGATGCCCGCCAAATCCGCGAAGCGCGCCGCGCACCGTTTGCCGGCCCATATCGCCATCGTGATGGACGGCAACGGGCGCTGGGCCCAGCAGCGCCACTTGCCGCGTCTTGCCGGACACCGGCGCGGTGTGGATGCCCTGAAGTCGGTGATACAGGCCTGTATCGTCAAGGACATTCCGGTTTTGACCGTGTTCGCATTCTCATCAGAAAACTGGAGCCGACCCAAGACCGAGATCAAGGGCTTGATGAACCTGATCCGGGTGGCCCTGCGCAAAGAGTTCGACGCCTTACATAAACAAGGCATACGCCTGCGCTTTCTGGGTAGTCGGCAGGGCTTGGAACCCGGTGTGTGTGCGGTGTTGGACCAGGCCGAGTGCGCAACCGAGTCGAATCCGGGCCTGGTGCTCAATGTTTGTTTCAATTACGGCGGTCGCTGGGACATCGTAGATGCCGCCTCCCGCCTTGCCGCGACCGGCCAGGCGATAACCGAGTCGTCCATGCAAGCCGCGCTGTCGCTGGCACCCTGCCCGGATCCCGATTTGCTGATCCGTACCGGGGACGAGCACCGTTTAAGCAATTTTTTGCTGTGGCAATGCGCGTATTCCGAGCTGTACTTCAGTCCGCTGTTGTGGCCTGACTTTGACGCAGCTGCCCTGGATGCGGCGCTGGCGGATTACGCCGCACGCGAGCGCCGCTTTGGCCGCACCAGCGCCGCTGCGGTAGCCGGGCCTGTGTGAACCGGACGGGCCAGCCATGCTGAACCAACGGATCCTGACAGCTGCGGTCCTGCTGGCATTTCTGCTGCCGGCGTTGTTCGCCGCCAATCCGGTCTACTTTGTTTCGTGTACGGGCGTGCTTATAGTCGCTGCGGCCTGGGAGTGGGGGCGTTTGAGTGAGCGCACCCAGACGGCCTCGCTGGCGGGAGCCGCCGGCATGGGTTTGGCCTGCTTGGCGCTGGGGTTTGTGCCGCTGGAGGCCCCGTTTCTGGGGCAACTCTGGTTGAGCGCCGCTGTGGCCTGGACGCTGCTGGCATGGTTTGCCCTGCGCGGCGGCGCGGCGGTCTGGTCGGCTGTTCCGTCTTTGTTGCGCTGGGTATGTGGCTTGTTTTTGCTGCTGCTTTCCTGGCTGGCGCTGGTGCAGGCCCGGGGCGTTGGTATCAATTTTTTGCTCTCGGTGATGGCCCTGGTATGGACATCGGATATTTGTGCCTATTTCGCGGGCCGGGCCTGGGGTGGACGTTGGATCACCCGCAAATTGGCGGTGACTATCAGCCCCGGGAAAACCTGGGAAGGTGTGGCGGGCGCCCTGGCGGGGGTCGCAGTGCTGGCGCTGTTATGGCGTTACGCAGATACGCAGGTGGCGGGTCTGTCACCCAGCGTGTTTTCCAGGCTTAGCGATTCCTGGGGTGGTTGGGCGGTCGTGGTACTGGCGGTGCTGGTGGCCGCTGGTGTCTTGGGCGACTTGCTCGAGTCCTTGTTCAAGCGGGCGGCCGGCGTGAAAGACAGCAGTGGTTTGCTGCCAGGCCACGGCGGCGTGCTGGACCGGGTCGACGCTTTGCTGCCGGTGATGCCGCTGGCCTTGTGCTTGATTTCACCCTGAAGCCATGGACCAGCTACCCCAAAATATCACCGTATTGGGCTCGACCGGCTCGATCGGCGTCAACACGCTGGACGTGCTGGCACGCCACCCGCAGCGCTTTTCGGTGTTTGCACTGTCCGGCCATTCCCGCATCGACCTCTTGTTTGCCCAATGCCTCGCGCACAGCCCCCGCTTTGTCGTGGCTACCGACGCGCAGGCCGGTGCGGCCCTGCAAACCCGTCTAGCGGCGCAAGGCAGCGCCACGCGGGTACTGCTGGGCCATGCGGCCTTGGACAAAGTGGCTGCGCACGAGGAAGTTGATATGGTCATGGCCGCCATCGTGGGTGCGGCGGGTTTGTCCTCGTGCATCGCGGCGGCGCGCGCGGGGAAGCGCTTGCTGCTGGCCAACAAAGAGGCGCTGGTGGTTGGCGGGTCCTTGTTCATGGAAGCGGTAGTCGGCGGCGGCGCGACCTTGCTGCCGATTGACAGCGAGCATTCCGCGATTTTTCAATCCTTGCCTAGCGACCGTGCGTTGTGGCCAAGCGTGGTCGAAAAAATTATTCTCACTGCATCTGGTGGGCCGTTTCGCACCCGCGACCCCGCGACCTTGCGGGACGTGACGCCGCAACAAGCCTGCGCCCATCCGAACTGGAGCATGGGCCGCAAAATTTCGGTGGATTCAGCCACCATGATGAACAAGGCGCTCGAGGTGATTGAGGCCAAATTCCTGTTCGGATTGGAGCCCGCGCGCATCGAGGTCCTCATCCACCCGCAAAGCGTGGTCCATTCCATGGTCCAGTTTGTCGACCGCGCCGTGGTTGCCCAGCTCGGGGTGCCCGATATGCGCGGACCGATTGCCTACGGCCTGTCCTGGCCCGCGCGCATCGATTCCGGAACGGCTGCCTTGGACTTCGCCACCATGTCGGCGCTGAGTTTTGAAACCTTTGATGCCGGCGCGCACCGGGCACGCTTTCCCGGTTTGCAACTGGCGTGGGACGCGCTCGCGGCCCTCCCGGGCACCACCGCAGTGCTCAACGCCGCAAACGAAATCGCGGTTGCTGCTTTCCTTCAGGAGCAGATCCGTTTCGACCAGATACATGCGGTCA
The DNA here is from genome assembly GCA_947380945.1 of Comamonadaceae bacterium. GTDB lineage: Bacteria > Pseudomonadota > Gammaproteobacteria > Burkholderiales > Burkholderiaceae_C > Allorhodoferax. The sequence continues at coordinate 23,211 of CANCTD010000012.1, forward strand.
ACCAGGCGACTTTGGA
>CANCTD010000013.1 GCA_947380945.1 Comamonadaceae bacterium
GCTCGGCCCTCGGCCGATTTCGCTCAGGATATTGCGGCCACCCAACTACGACCCTGGACTTTCTGGATGTACCACTACTCAGCTTTTGACCAACAATTTGTGCACGCGCGCGCCGCCCAGTACCGCGACCAACTGGAGCGCAATCTGGCGGGTACCCTGGGCGACGACGAGTTCCGTCCCCTGCGGCTGCAAAACGGCTGGTACATCCAGCGCTACGCGCCCATGCTGCGGGTGGCCGTGCCCTATGGCGAGCTCAACAGCGCGCAGCTGCGGGTTTTGGCAACCATCGCCCGCGATTACGACCGGCCCACGCCCGCCCTGCTGGCGCAGGCCCAGCACACCCAGGACAAGATCGACGACCAGGCCGGCAGCCCGCCCGCACCCCGCCTGACGACCCAGTACGGCCATTTCACAACCCGCCAGAACGTGCAGTTCAACTGGATCAAGCTGGAGGACAGCGCCGATGTCATGGACCTGCTGGCCAGCGTCAACCTGCATGGCATACAGACCAGCGGCAACTGCATACGCAACATCACCAGCGACGAGCGCGCCGGCATTGCGGTCGACGAAGTCGTGGACCCCCGCCCCTACGCCGAGGTGCTGCGCCAGTGGAGCACGCTGCATCCCGAGTTCGCCTACCTGCCGCGCAAATTCAAAATCGCGATCACTGGCGCCGTCGAAGACCGAGCCGCTATTTTGTGGCATGACGTGGGTTTACGGGTGCTTTCTAATGCGCAAAGCGAAGTTGGTTTCCAGGTTTTTGTGGGCGGTGGCATGGGCCGCACGCCGGTGATAGGCACCGAAATCCGCGCCTTTTTGCCCTGGGACCAGATCATCAATTACCTGGAAGCGGTCGTACGGGTCTACAACGCCTGGGGCCGGCGCGACAACATGTACAAGGCGCGGATCAAGATTCTGGTCAAGGCCGAAGGCCAGCGCTACATCGACGAGGTCGAGGCGGAATACCAGCGCATCCTGGCCGCAGGCGCACAACACACGATTCCGCAAGCCGAGCTTGCGCGCGTGCGCGCCTGCTTTGTCGCGCCGCCTGTGGACCTGGTGCCCGAAGCGGTGCAGCGCGTCGCCGAACAAAGCCTGCTGGCGCAGGCGCGCGAAGACAAGACCTTTGCCCGCTGGCTGCAGCAAAACGTGACCAGCCACCAAAACCCCGGCCTGCGCGTGGTTACCCTGTCCTTCAAGCGCCTGGGTCAGGCCCCCGGTGACGCCACGGCCGATCAACTGGCCACAGCCGCCGATCTGGCCGACACCTTCAGCGCGGGCGAGGTCCGGGTCAACCACGACCAGAACCTGGTGCTGCCCTGGGTGCGGGTGGACCAGCTGTTTGCGCTGTGGAAAGCCGCCAGCGCGGCCGGGCTGGCGCGGGCCAACATCCATTTGCTCAGCGACATGATCGCCTGCCCCGGCGGCGACTACTGCGCCCTGGCCAACGCCCGCTCGCTGCCGATTGCCGCAGCCATCACCGCGCGCTACCAGGACCTCGACGAGTTGTTCGACCTGGGCGACATTGATCTGCACATCAGCGGCTGCATCAACTCCTGCGGCCACCACCACAGCGGCCACATCGGCATCCTGGGCGTGGACAAGGACGGACAGGAGTGGTACCAGGTCACGCTGGGTGGCTCAGACGGCTCGGACTTGAGTGGCGCAGCCAAACCCGGCAAGGTAGTCGGCCCTTCGTTTGCCGCGGCCGAAGTGGTGGATGTGATCGAGGCGGTATTGGACGTGTACAAAGACCAGCGCGAAAGCGGCGAACACTTTGCGCGCACCCTGGAGCGCGTAGGCATAGACCCCTTCAAAGCCGCCGCCAACGCGGCGCGGCAAGCCACCGCCCGGATGGCCACTGTATGAGCGACACCATGAACCCTGCAATCACCATCCTCAGCGCCGGCACCCCCGCCCAGGAAGCGCATTGGCTGGCCCTGGACAACAGCGCAGATGCCCACGCGGCCGCTATCCAGTCCCTGGAAGGCATCAGCCTGCACTTTCCCAAATTCAGCGACGGCCGGGCCTTCAGCCAGGCGGTCATCCTGCGCCGCCGGGGTTTTGCCGGTGACATCCGGGCGACGGGTGATGTGCTGATTGACCAGTTGGTGCAAATGCAGCGCTGCGGCTTCAGCAGCGCGGTACTGCGCGCCGACCAGGACGCCGCGCACGGGCAACGCCTGCTGCAGCACTACAGCGGCTTCTACCAGGGCGACATCCGCCCGACCGCACCGCGCTTTGCGCAAACGGCGGCCTAAGCCGCGCAGGGCCAGTGTGGTGGCCTGCGCCGCACAGGGCTCAGGTGTCTTTGGACACCGTGATGGTCGGGAACTTGGACGAAAAGTCCTTGTTTTTGGCAGCAATCGCAACCGCCACCTTGCGTGCCAGCGCTTTGTAAATGCCGGCAAATTCACCATCGGGATCGGCCACCACGGTGGGGCGTCCGCTGTCCGCCTGCTCGCGGATGGACAAGGCCAGCGGCAGCCCGCCCAGGTAATCGGTCTCGTACTGCGCGGCAATCTGGCGGCCGCCGTCGGCCCCGAAGATGTGTTCCACATGCCCGCACTGGGTGCACACGTGGACCGCCATGTTCTCCACGATGCCCAAAATAGGGACGCCCACTTTCTCGAACATCTTGATGCCTTTGCGGGCGTCCAGCAAAGCAATGTCCTGCGGCGTGGTGACGATGACCGCGCCCGTCATGGGAACCCGCTGGCTCAGCGTCAGTTGGATATCACCAGTGCCCGGCGGCATATCGACCACCAGGTAGTCCAGGTCTTTCCAGTTGGTTTGGCGCAGCAACTGTTCCAGCGCCTGCGTCGCCATGGGCCCGCGCCAGATCATGGCCTGATCCGCATCAACCAGAAAACCGATGGACATGACCTGGATGCCGTGGTTGCGCAGCGGCTCCATGGTCTTGCCGTCCGAGGTGTCAGGCTTACCGCTGATGCCCATCATCATGGGCACGCTGGGTCCGTAAATGTCGGCGTCCAACAAGCCGACCGAGGCGCCTTCGGCCGCCAGCGCCAGGGCCAGGTTCACGGCGGTGGTGCTTTTGCCCACGCCGCCTTTGCCCGAGGCCACCGCCACAATGTTTTTCACGCCCGGCAGCAACTGCACGCCGCGCTGCACCGCATGCGCCGAGACGTTCAGGCGGGGCTGAATTTCCACATGCACCACGCCATCGAGCTTCTGCGCCGCAGCCGCGAGGGCCTCGCAAAACCCGGTGAGCTGGCTGGCTGCCGGGTAGCCCAGCTCCAAATCAAAATCCACCGTGTCGCCCGCAATCCGCAGGTTCTTGATGCAACGCGCCGATACAAAGTCTTTGCCGGTGTTGGGGTCCACCACGGTTTGGAGCGCCGCGAGGACGCTGCTTTCATTCACTGCCACGGACATACTCCTGAGTTCAAGAGCCGCGAGTCTAGTCGGGCGGGCGTCTCCTGCCGGTTGCGAGGGGCTGCGGCGCTGAAATCCGCGCGTTACGCAGCCCCGCGCGTAGTCAGCGCCCGCCCGCCGCCTCCAATATCCACTCGGCCGCCCGCTCCGCCAGCATCAGCGTGGGCGCGTTGGTGTTACCCGAAGTAACCATGGGAAACACCGAGGCATCGACCACGCGCAAGCCCTGCAAACCGTGCACCTGCAGGCGCGCGTTGACCACCGACTGCGCCGGGTCCGGGCCCATGCGGCAGGTGCTGACCGGGTGGAACAGGGTACCGGCACGCTCGCGGGCGTCTTGCAGCAAAGCATCTTCTCCTTGGCAGCTTGGGCCGGGCGCAATCTCGCGGGCAATCAGCGCCTGCATCGCAGGGGTTTGGGAAAAGCGGCGTATGAAGAGCGCGGCTTTGCGCATCTGGTCCACGTCGTAATCGGTGCTCAGCGCGTTGGTGACGATGCGCGGGGGCGTGCGCGGGTCGGCATCCTTGACTTCAATAAAACCCCGGCTGGTGGGGCGGCAGGGCTGCACGCTGATGCTGAAGCCGGGCTCGGCGTCGGGCTTGAGCAGCTGGCGCTTGCCCGGCGTGGGCTTGGAATAGGTCAGCGGCGAGAAATAAAGCTGGAAATTAGGGCGCGCCTCGTCGGCGTCCGAACGCACAAAACCGCCGGCGTGGTTGATGCCCAGCGCCATCGGGCCGCGCCGCGCCAGCACATAGCGCAGGCCCGCCCACAACTTGCCGCTCCAGGTGCCGTAGGTCTGGTTGAGCGAGGGCTTGCGCGCCACATAGCTGTGGTCGTGGCACAAATGGTCTTGCATATGCCGCCCCACCGCCGGCGCGTGGTGCACGGGCGCGATGCCTTTGCTGCGCAAAAACTCCGTGTCACCCACGCCCGAGAGCTGCAGCAAGGCCGGTGAGTTGACCGAACCACCGCACACCAAGACCTCGCGCCGTGCCTGCGCCACCTGGCGCTGGCCGTCCACCACAAACTGCACGCCGCTGGCGCGCTGGCCTTCCACCACCACACGCTCCACCAGCGCCCGCGTGATCAGCCGCAGGTTGGAGCGCTTGAGCGCCGGGCGCAAATACGCCGTGCTGGCCGATTCGCGCAGGCCTTTGCGGGTGGTGATCTGGTTGATGGTGACGCCTTCCCACTGCGGGCCGTTGATGTCGTCGGTGGCGGGCAAACCCAGCTCAGCACCGGCCTGCAAAAAGTCACGGCACAGCGGGTGCACCTGTGCGCGCACATCGCTGACATGCAGCGGGCCGCCCTGCCCGCGCCAGTCGCCGGCCAGGCCGCTGGCCATGTCGCTGTCTTCCAGGCGCTTGAAATACGGCAGCACGTCGGACCACCCCCATCCGGGATTGCCGCAGGCGGCCCAATCGTCGAAGTCCTGCGGCTGGCCCCGCACAAACACCATGCCGTTGATGCTGCTCGACCCACCCAGCACCCGCCCGCGCGGCCAGTAGCCGCTGCGCCCGGCCAGGCCGGCGTCCGGCTCGGTGCGGTACATCCAGTTCACCCTGGGGTTGTAAAAAGTCATGCCGTAGCCAATCGGCGCTTTGAGCCAGAAGTGGTGGTCGCCCCCGCCCGCCTCCAGCAGCAGCACGCTGTGCGCACCCGAGGCGCTTAGGCGGTTGGCGAGCACGCAACCGGCAGAGCCGGCACCGACGATGATGTAGTCAAAGATTTGCATAACGGTCATTGCGGGAACTGTACAAGAGGCGTTTTACACTCCGCGCCAGCCACCCGCCCCACCCAGGGCGGCCTCAAGCCCAGCGATCGCGACACCAATCTGCCCCTCACGCCATGAAAATCCAACGCATTGAAACCTTTGCCGATCCGTTTGTTGCCTTCGTGCGCGTCACCACGGACAGCGGCCACCAGGGCTGGGGCCAGACCTCGACCTACCACGCCGACATCACGGCGCAAATCGTGCACCGCCAGGTTGCGCCCTGGGCACTGGGCTGCGCGGCCGATGACATGGGGGGCTTGAGCACGCTGATTCCGCTGCGCGAACACAAGTTTCCCGGCTCCTACATCATGCGCGCCCTGTGCGGGGTGGAGACCGCGCTCTGGGATCTGCAGGGCAAGTTGCACAACAAGCCGGTCTGTGAATTGTTGGGTGGCAAACCCCGTGCGCTGCGGGCCTATGCCTCCAGCATGCGCCGCGACATCACGCCGCAAGACGAAGCCGCGCGCCTGCTGGCGCTGCGCGACCGCGACGGTTTTGATGCTTTTAAATTCCGCGTCGGCTCCGAATACGGCAACGACAAAGACGAGTGGCCAGGCCGCACCGAGGCGATTGTTCCCGCTGTGCGCAAAGCGCTGGGCGACCAGGTGGAATTGCTGGTGGACGCCAACAGCTGCTTTAGCCCCAAGCGCGCGATTGAAGTGGGCCGCATGCTGCAAGACAACGGCGTCTGCCACTTTGAAGAACCCTGTTTGTATTGGGAAATGGACCAGACCCGCGAAGTGCGCGAAGCCCTGTCGCTGGACGTGACCGGGGGCGAGCAGGATTGCCTGCTGCCGCTGTGGAAGCACATGATTGATACCAAAGTGGTCGACATCATCCAGCCCGATGTTTGCTACATGGGCGGCATGACGCGCAGCATGCAGGTCGCCCACATGGGCCACGCGGCCGGTCTGCCCTGCACGCCGCACAGCGCCAACCTCGGCATGGTCACGCTGTTCACCATGCACCTGCTGTGTGCGATTCCCAACCCGGGCAAGTACCTGGAGTTCTCGATCGAGGGCGCGGACTACTACCCCTGGCAGCAAAACCTGTTTGTGCGTTCGCCCTACGATGTGCACGGCGGCCATGTGCAGGTGACCGAGGCACCGGGCTGGGGCGTGGAGATCAACCCGGAGTGGCTGCAAAAGGCCACGTACCAGTGCAGCGAAGCGGCGGCTTGATCGGCTGATGCAACAGGGCCTGCTGCGGCAGGCTCAGGTCGCAGCCTGGCGCAAGGTCTGCATCACCGGGCGGTTGAGCACCTCGCGCAAACCCCACCACCCTGCCGCCAAAGCGAGGGCAGCACCCGCCAGGGCACCGGCCAGCGGAACCCACAGCGACACCACCCAGGTGAAATCAAAGACGTAGTGCGCCAGCGCCCAGCCCACGGCGCTGGCCACCAGCGATGCCAGAAAGCCCGCCAGCAAACCCACGCCGGCCAGCTCAATCCGCTGCACCTGGCGCAAGAGCGCGCTACCGGCACCTACCGCGCGCATGATGGCGTATTCACGGGCCCGGTCTTCGCGGGTTGCGCTGACCGCCGCGAACAGGACGACCAGCCCGGCCGCCAGCGTGAACACAAACAAAAATTCGACGGCCGCAATCACCTGGTCCAGCACTTTTTGCAATTGCGCAATCGCGCTGCCCACGTCGGTTGCCGTGATGTTGGGGAACTGGCGCACCAGCGCATTGTCAAAGCCGCGCACGGGCGGCGCTCTGAAAGCGCTCAGGTAGGTGACCGGCAGGTCCGGCATGGCCGATACCGGGTAGAGCGCAAAGAAGTTGGCCCGCATCGAAGCCCAGTCCACTTTGCGCAAGGAGGTGATGGTGGAGTCGATGGGAACACCCGCTATCTCGAAGCGCAGCACATCGCCGACCTGCAGGCGCAGCGTCTTTGCCAGCCCCTCTTCGATGCTGATCGCTCCCGCCTCCTCGGGTTGCCAGCGCCCGGCAGAGATGGTGTTGTTGGACGGCTGCTCCGCGCTGTTGGAGAGGTTGAATTCCCGCTCGACCAGCCTGCGGGCGCGTTCGTCCTCGTAATCCTGGGCGGAGACGCCGCGTCCATTCACCGCCACCAAGCGCCCGCGGATCATGGGATACCAATCGAACTTTTCCACCCCCGCATCGCGCAAGGCTTTTTGAAAGGGCTGGGCCTGCTCGGGCATAAGGTTGATCACGAAACGGTTGGGCGCATCCGGCGGCGTGGAGCTGCGCCAGCCGCTGATGAGGTCGGTACGCAGCAACACCAGCAGCACCAGCGCCAGCAAGCCCACGGCCAGCGCACTGATTTGCACCACGGTGTAAGCCGGTCGCGCCGCAATCTGCCGGGTGGCCAGCACCAGCGCACGGGGCGCGGTCGCCTCGTTCACGCTGCGGCGCAGCAGCTGAATCGCCAGCCAGCCCAGACCGGCAAACACCAGGACTGCGGCCGCAAAACCGCCGACCGCGATCAGGCCCAGCTTCACATCGCTGCTCACGGTCATCAGCAGCGCGGCAAAACCGGCCACGCCCACCGCCAGCACACCTACCGACGCGGGGCGCAACTGCCCCATGTCGCGCCGGATCACCCGCAAGGGCGGGACTTGCGCGAGCTGCAAAACCGGCGGCAGGCCGAAGGCAAACAACAGGGTCAAACCCATGCCGCCGCCCAATAAGACCGGTGCCCAGCCGGGAGCGGGCAAGCGGGTTTCGACCAGACCGGCGAGCAAGACCAGGAACACATGGTGCAGCAAATAGCCCAGCAACAAACCCAGCGCACTGGCAAACACACCGACCCAGGCAAACTCGACCACGTAGCTGGCGGTAATCGTGCGCTGGGGCAAACCCAGCACCCGCAGCATGGCGCAATCGTCCAGATGCGCAGCCGCAAATGCCCGCGCGGCCAAGGCCACGGCAACGGCGCTCAGCAAAGCCGACAAAAGTGCCACCAAACTCAAAAACTTGCCCGCGCGGTCCAGCGTCTGGCTCAGCTCGGGTCGCCCGCCTTGCAAAGACTCCAGGCGCACGCCGCGCACATTGCGCTCCACCCCGGCTTTGATATAGACCTCGGCCCAGGCTTCAAACGCTTTGGTCTGCGCGGCGGTGCCCGCCACCGCCATGCGGTAGTTGATGCGGCTGGCGGGCTGCACCAGGCCGGTGGCCGCCATATCGGCGGCGTTGAGCATCACGCGCGGGGCGAAATTCATAAAGGCCGCGCCTTTGTCCGGCTCCTGCGTGAGCACGGCGGCAATCCGCAAGCGGCTATTGCCCAGCAGCAAAACCTGGCCCGTCGTGAGGCCCAGGGCTTCCAGCAGCTGGGCTTCGGCCCACACCGTGCCCGGTTCCGGAATGCCAATCTGCACCGCGTCGCGGGCTGGGGTGGCCAGCGCGTCGTCCAGGCTGCGGGCGGCGCGCAAACTGCCGCGCAGGGGATAAGCAGAACCCACCGCTTTGAGTGCCACGAGCTTGCTCGCCCCGCCCTGCGCCGCATCAGCGCGCGCCATGGTCGGGAATGACAGGGTGTTGGCGACTTGCAAACCCAGCGAGGCTGCCTGCGCCGCGTAAGCGTCCTCCAGGGGCCGGTCGCTGGCGATCACGGCATCGCCACCCAGCAACTGCTGCGCATCACGCTGCAAACCGGCCTGCAGGCGGTCCGCCAGAAAACCCACGGCGGTCAGCGCTGCCACGGCCAGCGTCACCGCCAGCACCACCAGCCGCAATTCGCCTGCGCGCACATCGCGCCACAGGCTGCGCCAACCCAGAGCCCAGAAAGAAATATTCATGTCACGGGCCTGGCTACCCGGCGCTTCAGGCCTTTGCGGCGTCGAGGTTGCGCAAGCGGATGTGCAGCTCGCGCAACTGCTTCTCATCGACCGGGCTGGGAGCCTGAGTCAGCAGGCATTGGGCGCGCTGGGTCTTGGGGAAGGCAATCACGTCGCGGATCGATTCGGCACCCGTCATCAGCGTGACGATGCGGTCCAGACCGAAGGCCAGGCCGCCATGCGGGGGTGCGCCATATTGCAGGGCGTCGAGCAAAAAGCCGAATTTGAGCTGGGCTTCTTCGGGCGAAATTTTCAGGGCGTCGAACACTTTTTGCTGCACATCGGCGCGGTGGATACGCACCGAGCCGCCACCCATTTCCCAGCCGTTCAGGACCATGTCATAGCCTTTGGAGATGCACTTCTCGGGCGCGCTGACCATCCAGTCTTCGTGGCCGTCTTTAGGCGCGGTAAACGGATGGTGGGTGGCGGTGTAACGCTGTGCTTCGTCGTCGTATTCGAACATGGGGAAGTCGACCACCCACAGCGGACGCCAGCCGGCTGTGAACAAGCCATTGGATTTGCCAAAGGGACTGAGGCCGATTTTCAGGCGCAGGGCACCGATGGCGTCGTTGACGATTTTGGCCTTGTCGGCACCAAAGAAAATCAGATCGCCGTCCTGCGCGCCGCTGCGGGTCAGGACCGCCTGCAGCGCGGCATCGTGAATGTTCTTCACGATGGGCGACTGCAGCCCGTCACGGCCTTTGGCCAGCTCGTTCACCTTGATGTAAGCCAGGCCCTTGGCACCGTAAATTTTCACAAAGTCGGTATACGAATCGATTTCGCCGCGGCTCAGGCCGCCGGTTTCCCGCGCGCCGCCGGGCACGCGCAGCGCCACCACGCGGCCGCCCTTCATATTCGCCGCACCGGAGAACACTTTGAAGTCCACGTCGGCCATTACATCGGTGACTTCGGTGAACTCCATCGCAATACGCAAATCAGGCTTGTCCGAGCCGTAGCGGTGCATGGCATCGGAATACGGCATCACCGGGAATTCGCCCAGGTCCACGCCTATGGTGTTCTGGAATACGGTGGTGATCAGGCGCTGGAAGATGGCGCGGATTTCCTCCTCGGTCATGAAGGAGGTCTCAATATCGATCTGCGTGAACTCGGGCTGGCGGTCGGCGCGCAGATCCTCGTCGCGGAAGCACTTGGTGATTTGGTAGTAACGATCAAACCCGGCAACCATCAGCAACTGCTTGAACAGCTGGGGTGACTGTGGCAGTGCGAAAAACTGCCCGTCATGTACCCGGCTGGGAACCAGGTAATCGCGCGCGCCTTCGGGTGTGCTCTTGGTGAGCATCGGGGTCTCGATGTCGATGAAGCCGTTGGCATCCAGAAACTTGCGCACTTCCATGGACACGCGGTAGCGCAGGATCAGGTTGTTCTGCATGTACGGGCGGCGCAGGTCCAGCACGCGGTGCGTCAGGCGGGTGGTCTCGGAGAGGTTTTCCTCGTCAAGTTGGAAGGGCGGCGTCACCGAAGGGTTGAGCACGGTCAGCGTGTGGCACAGCACCTCGATTTTCCCGCTCTTGAGGTTGTCGTTGTGGGTGCCGTCGGGGCGGGCGCGCACCAGGCCGGTAACCTGGATGCAGAACTCATTGCGCAGGTCCTCGGCAATGGCGAACATCTCGGGGCGGTCGGGGTCGCAGACGATTTGCACATAGCCTTCACGGTCGCGCAGGTCAACAAAAATCACGCCGCCGTGATCACGCCGCCGGTTGACCCAGCCGCACAAAGAAACGGTTTGGCCCATCAGGGCTTCGGTCACCAGACCGGAATAGTGGGAACGCATGGTCATAGATTCTTTCTACAAGATATCAGGAGGCGGCATGGTCGGTGGGTGCGACAGCACCCATGGACAGCACATAGGTCAGTGCCTCGTCCACGCTCATCTCCAGTTCGATCACCTCAGAACGCGGCAGAACCAGAAAATAACCGCCGGTCGGGTTGGGTGTGGTGGGCACGTACACGCTGATAAAGCCCTCGCCGAGGTGACGCGCCACCTCGCCGGTAGGCTCACCCGTCTGGAAGGCAATCGTCCAGCGGCCAGGGGCCGGGAACTGCACCAGCAAAGCGGTCCTGAAGGCATTTCCATTGCTGGAAAACAGCGTGTCCGAAACTTTTTTCACGCTGTTGTACACCGAGCGGAAAACCGGGATGCGCGTGATCAGCTGGTCCCATTGTTTAAGCCACCAGCGCCCGGCAACATTGGAGACCAGTGCGCCCGTGATGATGACAAACAGCAGCACCACCGCAATGCCGACACCGGGGACAGCCAGCGCCCGCACAATGGATTCGCCGGTGGCGTCCGAGGTCACGGCGGTCAGGCCTGCCAGCAGCGAGTGGGACACGCCGTCCAGGGTCTGCAGCAGCCAGTTGAGCACCCACAGCGTGATCGCCAACGGCAACCAAACCATCAGGCCGGTAAAAAAGTATTTCTTGATTGGCATGGCTGAAGCGGATGCAGGTTGCGCGGTACGCGCGCCTCAGGCCGCGCCGGATGCGGCGGCACCTGCGGCTGGCGCGGCAGCACTGCTTGCGGGAGCCGCAGTAGACGCAGGTGCGGCTGCGGGGCTTGCCGCCGGTGTGGCAGCGGCGTCCGCCGGCGCGGCGGGCTTGGCATCACCGGAGGGCGCGCTCGCGGCGTCGCCGCTTGTTTTGGTGTTCTTGCCGTCGCGGAAATCGGTCACATACCAGCCGGAGCCTTTGAGCTGAAAACCGGCTGCCGTTACCTGCTTTTGAAAGCGCGCCGCGCCGCAGGACGGGCAGTCAGTGAGTACGGGGTCGGAAATTTTCTGCAACACGTCTTTGGCAAATCCGCAGGACTCGCAGCGGTAGGCGTATATGGGCATGGCGGGAGCGTCTCTTGGCGGGGGTGCCCGGTGCGGGCGAAGCCGCTGATTATAGGTGGCGCGTCGCCACAGCGCCCGGCTTAGAGCACGTGCAACCAGACCATGAGACCCACGGCCAAAGTACCGATCACAAAGCCGATGGTCATGTAAACCAATGCCTGCAACAAGCGGTTGGTACGGCGTTGTTCGGAAAGCAATTGCAGGAACAGCTGCTGCGACTGCGGGTCTTGCCGCGCATCACCTGCGCCCTTGGTTCCCGCTTTCACCCCACCGTTCACCGCCCCCTTGAGATAGCTGTGCAAGAGCACCGGCAACTCGGGTAACAGCGTCGCGTAGCGCGGCGCCTGCGCCTTGAGCTCGTTCCACAGGCGCTTGGGACCGATTTGGTCCTTCATCCACTGTTCGAGAAAGGGCTTGGCCGTGGCCCACAAATCCAGATCGGGGTCGAGTTCGCGGCCCAGGCCTTCGATGTTGAGCAGGGTTTTTTGCAGCAGGACCAGTTGCGGCTGGATCTCGACATGGAAGCGGCGCGAGGTCTGGAACAGGCGCATCAGCACCATGCCCAGCGAAATTTCCTTGAGCGGACGGTCAAAATAGGGTTCGCATACCGCGCGCACTGCAGCCTCTAACTCGTCGATGCGGGTGTCGGCCGGAACCCAACCCGACTCGACGTGCAACTCGGCCACGCGTTTGTAATCGCGGCGGAAGAAGGCGACAAAATTCTGCGCCAGGTATTCCTTGTCCACCTCGGTGAGGGAGCCCACGATACCGAAATCCAGCGAGATATAACGCCCGAAACTGGCCGGATCCAGGCTGACCTGGATGTTGCCCGGGTGCATATCGGCATGGAAAAACCCGTCGCGGAACACCTGGGTGAAAAAGATCGTCACGCCGTCACGCGCCAGTTGGGCAATGTCCACCCCCGCGCTGCGCAGGCGCTCAACCTGGCTGATGGGCACGCCATGCATGCGCTCCATCACCAGCACATTGGTGCTGCAATAGTCCCAGAGCATTTCCGGAATCAATACCAGACCCAGGTCCTGCATATTGCGGCGCAACTGGGCGGCGCTGGACGCTTCGCGCACCAGATCCAGCTCGTCGTGCAGGTATTTGTCGAACTCGGCCACGACTTCGCGCGGCTTGAGCCGCCGCCCATCCGCCGACAGCCATTCCAGCCAGCCTGCCATCATGCGCATGAGCGCCAGATCCTTGTCGATGACCGCCAGCATGTGCGGTCGCAGGACTTTGACTGCGACCTCGCGCTCGCGCCCGTTGCGGTCCACCAGCATCGCAAAATGCACCTGGGCCACCGAAGCACTGGCCACGGGCGTGCGCTCAAAATGGGTGAACACCTGGTCAATCGGCCGACCCATGGCGCGTTCAACCGCAGCCACGGCCAGATCGGAATCAAAGGGCGGCACCGCGTCCTGCAACTTGGCGAGTTCGTCGGCAATGTCCAGCGGCAACAAGTCACGCCGCGTCGACAAGACCTGCCCGAGTTTGATAAAGATGGGCCCCAGGCTTTCCAAAGCCTCGCGGATGCGCTGCCCGCGTGGCGCGCTCAGGTCCCGCCCCCAGGAAAACCGCCGGGCCAACCAGTTCAACCAGGGCCGGTCAAAGCTGCCCAGAAGCAGCACATCCAGCCCAAAGCGCAAACACACCCAGACAATGAAAACCCCGCGCAGCAACCGCGTCATCGCGCGCTTCCGAAAGCACCGGCACCACGCGCCACAAAGCTGCGCAGCACGGTGAGCGCAGAGCGCGCCGCCAGCGTCAGCATATGCGCCGGCACATCGCCCAGCACGCGCGACAGGTCTTCCTCCAGGTCCCAGCGCACATGGTCGGCCAGCCAGTTCACTTCGGCTGCCAGTTGCACATCGCCTTCAATATGCACCGAGGGCTTGTCACCCTGCATCAGGCTGCGCACCATCTCCAAAGGCGTCGCATCGGCCAGCACAATGGACAAATCGGGACGCGCTGCGGCCTCGGCCAGATCCAGCAGACCAGCCGGCGTGATGGCCAAAAACAAGGAATACGCCTGCCAGCGCGCCAGAACCCGCTGGCCTTTGTGTTGCTTCAGCCTTTGCATGGCCTGCGGCTCTTGTTGCAGCACGTGGTTGAGCAGCAGGACCAGCCGGTGCTGCACCTCCTGGACCGCCCAGGGCGGCAGGGGCGCAGCGCGCGTGCCCCGCAAAATGTGTTGCAAATCGTTCAATGGGGCGCTGAAAGCGGAAGGGTTGTCCATGGACGCATTATTCCGCAGCCCGACACCAGGCCGGGCGACCGGTGGCACTTAAGCCTTATTGCAGGGCTTGCACGCCGGCGACCAGCCAGCCGGCGCTGCCGTCCCTGGGTTTGCTCATATTCCACACTTCCCGGAAGGGAGCGGGGCCGGAGGAGGTGTTTTCGCGGATCATTCCCGAGAACTCCACGCTGGCGAGGTAGTCCACTGCGGTCTCTTCAATGCCGAGCAAACGGGCGTCGAGCATGACCACCTCGGTCACATTGACCGGGGTTCCGGTGTGGGAATCGCGCTCAGCCAGCTGGGTGGTGATTTCGCCCAGCATCTCATCGGTCATGAATGCCCGCAACGCGCTCAGGTCCGAATGGTCCCACGCGGCTTGCAAGCTGACGAAGTTGCGTTTGCAGGCGGCCAGAAAACCTTCGGTGTCAAAGCCTGCGGGCACACCCCAGGCCTGCGAGCCGGTCAATCCCGAGCCAATCATGCTGCCCTGCCCGGCTTCGGGCTGAAAGTAGCTGCGCTCGTAGGGCCGGGCCGACGCGTCGTTGCCTACGTTCTCGGGCCGGTAACTGGGGCTGTAACTGCCGCCCGCCACGGCAAAAGGTTGCGCGCTTGTCTGCGTTGTGCGACGGCGCATCAGCCAGCCAATCAGCGCCACGGCCAGCATGGCGACCAAAGCCACCATCAGGATGTTGCCAAAAGCCTCTCCAAAACCGAGGGAGTGCGCCAGCCAGGCAAGACCGAGTCCGGCCGCCAAACCGCCCAGCATCGCCCCCCAGGGGCGGCGCGGTGCAGGCTGGGCCACGGGTGCGGGTGGCGCAGACTTCTGCACCGACTGCTGCCCCGGCGCTGCGGCGGGTGCGCCAGGGGAGCCTGGGGCGGAACTGGGTTGCCCGACGTTGCTCGATTGGCGGCCCATCTTGCGCCCACCGGACAAACGTCCGGCCTCGGCGCTCACGCTGATGAGCAGGAAGACCATCGCCATACAGGCTGCGAAAAATTTCACGTGTTCACTCCATCAAAATGCGTTCAAGTCCAACACCGACGGTGTTCAGCACTTGATTCCAACATGTAATGCGGCAATACCGGCGCTGAGGTTGTGGTAGTCCACATGGCCGAAACCGCCTTTGTGCATCATGGTCTTGAGCGTTGCCTGATCCGGGTGCATGCGAATGGACTCGGCCAGGTAGCGGTAACTGGCCGCATCACCGGCCAGCCATTGGCCCAATCGCGGCAGAACCTTGAACGAGTACCAGTCATAGGCGGCCTGCAAGGGCTTGGCCACCGTCGAAAACTCCAGCACCAGCAATTTGCCACCGGGCTTGAGCATCCGGCACATTTCGCGCAAAGCGCGCTCTTTGTGCGTCATATTGCGCAAACCGAAGGCCACGCTGACCAGATCGAAGTGTCCGTCCGCGAACGGCAAGGCCTCGGCATCGCAGACCACGGTCGGCAACAACACACCGGCGTCGGTAAGGCGGTTGCGCCCGGTGCTGAGCATGGCGTAATTGATATCGGTGTGCACCACCTGGCCGCCCGGGCCCACTTTTTCGGCAAAGGCCAGCGCGAGGTCGCCGGTACCGCCGGCGATATCGAGTGCACGCTGGCCGGGCTTCAGATTGGCGACCAACACGGTATAGGCCTTCCAGGCGCGGTGCAGGCCGCCCGACATCACGTCATTCATCAAGTCGTATTTGGGAGCGACGGAATCGAACACGCCGCGCACGCGCTGCGCCTTCTCCTGCTCATCGACCGACTCGAATCCAAAATGGGTTTTGCTCATACTGTGTGCGGCTTGGATAAGGTTCAGTGGCTGGCGCAACCCGCAGCTGCTGCCACCGGCATGGGGCCGTCCCGGTCGCGCCCGGCAGCCTGCAAACGCGATGCGTACTGGGCCCACAAATCCGCCTCGTGCGCGCCCAGGTAATACAAATAGTCCCAGGAAAAAATACCGCTGTCATGGCCGTCGGAAAAAGTCGGCTGCACGGCGTAATTGCCAACGGGCTCCAGGCTTTGCAGGCTTACCAAGCGCTTGCCGGTTTGCAAAACTTCCTGGCCCTCGCCGTGGCCCTGCACCTCCGCAGACGGCGAATAGACCCGCATCAGCTCAAAAGGAATGCGAAAAGAAGCGCCGTCGGAAAAGCTGACCTCCAGGACGCGCGACTGCGCATGCACGGTGAGGGCTTGGGGTGTGGGGGAGTTTTTGCTGAGTCCGGCCATGGTGGTGTGGGTAAGAGGCTGCGAATGTAAGGCAACTAGACCAGGACCCGTTCCATGCCGCCGGCGTTGGCTCGCGCCACATACTCGGGCAGCCAGTTCTCGCCCAGAATGTGGCGGGCCATCTCGACCACGATGTAGTCGGCCTCAAGCAGGCCATTTTCCAGGTCATTGCCGTAGCGGCTCAGGCCCTGCAGGCAACTGGGGCAGCTGGTCAGGATTTTGGTGGGCGCGCCTGCGGCCCGGGGCGCGAGCGCCTGCAAAGCGGCCTCGCCCTTGCGCAACTCGGATTCCTTGCGAAAGCGCACCTGGGTGGCGATGTCGGGCCGGGTCACACCCAAGGTGCCCGACTCGCCGCAGCAGCGGGCACTTTGCACCACGGCCTCTCCAAGCAAGGCTTTAACGGTTTTGATGGGCTCCTGCAACTTCATGGGGCTGTGGCAGGGGTCATGGAACAGATACGCACCCTGCTGCGCGGCGTTCAGGGTGATGCCTTTTTCCAGCAGGTATTCATGGATGTCCACAATCCGGCAGCCGGGGAAAATTTTGTCGAACTCATAACCCTGCAACTGGTCGTAGCAAGTGCCGCAGCTCACCACCACGGTTTTGATGTCCAGGTAGTTCAGCGTGTTGGCAACCCGGTGGAACAGCACCCGGTTGTCGGTGATGATTTTGTCAGCTTTGTCCTGCATGCCGCTGGCGCGCTGCGGGTAGCCGCAGCACAAGTAGCCGGGCGGTAGCACCGTCTGCACCCCCGCGTGCCACAACATCGCCTGGGTCGCCAGGCCGACCTGGCTGAACAGGCGCTCGGAGCCGCAACCAGGGAAGTAAAAAACCGCCTCGCTGTCGCTGCTGGTGGTTTGGGGGTTGCGGATGATGGGCACGTAATCCGCGTCTTCCACGTCCAGCAAAGCGCGGGCGGTCTTTTTGGGCAGGCCGCCGGGCATTTTTTTGTTGATGAAATGGATCACCTGCTCTTTGAGCGGCGCCCTACCCACCGTGCGCGGTGGCTTGGCGGTTTGTTTGCGGGTCAACACGCGAAACAGATCGTTGGCCAGGCGCTGGGCCTTGAAGCCCACACCGACCATGGCGCTGCGCATCAGCTGAATCGTTTGCGGGTTGGTGGCGTTCAAAAAAAACATGGCCGCCGCATTGCCCGGGCGGAAGGACTTCTGGCCCATTTTGCGCAGCAGATTGCGCATGTTCATGGTCACATCACCGAAGTCGATGTCCACCGGACAGGGGCTGGCGCATTTGTGGCACACGGTGCAATGGTCGGCCACGTCTTCGAATTCTTCCCAATGGCGCAAACTGATGCCCCGGCGGGTTTGCTCTTCGTACAAAAAGGCTTCTATCAGCAGCGAAGTCGCCAGAATTTTGTTGCGCGGGCTGTAGAGCAAATTGGCGCGCGGCACATGGGTGGCGCACACCGGTTTGCACTTGCCGCAGCGCAGGCAGTCTTTGATCGAATCGGAGATCGCGCCGATGTCGCTTTGCTGCATGATGAGCGACTCATGGCCCATCAAGCCGAATGAGGGCGTGTAGGCGTTATGCGAATGGCCTTGCGCGGCACCAGGCCGCAAAAGCTTGCCCTTGTTAAAGCGGCCTTCGGGGTCTATGCGGGCTTTGTAGTCCGCAAAAGGCTGCAACTCAGCGTCGCTCAAAAACTCCAGTTTGGTAATGCCAATACCGTGTTCGCCAGAGATCACGCCGTCCAAAGAACGCGCCAGCGCCATGATGCGTGCGACAGCCTGGTGTGCGGTTTGCAACATGGCGTAGTCGTCGCTGTTGACCGGGATATTGGTATGCACATTACCGTCGCCCGCGTGCATGTGCAAGGCCGCCCAGACGCGGCCTTTGAGCACGCGCTGGTGGATCGCGCGGCACTGGGCCAGGATGGGCGCAAACGCGCTGCCGGTGAAAATGGACTGCAAAGGCGCCAGCAATTGCGTCTTCCAACTCGCCCGCAGGCTGTGCTCCTGCAATTGGGGGAACAGCGTTTCTACATCGTCTAGCCAGGCCTGCCACTGGGCACGCACCCCGGCGACAAGGGCCTGGGCCTGGACAACGCGTTCTTCCAGCAAGTCGGAGGCGGACATCTCGGCGGCATCGTCACCCTTGCCCAGCGGCAAATGACCGGCGTCGAAAAATGCCGCCAAGGCCTCGCACAAGGCCAGCTTGTTACGCAGTGACAGCTCGATATTGATGCGCTCTATGCCGTCGGTGTACTCGGCCATGCGCGGCAGCGGAATCACCACGTCTTCGTTGATCTTGAAGGCGTTGGTGTGGCGGCTGATGGCGGCAGTCCGTTTGCGGTCCAACCAGAACTTTTTACGGGCTTCGGCGCTGATGGCAATAAAGCCTTCGCCGCTGCGCGAATTGGCGATGCGCACAACTTCGGACGTAGCAAGGGCTACCGCGTCGGCATCGTCACCGGCGATGTCGCCGATCAACACCATCTTGGGCAAGCCGTTACCGCTTTGCGCGCCACGCCGGCTCTTGGTGGCGTAGCCCACGGCCTTGAGGTAGCGCTCGTCCATGTGCTCCAGGCCCGCCAGCAGCACGCCGCTGCGCTGCGCCTGCGCGAACATGAAATCCTTGATCTCCACGATGCTGGGAACCGCCTCGCGGGCATGGCCGAAAAACTCCAGGCATACGGTGCGGGTGTGCTGCGGCATGCGGTGCACCACCCAGCGCGCGCTGGTGATCAGACCGTCGCAGCCCTCTTTCTGGATGCCGGGCAGGCCACTCAAAAATTTGTCGGTCACGTCCTTGCCCAAACCGGCTTTGCGAAAACTCGCGCCCGGAATATGCAGGTCTTCGCTGCGTACCGGTGTGGTGCCGTCCGCTTCGAAATAATCCAGCCGGAAATGCACCATGGCGGCGTCGTGGATCTTGCCCAGGTTATGGCCTATGCGCGTGACTTCCAGCCACTGCGCCTGCGGCGTCACCATGCGCCAGCTGGCCAGGTTGTCTAGGGCCGTGCCCCAAAGCACGGCTTTTTTCCCGCCCGCATTCATGGCGATGTTGCCGCCTATGCAGGACGCCTCGGCCGAGGTCGGATCCACCGCAAACACATAGCCGGCACGCTCGGCCGCATCTGCCACGCGCTGCGTCACCACGCCGGCTTCGCTCCACACCGTCGCTACGTCCTGCGCCAGCCCGGGCAGGCGGCGCAGCTCGACTTCGCCCATGGCCTCCAGCTTTTCGGTGTTGATCACCGCGCTCTTCCAGGTCAGGGGCACTGCGCCGCCGGTGTAGCCGGTACCGCCCCCGCGCGGCACGATGCTCAGGCCCAACTCGATGCAGGCCTTGACCAGACC
Source organism: Comamonadaceae bacterium (assembly GCA_947380945.1). Classification (GTDB taxonomy): domain Bacteria; phylum Pseudomonadota; class Gammaproteobacteria; order Burkholderiales; family Burkholderiaceae_C; genus Allorhodoferax. Next base: position 19,608 of record CANCTD010000013.1, read on the forward strand.
CGCCATCTCCGCCTCGGTGTCGGGCGTCAGCACCACAAACGGGTATTCCACACGCCAGTCGGTGGCATCCGTCACATGGGCAACGCGGCTGAGTCCGTCGAATTGGATGTTGTCGCGCGCCGTGCGCCGGCCCAGCACCCGCAAAGCCTTGCGCCGCAACGCAGCCATGTCGGCAAATGAAGCACCAAAAGCCTGTACCGCGCGGCGCGAAACCGCGAGCAAATCACCCACTGCCGCATCGCGCTGCGGATCGGTCTGCGGCGTGCGGCGCTTTTCAATTTCACCCAGGCGGTGGTGCAAGGCCTCGACCAGGAGCGCACGTCGCTTGGGGTTGTCCAGCAAGTCGTCTTGCAAATAGGGATTGCGCTGCACCACCCAGATATCACCCAGCACCTCGTACAACATGCGCGCCGAGCGCCCGGTGCGCCGCTCGCCGCGCAGGCTGTTGAGCGTCTCCCAGGCGGACTCGCCCAGCAGGCGTATCACCACTTCGCGGTCGGAAAACGAGGTGTAGTTGTACGGAATTTCGCGGACACGGGCGCTGGCGCTGTCGGTATCAACGGGGCGGGCGAAGGCGGGGGCGAGGTGGGAGAGCTGCGTGGGGGCGTTCATCAGTGGCTGCGTGGTCGCCCGGCCGCAAGCAGGCGGCGTTTTTTCGATGGGCGGTGGATGTTAACGCAGGGGCACAATGCGCCACTCCACCCCCCAACAGAGACCTTATGCAAGCCTGGCCCTACCCTGCATGGATTGCCCACCGCGGCGCCGGTACGCTGGCGCCCGAGAACACCCTGGCCGCATTTCGCCTGGGCGCATCCCACGGCTACCGCATGTTTGAGTGCGACGTGAAGCTCAGCAGCGACGGTGTCCCCTTCCTGCTGCATGACGACACGCTGGCGCGCACCACCAGCGGTCACGGTCTGCCCACCGCCGCTGTGGCCGGCAAGCACACCTGGCAGCGCTTGTCACAGCTCGATGCCGGCGGCTGGCACAGCGCGGCTTACGCGGGCGAGCCGCTGCCCACGATGGAAGGCATTGCCCGGTTTTGCATCGCCAACGGCTACTTCCTGAACCTGGAGATCAAGTCGACCATAGGTACCGAACGCCACACCGGCGAGGTCGTGGCCCAGCACGCGGCGCGGCTGTGGCGCGCGCAGGCGGTTCCGCCCTTGCTGACCTCCTTTGAGATTCCCGCGCTCGAAGGTGCGCTGGCCGCACAGCCCGCGCTGCCACGCGGCCTGCTGATCCACGCGCTGAAAGACCTGTCCTGGGCGCAGTGGCTGGCCCATGCCACCCGGCTGCGGTGCCGGGCCATTGTTTGCAACCATGAACTCTGGAACGCCGAAACCGTGGCGCATGCCAAAGCGGCGGGTTTTCGCTTACTCAGCTACACCGTCAATGAAGAACAGGAAGCCCAGCGCCTGATCGCCCTCGGAACCGACGGGGTGATTACGGACCGGGTGGACCAGTTTCATCCGCACAACTGAAGCGGCATACCGTGGTGCGCCCCGAGCCGTGCGGCCGCCGGCGGGGGTCGGCGTAGGTTTCGATTTCCACAAACCCGGCGCGCCGCATCATGCCGGCCGAGGCCTGGTTGTCGGCATGGCGGTCGATAAACACGAACTGCACGCCCATGATTGACAGCACGGCCAGCGCCTCGCGCAGCAGCCGCGTACCCAATCCCCGCCCCGTCCATTCGCGCCGTACCACCGCTTCGCTGACATAGCCCTGCGGCGTCCCACGCAGCGACGGGGACAGGTAGCGGTCAAAGTCGGTGTTGATGCCAAAGGTCACAGCGCCCAGGATCTGCCCGTCTTGCAGCGCCAGCACGCCGTGGTAGGCGCCCTGCGCCACATCGTCCAGGTGGGCGCGGATGCCATCGACAGGCAGGTAGTTCCAGATGTTGGCACCGTGGTCAAAAATCAGTGCCTCCAGCGCCGGTAGGTGCTCGGGGCGCGCGGCAAGTATCCGCAGGCCGTCCGTTGGAGCGGCGCTCACCGGCCGCCCCGCATCCAGACAAACTGGCTGGCCGCGCTGGCTACCAGCAAGCCACCGTAGCTGGCCATCTTGCCGTCGTGGTCAAACAGCCAAAGCCCCACGGCCAAAGCGAGCAAGCCGCACAGGCTGTTGCTGAGCGCGCGCAGCTTCCATGTACCCCGACCGGCCGGTTTGCGCAGGACCCAGGGCGCGGTCAG
>CANCTD010000014.1 GCA_947380945.1 Comamonadaceae bacterium
GTCTGCAAAGCCTGCAGCCACAGGGCCTCCTCGCCCTCGCGGCTGCTGGCCAGCATCAGCACCGGTTTATGGAGTCCGGCGCGTACAAGGCTGCCAAGCGCGACCTGCGCGGCATCCGGACGGGCATCGAATTTGAAATTCCCCGGCACGCCGCACACCGGCGCACCCAGCGCACGCAGCCGCGCGGCGTCTGCATCGCTTTGCGCCCAAACCCCGGCCAGATGGGCAAATGCCGGTTCAGACAGCCATGGCGCGCGCTGGTAGCCGCGCAGCGAAGCCGCACTCAAGCGGGCATTGACCAGGTACAAAGGCACTGCGGCGCGGGCGCATCGGGCTACCAAATTTGGCCAGACCTCGGTTTCGATCAGCAGCCCCATCTGCGGCCTGACCGTGTCTAAAAAGCGCTGCACCCCGTCTGGCGCGTCCCAGGGTTGCCACAGCTGCACATCGCCTGGCTGCAGCAAAGCCGCGCCTGCGGCGCGTCCGGTCGCGGTTCCGTGCGTGAGTACCAGGCGCATGCCGGGCATGGCCGCGCGCAAAGCGGCCAGCAACAAGGCTGCCGCCCGGGTCTCGCCCAGCGATACCGCGTGAATCCACACCCGCGGGCCGCTACCCTGCGCAAGCGCTGCGCACACACCGGCGGCGTAATGGCCAAAACGCTGTTCCACCTGTTCGCCGTACAAGGGTTCGGCACGGGCCCGGCGGCGCAGACGCCATCGCAGCACAGGCACCAAAGCCCGGCACAGCCATCCATACACCCGCAAAGCCAGGCGCGCGCGCAGGCTGTCGGCCCGCGTCACAGAGCCGCCCCGGGGCGCGCGGCCCAAACCGATTCCCAGGCTTGCTCAACCGCTGCGACATCCGGCGTCAACCGTCCCCCCACCGCAAGCTGGTGTGCCAGGCCCACCGGCCCGGCGCGCCAGGCGCGGTCTTGGCTGAAGATTTGCACATGCGGCAAGCCCAGCGCAACAGCGATATGGCTCAGACCCGAATCGACACCGATGACGCCCGCGCAGGCCGCCATGCGCCGGGTAACGTCAGCCAGGGATTCGCGCGGCCACACACTGGCCTGCGGTCCCCATGCCTGGACCAGGGCCTGGGCGCGGGCCTGCTCCGCGTCATTGGACTGGGGCAAGGCCAGCGCGAAGCCTTGGGCAATGAGCTGCTGGCCGAGTGCCAACCAGTTGGCCGGGCTCCACTCGTTGTCGGCGCGGGTGGTGCCGTGGGCGAACACAATCGTCTTGTGCTGCGCAGCCACAGGCGCGAGCAGCCAGCGCACGCGCGCAGCATCGTCGGTGGTGTAGCCCAGCGCCAGGGCCGCCAGCAAGCGGTAACGCGCCACCGCGTGGATGCGCTGCGGCATGGGGAAACTGCGGCGTAACAACCAGCGCACCGGCCACTCGTAAGAACAGGCGTCGCTGCCGTTGGCAAAACTGGCGCTGAAGCCGCCTGGTCGCAGCCGCGCCTGGCGCGCCACCAGAGCCGATTTGATAAGGCCTTGAAAGTCCAGCACCACGTCGTAGGTCTGGGCTTGCAAATCCTGCACAAACGCTGCGCGCGCGCGGCGGGTAGCAGCGCTCCAGCGCGACTTGCGCCAGCGCCGCTGTCCGATCGGAATCACCCGGCGCACGCCGCCCACCAAAGCGACCAAAGGCGCAAACGCTTCTTCAACGACCCAGTCGATCTGCGCATCAGGAAAGCGGCGCAGCACATCCTGCACCACCGCAGCGGTTTGCACCACGTCGCCCAGCGAGGACAGCTTAACGATGAGCAGTTGCAATGCCACGCGCTGGCCGGCTCTTCAGTGCGCTGCGGCCTGAATTTGCGCGCCGGGCTTGACCGTACGCAAAAGCGCGAGCATTTCGGCTTCGATGCGCGCCAGGGCCTCGGGCGTGTGGCCCTCAAAGCGCAGCACCAGCACCGGCGTGGTGTTGGAGGCGCGCACCAGGCCGAAGCCATCCGGCCAATCCACCCGCAGGCCGTCGATGGTGTTCACCACCGCAGGTGCGGCAAAGGTTGCTCTCGCCACCAGCTGCGCCACCACCGTGTGCGGCTCGCCCTCGGCGCACAGCACGTTGAGCTCGGGCGTGGAAAAACTCGACGGCAAACCGTTGAGAAGCGCATTCGCGTCCGCCACCTTGCTGACAATTTCCAGCAAACGGCAGCCCGCATAGGTTCCGTCGTCAAAACCGAACCAGCGTTCCTTGAAAAAAATGTGGCCACTCATCTCGCCGCCCAACGGCGAGTGGATGGCCTTCATCTGCGCCTTGATCAGCGAATGGCCGGTCTTGAACATCATGGGCACACCGCCCGCCGCCGTGATGGCCGGGGCCAGACGCTGGGAGCATTTCACGTCAAACAAAATCGTGCCGCCGGGCACGCGCGACAGCACGTCCTGGGCGAACAGCATCATCTGCCGGTCCGGAAAGATATTCGTACCGTCTTTGGTCACGATACCCAGGCGGTCGCCGTCGCCGTCAAAGGCCAGGCCGAGTTCGGCATCACTGGCCTGCAAGGCGGCGATCAGGTCGCGCAAGTTCTCCGGCTTGCTGGGGTCCGGATGGTGGTTGGGGAAGGTGCCGTCGACTTCGCTGAACAGTTCGGTCACCTCGCAACCAACGGCGCGCAAAATTGCCGGGGCCGACGCGCCGGCCACGCCGTTGCCGCAGTCGACGACGATTTTCAAAGGCCGCGCCAGACGGATATCGCCCACGATGCGCGCCGTGTACGCGGGCAGCACATCTGCGCTGCTGCGCGATCCGCCGCTGTGCAAATGCCACGATTCATCGACCATCATTTGCCGCAAGGCCTGGATTTCATCGCCGTAAATCGCCTTGCCCGCCATCACCATCTTGAAGCCGTTGTAATCCTTGGGGTTGTGGCTGCCGGTGACCTGGATGCCGCTGGCGCAGAGCGTGTTGGCGGCGAAATACAACAGGGGCGTGGTCACCATGCCCACGTCAATCACCTGCATGCCCGCCTCTTGCAGGCCGCGCATCAAAGCCTCGGCCAATCCAGGTCCGCTCAGGCGCCCGTCGCGCCCCACCGCCACCATCGTTTCGCCTTGCGCGCGGGCTACCGTGCCAAAGGCTCGCCCCAAACCGAGCGCCACCTCGTCGGTCAAGGTGGACGGCACGATGCCTCGGATGTCGTAGGCTTTGAAGATGCTGGGGGAGAGTTGCATGCGGAGCTTTCAAGCTTTTTAGGTGCGACAACGATCAAATGCAATCGCAGCCGGGCAATTTTAGGTTGGCCTGCGGCAACAGGCATGGCACCCCGAACCACCGGGTTTCCTTTGAAGAGTAATCAAATAACACCGACCACCAGCAACAACGCCCGGCCAACGGCGCGCATGCGCTCATCATCTAAACGCCCAAAAGGCACGCTGACTCTGGCGCGCGGCAAGGTGGACAGTTTGTCCGCCATCACCTGCGACAGTTTTTGCAAGCCGTTGGAGGGGCTCGGTTCAATGCTGACGCGAAAGGCTGCATCACGAAGTTCGCTGGTGATGGGGCACAGCACGACGCTGTCCAAGTCGGCCAACAAATCGGACTGCACGACCAGCGCGGGGCGTGGCTTGCCATAGTCGCCCTGCAAGGACACAGTGACCAGGTCGCCGCGTTGCATCATTCCCAGGACGCTATCAGGGTGGCCGCCTGCTCGGTAAAGCCCAATACCTCGTTTTCCGCCGGGTCCTTCGCCAGCGCCTGGCATTGGAGGCGCACAAGCGCCACGAACTCGGGCGCGCGGGTGTCGGGCACCCAGAACTGCACCGGCCGCAGGCCTGCGGCACGCATGCGCTCACGGTGGCGGGTGAGTTTGTTGGTCGTGGATTTGGCGGCAGTCATGGCAACTCCCTGGTATGCATGCATTTCTTTGGTCGACGGGTTTCATGATACCGCATGCAATCCATGGTTTCAGCCCTTCACCGGTCAATCCGAACAACCCCAAATGCATGTCCGAAAACGGCCAGTAATGCGCCAAACGCCTGCGTATGATTTACCCATGTTTGCCCCAGCCGCTTTCGACAACGATGCCCATTATCTCGCCCTCAAAGCCCGGGATGCGCGCTTTGACGGGCGTTTTTTTACCGGCGTGACGTCCACCGGCATTTACTGCCGCCCGGTGTGCAAGGTGCGCACACCCAAGCGCGAGAACTGCCGCTTTTTTGCGCTGGCCGCGCAGGCCGAGCGGGCGGGTTTTCGGCCCTGCCTGCGTTGCCGGCCGGAGCTGGCACCGCGCGGCGGCCTGGAATGCGCCAACTGGTCGGCGCAGGACGCATCGGCCATCCTGGCCCGGGAAGCGGCGCGCGCGCTGGACGCCGTGGTGCAAACCGGCATCACCCGTGCCGGAGTCGTGTCGGCGATTGCCCAGCGCCTGGGCATCAGCGCGCGCCATCTGCACCGCATTTTTGAGGCGCAATGGGGCGTGAGCCCGCTGCAATACCTGCAAACCCGTCGCTTGCTGGCCGCCAAGCAACTGCTCACCGATACCGACTTGCAGGTCGCACAAGTGGCCCATGTCAGCGGCTTTGCCAGCGTGCGACGCTTTAACGCGGCATTTGTCGGGCATTACCAGCTGCAGCCGACGGCTTTGCGCAAGGCCGGTGTCCGGCTTGCTGCACCCAAGACCAGCGCACAAGCCAGCGGTTTGCGCCTGCACGCCAGCTACCGCCCACCCTACGACATCGCAGCCATGCTGGGTTTTCTGGCCCAGCGCGGCCTGGAGGGCGTGGAGCATGTCGATCCGGCTGGCGCATCCATCGCCAGAACGGTGGCGGTCGACACACCCACGGCTCGCCTGCGCGGCTGGGTGCATGGCCAGTTTGGTGCGCAGCAGTGCCGCGTGGCCCTGCACGTCAGCGCGTCGCTACTGCCGGTCCTGCCCCAGGTGCTGGCCCGCCTGCGCGCCTGGCTGGACCTGGATGCCGACCCGCTGGCCATCAACGCGGTGCTGGACGCACGCTTTCCCGGCCTGGATGGCCTGCGCGTTCCCGGCACGGTGGACGGCTTCGAGCTGGCCGTGCGCGCCATCCTGGGCCAGCAGGTCACGGTGGCGGCGGGCCGCACCCTGACCCAGCGGCTGGTACAACGTTGGGGCGAGGACGTGACAACGCCCTGGCCCGAACTGCGCAAGTTGTTTCCCAGCGCGCAAACACTGGCCGCCGTGAACGCTTCGGAGCTGGGGGCGTTAGGCGTGGCGCGGCAGCGGCAACAGGCCTTGATTGCGCTGGCGCAGGCGGTATGCCAGGGCCAGTTGGACCTGACACCCGGCGCCCAGGTCGCCCGTACGCTGGCGCAACTGCAAGCACTCCCAGGTATAGGCCCTTGGACTGCGCAGTACATCGCCATGCGCGCGCTGCGCTGGCCCGACGCCTTGCCCGCAAAAGACGTGGCGCTGCAACACGCCCTCGGTGTGCGCCATGAACCCGCGCCCGCGCGGGCAGTGGAAAAAGCCTTTGCCGCCTGGGCCCCCTGGCGCAGTTACGCCGTCATCCGCGCCTGGCATGCGCCCAATCCGACTGGAGCACACACCCCATGACAAGCCCCGCCGCCACTGCGCCCATCGTGCGCGCCACCTGTACAAGCCCCTTGGGCAACATGACGCTAGCCGCCAGCGCGCAGGGCCTGTGCGGCGTCTGGTTCGACGGGCAAGCACACCAGCCCGATCCACAACAGTGGGCACTAGAGCCTACGCACCCGGTACTGCAAGCCGCTGCCACCCAACTCAGGGCCTACTTTGCTGCGCAAACCGCGCGCTTTGACCTGCCGCTGGATCTGTCGCTGGGAACCGCGTTTCAGCAAAGCGTGTGGGAGCGGCTGCGCGCGATCCCCTACGGCGTGACGCAAAGCTATGGCGAGATCGCGCGCTACCTGGCGCAGCCCGCGGCTTCGCGCGCCGTGGGCGCAGCGGTCGGGCGCAACCCGCTCAGTATCATCGTGCCCTGCCACCGCGTGGTGGGCAGCAAGGGTGCGCTTACCGGTTACGCCGGTGGACTGGAGCGCAAGATCGCCCTGCTGCAACTTGAAAAGGCTTTATGAATTTCCCCTTGAAGAATTTTTCGCCGCCCTGGCAGGCGGAGTTTGTGTTGCTCGCAGCCATTTGGGGCGCGTCCTTTATGTTCATGCGCATCGCCACGGTGGAGTTCGGCGCGCTGCCCACCGCCGGTCTGCGCGTGGGCATTGCCGCGCTGATGCTGATGCCGCTGCTGGCGATGCGCGGTCTGCTACGGGATTTGCGCACACACTGGAAACTGGCTTTGTCGATTGGCCTGCTGAATTCGGCGATTCCTTTTGCCTGCTTTACCTTTGCGCTCTTGTCGATTTCGATTGGGCTGTCGTCCATTCTCAATGCCACGGTCCCGCTCTTCGGCGCCTTGGTGGCCTGGGCCTGGCTCAAGGACCGGCCGAACGCCACGCGCATGGTCGGCCTGGCCATTGGCTTTGGCGGTGTCGCCATGCTGGCCTGGGACAAGGTGAGTTTTCAACCGGTAGCCGGTGGCACGGCAACCGGTTGGGCGGTCCTGGCCTGCCTGTTTGCCTGCGTCTGCTACGGGCTGGCCGCCAGCATCACCAAGCGTTTTGCCACAGGCGTGCCGCCGCTGGTGATGGCCGCCGGGAGCCAGCTCGGGGCGAGCGTCGCCCTGGCACCTCTGACGCTTTATTACTGGCCCGAGCAGCCGGCGTCGCACGCGGCCTGGCTGGCCGCGCTGGCGCTCGGCGTCCTGTGCACGGGGTCGGCGTATCTGCTGTTTTTCCGCCTGATCCAGCGGGCCGGTCCCGCGCGCACGCTGTCGGTGACCTTTGCCATTCCCATGTTCGCGGTGCTGTACGGCGTGGTGTTTTTCGGCGAAGTGGTCACGCCCTGGATGGTCACCTGCGCGCTGGTGATCGTGGCGGGCACGTCCATGTCCAGCGGCATGTGGGGCGCGCTGCCCTGGCCGCGCCGCGCGGACGCTGCGCCTAAATAAAAGGCAAGGCCTGGGTTACCGCGCCCTGCAGGCCTATGGGTGTGACCACCTGCACCCGCTGCCCGGCCTGAACGACTTCGCGCTGCACCTGGGCGATGCCGATGGTGCATTGCAAAGCGGGTGAGAACACCACCGCCGACATGGTTCCGACCTGGCGGCCGTCCAGCAAAACCGGCGCACGCTCGATCAGCGGCCAGTCCGACGGGGCCTGCCCGTCCAGGCGCAAGCCCACCATCAGGCGCGCCGGTCCCTGCGCGGCAATTTTTTGCAAAGCCGCTTTGCCGATGTAGTCGGCCGCGCAGTCCACATCGACGAACTTGGCCATATTGGCTTCAAATGGATTGGTGTCCGGCGTGGTGTCACCGCCCCAGGAAAGCAAGCCGCTTTCCACCCGCTCAATGTGGTTGGGCGCGCCCGGGCCAATGCCAAATTCCTGGCCCGCCGCTTTGACCATTTCCCACAATGCGTCGCCCCGGCTGCCGTCGCGCAAAAACAGCTCAAAGCCGCCCTGTTTGCTCCAGCCGGAGCGGCACAAGACCAAGGGAATGCCCTGCAAGTCGGTCTCGATGCAGCCGAAGTACTTGATGGCGCGAACGCGCTCGCCAAACAACTTGACCGCCAGGGCCTCAGCCTTGGGGCCTTGGATCGCCAGCGGGGACACATCGGGCTCGCACACATCGACAGCGAAGCCGCGTTCGGCGGCCACCGCGCGCACCCACATCAGCATGTCGCTGTCGGCCAGCGAAAACCAGTAACGGTCCGACAGCTTGAGCAATACCGGGTCGTTCAGCAAGCGCCCGCTGTGGTCGCACATGGCGACGTATTTACCCTGCCCGACTTGCATCGTGCTGAGGTCGCGCGCGCTCAGGGCTTGCACCAGGGCGTGCGCGTCGGGGCCGCTGACTTCCACCTGGCGCTCCACCGCCACATCCCACATGGCCACGCCATGCATCAGGCGCTGGTATTCGGCCGACAAATGGCCGAAGGACAGCGGCATCAGCATCTTGTTGTAGACCGTGAAATGGCTGACCCCGTCGCGCACCGTGGCCGCGTAAAAAGGCGAGCGCCGGATGCGCGGGCTAATCGTGAGCTGGACAATACCGGAGTCGGTCGAGGTCGTTGCGTTGGTCATGGAGGGCTCACTAAGGGTTAAGAGCCCAATCTACCGCAAAGCCCGGTTCAGAAGTGCAGCCAGTCGCACGCTGGCAAGCCAGAGTCGTTGCTCCACGATGGGGCTGTACGCGACGATGTAGTCCGCCCCCACCAGGGCGTCCGGATAGAAACCGGGCTGGCGCGCAATCCGGCAGGACTCTTCGGCTGCAGCGCGCACGCTCACACTACCCGGCGAAGAAGGCCAGAACTGGCGGGCTAAGCGCGCAGCCAGGGTGGGCGCGTCCAGGCCCATGTGGCGGATCAGGCCCGAATCCCAGAGCGCATGCAAATTGCTGCCGCGTAGCAAAAACTGCAGCTGGTAGCGGTTGCCGCCCCGGTCCTCGGCCATCCCCGCATGCAAGGGCTGGTGGACATCGGCGACCAGATGCACCACCCATTTGAGCGCCTGTAAACGCGCAGGTGGCGAGGCGCGGGACGCCAGGATCCGCAACTGCGCCTCCAGCACCGCGACGATGCACTGGCCGTCCGGGCAGTCACGCGCAGGCCGGTAATTGCAGTCAGCCTGTGGGAAGTTGACGTAATGCCAAGGCGCAGTCTCGGGGCTGCGGTGTTCATCGGCCCAGGTGGACAGGCCGCCCAGCGTGCTGCCGGGCTCCAGCGCCAGGAGCTCCTGCAAATGGGCCAGTGCCTCGGGCGTGAGCTGGGCGCGCGCAGCCATGGCCACGGTCTGGTGGCCCACCGGGCCCCAGGCTTGCGCGGGCGCACACAGCAGCAAAGCGGCCGCGAAGCACAGCGCCAGCGCAGTGCGTGGCAAATATCCAAATAGGTTTGGCACAAGGGTGATGGGTGACAGACCGCAAGTGTCGCCTATGCGTTTGTGCACCTCAGTAAACTCCAACGAACAGCACGACCCGCCGCTTTGGCGGGTTTGCTTTTCCGGAGACCCACCCCATGGCCCACGCCGCATTCCAATGGCAAGACCCTTTTTTGCTGGACGCCCAGCTCAGCGATGACGAACGCATGGTGCGCGACGCCGCCGCCGCGTACTGCCAGGACAAACTGCTGCCGCGCGTCACGCAGGCTTTTCGCAACGAAAGCACCGACCCGGCCATCTTCCGGGAAATGGGCGAACTCGGGCTGCTAGGCCCGACCATTCCCGAAGCCTACGGCGGCCCGGCGCTCAACTACGTGGCCTACGGCCTGATCGCCCGCGAAGTCGAGCGCGTGGACAGCGGCTACCGCTCCATGATGAGCGTGCAAAGCTCGCTGGTCATGCTGCCGATTTTCGAATTCGGCACCGAGGCGCAGCGCCAGAAATACCTGCCCCGGCTCGCCACCGGCCAGACCATTGGCTGCTTCGGCCTGACCGAGCCCAACCACGGCTCGGACCCGCAAAGCATGGTGACCCGTGCGCAAAAGGTGGCCGGCGGCTACAAATTGAGCGGCTCCAAGATGTGGATCAGCAACAGCCCGATTGCCGATGTGTTTGTGGTCTGGGCCAAAGAAGTTTCTGAGGGCGGCTCGGTCGGCCCCATCCGTGGCTTCATCCTCGAAAAAGGCATGCAGGGCTTAAGCGCGCCTGCCATCCACGGCAAAGTGGGTTTGCGCGCCAGCATCACCGGCGAGATCGTGATGGACGGCGTGTTCTGCCCAGAGGAAAACGCATTTCCGGAAGTGCGCGGCCTCAAAGGCCCGTTCACCTGCTTGAACAGCGCGCGTTATGGCATCGCCTGGGGCGCTTTAGGTGCCGCCGAAGACTGCTGGCACCGCGCCCGCCAGTACACGCTGGACCGCCAGCAGTTCGGCCGCCCACTGGCCGCCAATCAGCTGATCCAGAAAAAGCTCGCCGACATGCAAACGGAAATCGCGCTGGGCCTGCAAGGCTGCCTGCGCCTGGGCCGCATGAAAGACGAGGGCACAGCGAGTGTGGAAGTAACCTCGATCCTGAAACGCAACTCCTGCGGCAAGGCGCTGGACATCGCACGCCTGGCGCGCGACATGATGGGCGGCAACGGCATCAGCGACGAATTCGGCGTGGCCCGCCACCTGGTGAACCTGGAAGTGGTGAACACGTATGAGGGCACGCACGACATCCACGCCCTGATCCTGGGGCGCGCCATGACCGGTATCGCGGCGTTTGCGGGCTGAGCGGTCGGTCCGCCCGGGCCTTAACCGTTGATCCGCAACTCGCGGATGCGCTCCTCAAAATAGCTGCCTACGGTGTAGCGCTCGGACAGCACCACCTCTTTGCGCGGGTGCAAAAACAGCGGCAGCGAAACCCGTGATTTGCGCGCCGCTTCGCCCACCGGGTTGAGCACGCGGTGCACGGTGGACGGAAAGTAGCGGCCCGAGGCTTCTTCCAGCATGTCGCCGATGTTGACGATGAGCAGCCCGAAGTCACAGGGCACATCGTGCCAGCCGCCGTCCGTGCCCAGCACCTGCAAACCCGGCTCGGTGGCAGCGGGCAGGATGGTCAGCAGGTTGATATCGCCGTGCGGAGCAGCCCGCATGGCACCGGGCTCCTCCTGGCCGCTCAGCGGCGGGTAGTGCAGCACCCGCAACAGCGTGTGTTCGCTGCCCTCGAGCATGTCGGGCAAAGGCTGGGAATAGCGCGCCCGCACCTCCGACGGTGAGCCGTCCTGCACCCACTGCAACAAAGTGGTCGCCAGTTGTTTGCCGCGCGCGTAGTAGCGCAAGGCAGCGTCACTCACCTGCGCCGGGTACTGGCCCCAGGGGTAGATGTGGAAAAACTCTTTGACGTCTTTTTTGCTGTGGTTCTTGGCCGTCTCTGAGACGGCGGTGGAAAAGTAGCCGTCGTGTGTCTGGGTATTAAAGGGGTAGTCAAACTTGGCAGCGCTGTGGAAAAAGTCCAGCCATTCGGCGTAAATGCCGTCAACCAAAGCCTGCTCCAGCGGGTGGTTTTTGAGCACCGCAAAACCGGTGTGGTGCAGGCTGGCGACAAAGGCGCGGGGGGCATCTGCGTCGGCAAAGTCAACGATGGGCAGGTGCGGGTCGGTGGCGTGCTGCGGCGTGTGCATGGCGTGGGGCGTCCGAATAGGGCGTTCAAATGGGGCGAACAAGTGGGTCGTTAACCAGGCTGTTGCGGGCGCAGCCAATCGCCGAGCATGGTGCGGGTGAACACCTCAGCCGCCGCCGCATGGTCGACCTGCATGCAAACGCCGGTGGTGGGCGTTTGCGGATCCCAACCGGCTTGCGGGTAGGGAATGGTTTTGCGCCGCAACACGGTTTGCCCTTGCGCCAATCCATCGGTGACCACGCGCACACGGCCGTGTTCCAGGGTGAACAGCTCCGGGTTGCTGAGGTAAATAAACGCCAGCACATCGTGGCCGAAGCAGCCGTGGATGGCAGCCACATGGGGATACAGGTCGCTGTAAAAACCGGCATAAAAATTGACCGCGTGCAAGAGCGTGTCGGTGGCGGGATGCTGGTGGTGGGCGGCGATGCGCGCGAACAGGCTGACTGGCAGGATCAAACGGTGGGTCACATCCAGCCCGACCATGGTCAGCTTCCAGCCGGCGTTGAAGACGATGTCAGCAGCATGCGGGTCGTTCCATACATTCGCTTCGGCCACCGGCGACACATTGCCCGGCTCCAGCACGGTGCCGCCCATTACGATCACTTCGTGGAGCAAGTGCGGCAGCTGCGGCTCCAGCAGCAGCGCGGCAGCCAGATTGCCCAGGGGCCCCACCGCCACCAGCGTGATTTCGCCCGGATGGGCGCGCGCCATGTCCACAATGAATTGGGCCGATGGGCGCGGATCCAGCACCCGCGCATGCGGCGCACGCTGGGGCAAATTGCCCAAGCCGTCCGCGCCATGGATATGGGCAGGCGGGGCCTCGCCGGGCTTGACCCAGGGCCGCGCAACACCACGGGTAACCGGCAGCGTGCGCTGCGCCAGCGCGCACAGATACAGGGCGTTGGTCGCAGCCTGCGCAACTGTCACATTGCCAAAGGTGGTGGTGATGCCAACTGTATCGATGCCTGGATGCGCGAGCGCGTAGTACAGCGCCATGGCGTCATCCACGCCCGGGTCGGTGTCGTAAATCACTTTGCGGGGCGCGGAAGAGGTGCTGGAAGCGGTCATAGCGAAGGGTGGTTTAGCAAAAATTGGTCGACTTCGGCGACACCAGGAACACTGGACTGCGCGCCCATGCGGGTGCAGGCCAGGGCCGCCGCGGCATTGGCGCGGCGCAAAGCGGTGGCCATGTCGGCGCCCGCGCTCCAGGCAGCCAGCAGCGCGCCGCAAAACGTGTCACCCGCGCCGGTGCTGTCCACCACATCGACAGCGAATGCGGGCTGCTCCAGCCAAACGCCCTGGTGGCGCGCCACACAGCCGCGCGCGCCCAGGGTCACCACCACCGTGGGCGCTGCGAGCAAGGCCACGCGCTGCGCGGTATCGCCCACCGGGCCGGTCAGCGCCGCGAGCTCGCCTTCGTTGACGATCAGCACATCCACATCGTCAAGAAGCGCTTGCGGCAGGGCGCGCGCCGGTGCGGCATTCAAGACCACGGTCACCCCGGCTGCATGGGCCGCGTGGGCATAAGCCTGCACCGTGTCCAGCGGAATCTCGAGCTGCATGAGCAAATGGCTGAATCCGTCCAAAGGCGGCAGGTGCGCGGGCCGCAGGCTGCTGTTGGCTCCGGGGGCGACCGTGATCGCGTTCTCACCGGCGTCCGAAACGCAGATGAACGCGGTTCCCGTGGGCTGGTTCGCGGGGCGGACCGCATGGAGGTGCACACCCGCACCGGCCAGCGACGCCTCTAAGGGTGCCGCAAAGGCGTCAGCGCCCAGACCGGTCAGAAAGTGCGTCACAGCCCCGCCCGCCCGCGCACAGGCCACCGCCTGGTTCGCCCCTTTTCCGCCCGGAAAGGTCTGAAAGTCCCGCCCGAGCACGGTCTCACCCGGCGCGGGAATGTGGTGCGCACGCACCACAAAGTCCAGATTGGAAGAACCGGCGATCAGAATCATGGAGGCCACTTTCCGGTAAAAAATGCTGCTTTGCCCTGTGCAGTCGCAGCGGTGTCGGGCGATTGTGACGGATGCCCGCGCCCGGCTGAGACCATAGTTTGCAAGCGTCGCGCGAATTTATAGGTACTATTTGCGGCGCGCCCCTTTATTCATTCACCTTCTCTCCGGGAGATTTTTATGCCGTTTTCTAACACCGCCCGCCTCAGCCTGCTCGCCGCCGCCCTTGCGGCATCGTTTGCGGCAGCAGCCGAACCCGCCATCGTCTACGACATGGGCGGAAAGTTTGACAAATCGTTCAATGAAGCGGCCTACGTGGGCATGGAAAACTGGAAGAAAGAGACGGGCAAGCAGTACCTGGAATTCGAGATTGCCAACGAGTCGCAGCGCGAGCAAGCGATCCGCCGCATGGCCGAGAAGGGTGCCAGCCCCATCATCGGTGTGGGTTTTTCGCAGGCCTCTGCGATTGAAAAAGTAGCCAAAGAGTTCCCCAAACTCAACTTCGTGATTGTCGATATGGTGGTCGGCCTGCCCAATGTGCAGTCGGTGGTGTTCAAGGAACAGGAAGGCAGCTTTCTGGTCGGTGCCATGGCGGCTATGGCGAGCAAGACCGGCAAGGTCGGCTTTGTAGGCGGCATGGACATTCCGCTGATCCGCCGTTTTCAATGCGGCTATGAACAAGGTGCCAAATTTGCCAATGCAAAGGCCGAGGTCTTTGCCAATATGACCGGCACCACCGGCGCGGCCTGGAACGACCCGACCCGTGGCGGCGAACTGGCTAAAGCGCAATTCGCCAAGGGCGCGGACGTGGTGTTTGCCGCAGCGGGCGGCACCGGTACCGGCGTGTACCAGGCAGCCAAAGACAGCGGCAAACTCGCTATCGGCGTGGACAGCAACCAGAACCACCTGCAGCCCGGCACCATGCTGACATCCATGCTCAAGCGCGTCGATGTGGCGGTCTACAACGTCTCCAAATCTTTCGCCCCCGGCATCACGGTGCTGGGCTTGAAAGAAGGCGGCGTGGACTATGCGATGGACGCCAACAACGCCAAGCTGGTGACGCCCGACATGAAGAAGCGCGTCGATGCGGCCAAGGCCGAAATCATCAGCGGCAAGATCAAAGTGGCCGATTACATGGCCGACAACGCCTGTAAGTACTGACAGCCACCACGCCGGGCCGGGGATTCCATGCGCGTTTGCCCGGCCCTGTGATGCGCCAGCCTGACAGCCCCGGCATGCTGGCGGTGCAGATGCGCGGCATTTGCAAGCGCTTTGGCGCGGTAGAGGCCAATGCCGATGTGGACCTGTCCGTGCAAAGCGGCACGGTGCACGGCATCGTCGGCGAAAACGGGGCGGGCAAAAGCACCTTGATGTCGGTGCTTTACGGCTTTTACCCGGCGGACCGTGGCGACATCACGGTGTTGGGCAAGCCCGCGCAGATCCACAACGCGGACGACGCAATTGCGCTCGGTATCGGTATGGTCCACCAGCATTTCATGCTGGTCGAAACCCTGAGCGCGCTGGACAACATCGTGCTCGGAGCCGAGCCCCATTGGCTGCTGCAGCGGGCGAGCGCGCAGGCGCGTGCGCGCCTGGAACCCTTGATGCAAAGCACAGGCCTGCATGTGCCACTCGATACCCTGGTGGCTGATCTGGCCGTGGGTGACCGGCAGCGCTTGGAAATTCTGAAAGCGCTGTACCGGGGCGCGCGCATTCTGATTCTGGACGAGCCCACGGCGGTGCTCACGCCGCAGGAAACCCTGCAGCTGTTTGCGGTGCTGCGGCAGTTGCGGACCCAGGGCACCACCGTGATTTTGATCACCCACAAGCTCAAGGAAGTGATGGCCTTGTGCGACCGTGTCACGGTCATGCGCGCCGGGCGGGTCGTCCAGGAATTGCCCATTGCGCAAGCCAGCATCGAATCGCTGGCGCAAGCCATGGTCGGTCGCAAGGTGCAACTCGGGCGCGTGCCGGATGCACCAAGCCGCCCGCCGCAGGCCCCTGCACACGCGGTGCTGCGAGCGCGTGGACTTGGCGTGCGCGATGCCCTGGGTGTTCTGCGCATGCAGCAGGTGGACCTGGAGCTGTTCCCGGGCGAAATCGTCGGCGTGGCTGGGGTTGCCGGCAATGGTCAGAGCGAGCTGCTCGAAGTGCTGTGCGGTCTGCGCACGCCTGCGCAGGGCAGCTTGCAAGTAGGCGATCACCTCTTCACGCCCGCCCAATGGCTGGAGCCGCAGCAGGCCCGCGCACTCGGGCTGGCCCATGTGCCTGAGGACAGGCAGGCGCGGGCCTTGGTGATGGAGTTTGCCGCCTGGGAGTCCGGCGTGCTCGGCTATGCGCACCGAGCGCCCTACAGCCACGGCCCCTGGATGCGCAAGGCGGCCATGCAGACGGGTACTGCGGCGCTCATGGAGCGCTTTGACGTGCGGCCGCGCAATGTGCGCTTGAAGAGCAGCAAGTTTTCCGGCGGCAACCAGCAGAAGCTGGTGCTGGCGCGCGAATTGGGCCAGGCACCCGGCGTCTTGCTGGTGGGCCAGCCCACGCGCGGGGTGGACATCGGCGCGATTGAGTTCATTTATGCGCAGTTGCGCGCCTTGCGCAACGCCGGCGGCGCGGTTTTGCTGGTATCCAGCGAACTGGATGAAATTCTGGCGCTGTGCGACCGGGTGCTGGTGATGCACCAGAGTCGTATCACCGGCGCGCTGGCAATTGCCGATTGCACCGAGACCCGCCTTGGCATCTTGATGGCCGGAGGCGCGGCATGACGCAACCCTTGCCGCGCTGGGCCGATCTGGTGCTGCTGCCTGTGGTCTGTCTGGCGGTGGCATTGCTGGTGGCGGGGGCAGTGGTGGCGCTGGTCGGGCAAAGCCCGCCGCAGGTTTTGGCCGCGCTGGTGCACGGCGCATTTGGCAGCGCCCGGGGTCTGAGTTACACGCTCTACTACAGCACCAGTTTTATCTTCACCGGTCTGGCGGTGGCCGTGGCCTTTCATGCCGGCTTGTTCAATATCGGCGGCGAAGGCCAGGCGACGCTGGGTGGCCTGGGCGTGGCGCTGGTGGCGCTGGCCTGGGCACCGCTGCTGCCGGCCTGGGCCATGCTGCCGCTGATGCTGCTGGCAGGCGCGCTATTCGGCATGGTCTGGGCCGCGATTCCCGCGTATTTGCAAGCCTACCGGGGTAGCCACGTGGTAATCACCACCATCATGTTCAATTTCCTGGCCAGCACGCTGCTGGTGTACCTGCTGGTCAACCACCTGCGCCCCGGGGGGAATATGGCGATTGAGAGCCCACCCTTTGCGCCTTCGGCCAAGCTGCCTTCGGTGCAGGCAGCGCTGGCCGTCTGGGGCGTGGACTGGCCTTCGTCGCCCTTGAACCTCAGCCTGTTGCTGGCACTGCTGTGCTGTGTCGCGGTGTACGTGTTTTTGTGGCACACCCGCGCCGGTTACGGGCTGCGGGCGGTCGGTGCGAGCCCGGGCGCTGCGGCCTATGCAGGCATACGGCCTCAGGGCAAAGTGATGCTGGCGATGGCGATTTCAGGCGCCCTGGCGGGCCTGGTCGGCATGAACGAAGTCGCAGGCGTGAGCGGCAAACTGGTGCTCGAATTTGTCAGCGGCGCAGGCTTTACCGGCATTGCCGTGGCGCTGATGGGGCGCAACCACCCGCTGGGCATTGTCTGCTCCAGCCTGCTCTTCGGGGCACTGTTCCAGGGTGGTGCCGAAGTGGCTTTTGACGTACCCGGCTTCAGCCGCGACATGGTGGTGATGCTGCAGGGTTTTGTGGTGCTGTTCTCGGGCGCCATGACCTATGTGATCGCACCGCCCCTGGCCTGGGCGCTGCGCGCATGCGGTCTTTCGGGAGCGCCGCATGGATGAGGTCCTGATCGCCTCGGTGCTGGCCTCCAGCGTGCGCCTGGCCACGCCGCTGATTTTGTGCGCTCTGGCCGGTTTGTTTGCCGAGCGCTCAGGCGTGGTGGACATCGGTTTGGAAGGAAAAATGCTCTTCGCCGCCTTTGCCGCAGGCGCAGCAGGCGCGGCCAGTGGCTCCTGGATCCTGGCACTGGCCGCTGCCATGCTGGTTGGGGTGGCGCTGTCCATGCTGCACGGTCTGGCCTGCGTAAGCTATCCCGGCGACCAGGTGGTCTCAGGCGTGGCGATCAACATCATCGCCACAGGGCTGACCGTGGTGCTGGGCATCGCCTGGTTCCACCAGGGCGGGCAAACTCCGCCACTGGCCAGCAGTGTGCGTATGCAGCCGCTGCTGCCGCAGGCCGGCGAGCTGCTGGCTTTTGTACCGCTGATCGGACGCATCGCGGGCGAGGCACTGCTGGGGCATAGCGCGCTGGTGTACCTGGCGTACGCGCTGGTGCCTGCAAGCTGGTGGCTGCTGTTTCGCACCCGTTTTGGTCTGCGCCTGCGTGCCGTAGGCGAAAACCCGCAGATGGTGGATGCCGCCGGTGTCTCGGTGGCCGGGCTGCGTTACCGCGCGCTGGTTCTCAACGGACTGCTGTGCGGTTTGGCCGGAAGCTACCTGGTGCTGGCCCAAAGCGCCAGCTTCTCGCCGCACATGACAGCCGGGCGCGGCTTCATGGCGCTGGCGGCACTCATTTTCGGGCGCTGGCAACCTGCGGGTGGGCTGTGGGCCTGTCTGCTGTTTGGCTTTCTTGACGCGGTCGCGATCCGGCTGCAAGGGGTGGTGCTGCCCGGCGTGGGCGAGGTGCCGGTGCAAGCCATCCAGGCCCTGCCTTACCTGCTGACGGTGGTCTTGCTGGCCGGCTTCATCGGCAAAGCGGTCGCACCGCAAGCGATTGGCAAACCCTATGTGAAAGAGCGCTAGCTTGCACAGAACGGGCAAAGCGCGGTAAGATTCTTACCATCAAAAGTAAGGATTGCCGTGAAAATCACCAGCAAAGGACAGGTCACGATTCCGCAAGCCGTGCGCGAGAAAGCCGGTTTGCACCCACACAGCGAAGTCGAATTCGAGGTGCGCGACAACGGCGAGGTCATTCTGCGCGCCGTCACCGCCCCTGCTACCACCGCCCGCGCCGCCTTCGCCAGGGTGCGCGGCAGCGCCAACGCCTTGCAGTTCAAGGACATGGGGACCGACGAATTCATGGCGTTTTTGCGGGCCTGAGCCGTGGCAACGAGTGCACTGCGCGTAGCCGAACCGGACGCGCGCTACCTGGTGCATGCCCTGTCACGCGGCACGCTGGTGGACAGTTGCATCCTGATCGATGTGCTGGCCGACGATGCGCAATGGGCCGACTGGTCGCTGGACCAACTGGAACACTGCGCGGCGCTGGGGCCCTTGGTGATTAACCCGCTGATCCTGGCCGAACTGAGCCCGCGCTTTGAGCGGGCCAGCGACCTGGAAGCCGCCCTGGCCGGCCTGCCGCTGGTGCGCGAGGCCCTGCCTTGGGACGCCGCTTTTCTGGCAGGCCAAGCCTTCAAGGTCTACCGACAGGCCCAGGGCAACAAAACCTCACCCATGCCGGACTTCTACATCGGCGCGCATGCGCTGGTCGGCAACCTGCGGCTGCTCACGCGGGACGCGGCGCGCTACCGCAGCTATTTCCCGAATCTGGCGGTGGTCGCGCCCTAATCGCTACCGGTCGCTAAGGGTCAACCGCCCAGCGCTTCCCAGCGCCCCAACGCCGCCATCAACTCCGCATCGATATCCGCCGCCCGCTGGGTGCGTTGCAGGGCCAGCGCGTTGTCGCGGGCGTACAGGCTGCCATCGGCCAAGTCGGCATGGATGGCGGCTTGCTCGGCTTCCAGGGCGGCGATGTGCGCGGGCAGGGCTTCGAGTTCGCGCTGTTCTTTGTAGCTGAGCTTGCGGGTTTTGGCGGCGGGCGCAGCGGCAGTTGTCGCAGCGGGCGTTGCTGCTGGCTGCGCTTTTGCGGCTTCGCTGCGCTCGTAGTGGAAAGCCTGCGCGCCCTTTTGGCCTTTGGCCTGGGCGATGGCGTTGGCGCGTTTGCTCTGGGTCAGCCAGTCCTGCACGCCGCCTTCGAATTCGCGCCAGCGCGCATCGCCCTCAAAGGCGATAGTGCTGGTGACCACGTTGTCCAAAAAGGTCCTGTCGTGGCTGACCAGAAACACCGTACCGTCGTAGTTTTGCAGCAGGTCTTCGAGCAGCTCCAGCGTGTCGATATCCAAGTCGTTGGTCGGCTCGTCCAGCACCAGCACATTGGCCGGGCGCGCAAACAGGCGCGCCAGCAGCAGGCGGTTGCGTTCACCGCCGCTCAAAGAACGCACCGGCGAATTGGCGCGCGCGGGCGAGAACAAGAAATCGCCCAAATAACTTTTGACATGCTGGCGGCGGTTGCCGATCTCGATCCACTCACTGCCCGGGCTGATGAAGTCTTCCAGCGTGGCGTCCATGTCCAGCGCGTTGCGCATCTGGTCAAAGTAGGCCACCGAAATATTCGCCCCCTGGCGCACCGTGCCCCAGGGGCTGTGGCCGGGTTCGGGCGCGGGGGCGTTGGCGGGTGCGGGGTCGGGTTGCAGTTCGCCCAGAATCAGCTTGAGCAGCGTGGTTTTACCTGCGCCGTTAGGGCCGAGCAAACCGATTTTGTCGCCGCGCAAAATCGTTGCCGAAAAGTCGTGCACGATTTTTCGATCCCCAAAGGTCTTGGACACATGGGTCAACTCGGCCACCAGCTTGCCGCTGATCGCGCCGCTGTTGACATCCATATTGACGCTGCCAACCACTTCGCGGCGCGCCTCGCGGGCAGCGCGCAAATGGTCCAGGCGCACGATGCGCGCCGTGGCGCGGGTGCGCCGGGCTTCCACGCCTTTGCGGATCCACACCTCTTCCTGCGCCAGCAGCTTGTCGGCACGGGCGTTGATGACCGCCTCTTGCGCAAGCTGCTCTTCTTTTTGCAACAAATAGGCCGCAAAGTTACCGGGATAGGACAAAAGCTTGCCCCGGTCCAACTCGACGATGCGGGTCGCCACGTTGTCCAGAAACGAGCGGTCGTGGGTGATGGTGATGATGCTGCCCTTGAAGTCAACCAGCAAACCCTCCAACCATTCAATCGAATCCAGGTCCAGGTGGTTGGTGGGCTCATCGAGCAGCAGCACCTCGGGCTGGGCCACCAGGGCCTGCGCCAGCGCCACGCGCTTTTTGGTGCCACCCGACAGGGTGCTGACGATGGCCTCGGGGCGCAAGTGCAGGCGCTGCAAGGTTTCGCCCACACGCTGTTCCCAGTTCCAGCCGTCCAGCGACTCGATCTCGCTTTGCATCGCATCCAGGTCGCCGTGGCCCTGTGAATATTCCTCAATGAGGTGGCGCACGCGCTGCAAACCTTCGGCCACCGCGTCGTACACGCTGGATGCGGCGTCCAGCTGCGGCTCCTGTGCGACATAGGCAATGCGGGTGTTGCTTTGCACCTGTACCAGGCCGTCGTCGGGCTTTTCCAGCCCGGCCAGGATCTTGAGCATCGAGGATTTGCCCGTGCCGTTGCGCCCGATCAGGCCGACGCGTTCGGCTGTTTCCAATGAAAAACCTGCATGGTCCAGCAGGGGTACGTGCCCAAAAGCGAGTTGGGCGTCCAGAAGGGTAATCAATGCCATGTTGGCGGGGATTATCCTTTGGGGGTTTGACCTAACCGGAAACTCCCATGACGCACCAGAACCAAAGGGTCTTGATCACCGCCGCCGCATCGGGCATCGGGCTGGTCATGGCAGACGCATACGCATCGGCGGGTGCCCGCGTCTACATCTGCGATGCCGACGCCGCAGCGCTGCAGACCGCGCTGCAAGCCCGTCCGCATCTGGCCGGAATGGTGTGCGATGTGGCGCAGGAAGCGCAAGTCCACGCGCTGTTTACGCAAGCCACCGCCCACCTGGGCGGGCTGGACATCATGGTCAGCAACGCCGGCGTATCCGGCCCCACGGCCAATGTGGAAGACATGGCTTTTGCCGATTGGCAGCGCTGTATCGCGGTCAACCTGGATTCGGTGTTTTTATGCGCCCACTTTGCCGCGCCGATTTTCCGGGCGCAGGGCAGCGGCTCCATCGTCAACATGTCGTCCACGGCAGGGCTGTTCGGCCTGCCGCAGCGCGCGCCTTACACGGCAGCGAAATGGGCGATTCGCGGCCTGACCAAAGCGCTGGCGCAAGAGCTGGGACCGGCGGGGGTGCGGGTGAATTGCATCTGCCCCGGCTCGGTGTCGGGCGACCGCATGGACCGCGTGATCGCAGCACAAGCCGCCGCAACCGGCGCCACCTTGGATGCGGTGCGCGAGGAGTTGACACGCACGGTGTCGCTGCGCACCTTTGTGTCTGCGCAGGACATCGCCAACATGGCCTTATTTGTCACGTCGAGCGCAGGCGCGCGCATCAGCGGCCAGGAACTGGTAGTAGACGGGCACACCGAGACCTTTTGACAAAGGCCTTCGGTGCGCCGCTGCTGCGGCAGCTGCTTATTTGCTGCTGGGGAAGCTGAACACCGTGCCCTCGCGCACGCCCGCCGAGGGCCAGCGCTGGGTGATGGTTTTGCGCTTGGTGTAGAAGCGCACCGCGTCGGGGCCGTAGGCGTGCAAGTCGCCAAACAATGACCGCTTCCAACCGCCAAACGAGTGGTAGGCCACCGGCACAGGCAGGGGCACGTTCACACCCACCATGCCGACCAGAATGTTATCGGTGAAATAGCGCGCCGCCTCGCCATCGCGGGTGAAGATGCAGGTGCCGTTGCCGTACTCATGGGCGTCGATCAGGTCCAT
>CANCTD010000015.1 GCA_947380945.1 Comamonadaceae bacterium
TCCGCCCTCAGGCTGCAGAGGCACTGAACAACAAGGCAGCGCCCGCTTGCGCGCTGGCGTCGCGCGCCAGGATGGCAAAAAACTCACCCTGGCCTTTGCTGTCCTGCCAATGTCCATCCTGCCAGCGGAAGTGGTAACCGCCCGAGCGCGCTGCCAGCCACACCTCATGCAAGGGCTTTTGCAGGTTCACCACAATCTGGCTGCGATTCTCAAAGACAAGCGTGACCATGCCGCCCACACGCTGGTTGTCGATATCGCCCATGCCGCTGTCGTTGATGCGGTCGCAGGCCAATTCCACGGCGCGCAACAAGGCTTCGGCGCGGTTCATGAATTCGGAGTCGCTCTGGGATGGGCTCATTACAATTTGACGATGTCGCCTGAACTGAAAAAAAAATTACGCACCTGCGCCATTGCAGTGTGCCTGGTCCATCTTAGCGGCTGTGGCCAGACCGGACCGCTGTACCTGCCCAAAGACCCGCCGGGCGCGCAACTGTATGCACATCCGGCCAATCTCGCCGCGCTGGCCTTTGGCCGAGGATCGCTGATATGAGCGCCGCCACCCTCCCCGGTCAACCCTTTGTGCACTACCACGAGGGCCAGTTGTACGTCGAAGGGCGTGCGCTGCAGCAGCTTGCGCAGCGCCACGCCACGCCACTTTTTGTCTACTCCCAAGCCGCCATGCTGGCCGCGCTGGCGGCTTACCAAAGGGGATTTGCCGGGCGCGATGCGCAAATTTGCTACGCGATGAAGGCCAATTCCACCTTGGGCGTTTTGCAGGTGTTTGCGCGTGCGGGCTGCGGCTTTGATATCGTCTCCGGCGGCGAACTCGCCCGCGTGCTGGCGGCCGGCGGCGATGCCGCCAAAGTGATTTTTTCCGGCGTGGGCAAAACCCGGGCGGAAATGCGCCAGGCGCTGGACGCAGGCATCGGCTGCTTCAATGTGGAAAGCGAGGCTGAACTCGACGTGCTCAACGCCGTCGCACTGGAGCGCGGATGCCGTGCGCCCATCAGCATCCGCGTCAACCCCAATGTAGACCCTAAAACCCACCCCTATATTTCCACCGGCCTCAAGGGGAACAAATTCGGCGTCGCCCATGAACGCACGCTCGCGACCTACCAGCGTGCGGCTCTGCTGCCGGGGCTGCGCATCGTCGGTATCGACTGCCACATCGGCTCCCAGATCACCGAGAGCGCGCCGTATTTGGACGCGATGGATCGCATGCTTGAGCTGGTTGCGGCCATTGAAGCCGGCGGCATCCATTTGGAGCACATTGACCTGGGCGGCGGTTTGGGTATTGACTACAACGGCGACACACCGCCGGCGGCCGATGCGCTGTGGGCGCAGTTGCTGGCCAAGCTGGATGCACGCGGTTTCGGGCAGCGCAAATTGATGATTGAGCCCGGCCGGTCTTTGGTGGGCAATGCGGGTGTCTGCGTGACCGAGGTGCTCTACCTCAAACCCGGCGAACAGAAAAATTTCTGCATCGTCGACGCCGCCATGAATGACCTGCCGCGCCCGGCCATGTACCAGGCCTTTCACCGCATCGTGCCGCTGCAGGAGCACGCGGACCACCCTTCCCTGCTGTGCGATGTCGTCGGCCCAGTGTGCGAAAGCGGTGACTGGATAGGGCGTGACCGGCAGATCCAGGCCCAGGCCGGTGAATATCTGGCGGTCTTATCGGCTGGTGCCTACTGTGTCAGCATGTCCAGCAACTACAACTCCCGTCCGCGTGCTGCCGAGCTGCTGGTGGACGGCGAGGCCGTACATGTGCTGCGCGAACGCGAAAGCGTTGCGGGACTGTTCGCGGGCGAACAGCTGCGCTAGGCAAGCCTGGGGCGGCTGCGCCAACGCCGCCACGCGCGCCAGGCCAGCAACAGACCCAGCAGCGCCGCGTACACAACCACCTCGGCAAACCGGCGCTTGGCCGCGCGCATCCAAAAGAAGTGCAGGATCGCAAGACCGGCCACCGCGTAGACCGACCGGTGCAAAGCCTGCCAGCGTGCAGCCCCGAGCCAGCGCACGGCCCGATTCCACGAGGTGGCAGCCAGGGCCAACAGCAACAGCAGCGCGGCAAAACCCACCAAAATAAAAGGCCGCTTGGCTACATCGATCGCTATGTCCGCCGCTTCAAGCCCCTGGTCCAACCAGGCGTAGGCCAGGAAATGCAGGGCGGCGTAAAAGAAGACAAACAAACCCAGCATGCGCCGCAAGCGCGCCAGCGCAGGCAAGCCCAGGCTCACACGCAAGGGCGTGACGGCGAGCACGACGCACAGGGCTCGCAAGGTCCAGTCGCCGCTGGAGCGGACCAGGGCCTCGGCCGGATTGGGTCCGAGTTGCTCGGTCACGGCAGCACCGATGAGCCAGAAAAAAGGCAGCAAAGCCAGCAGAAAAACCAGGGGCTTGGCTGCGGAAGCACCCAGTCCGCGTGCGATCAAACCGCGCTGCATCATGGTCACCGGGAGTCTGCGTCGTGCCGCAAGGCCGCGTGGGATCAGTAAAACTTCTGCAAGTCCATGCCGGCGTAGAGCTGGCCCACCTCGGCTTCGTAGCCGTTGAACATCAAGGTCTTGCGGCGCTTGTCAAACAAGCCGTCCTCGCCAATGCGCCGCTCGCTGGCCTGGCTCCAGCGCGGGTGGTCTACACCGGGGTTGACGTTGGAATAAAAGCCGTATTCATTGGCCGCAGCCTTGTTCCAGGCGGTGCCGGGCTGGTTTTCGGTAAAGCGGATTTTCACAATACTCTTGGCGCTTTTGAAACCGTATTTCCAGGGCACGACGAGGCGTACCGGCGCGCCGTTTTGTTTGGGCAGGACTTCGCCATACATGCCAAAAGCCAGCAAGGTCAGGGGATGGCGCGCCTCGTCGAGCCGCAAGCCTTCGGCGTAAGGCCAGTCCAGGCTGCGGCTGCCTACAAAAGGCATGGTCTTGGGGTCGGCCAGGCTGACAAACTCGACGTACTTGGCGCTGCCCAGGGGTTCGACCCGCTTGATCAACTCGGCCAGGGAGTAGCCAACCCAGGGAATCACCATGGACCAACCTTCCACGCAGCGCAAGCGGTACACGCGCTCTTCCAGCGGGCTGAGCTTGAGCAGGTCCTCAAGGCCGTAGGTGCCCGGCTTTTTGACCAGTCCGCCGACCTCCACTGCCCAGGGCGTGGTTTTCAGCGTGTGGGCGTTGCGCGCCGGATCGGCCTTGTCGGTGCCGAATTCGTAAAAATTGTTATACGTGGACGCGTCCTGGTAGCGCGTCAGCTTGTCCACGGACATGGCACCCGGGACCGCAGTTTTGCGCGCCTCCAAGGCGGCCAAGACGCCTGGGCGCGCGCTTTGGGCCTGCAGCGCCTTTGGCGCCAGGACGCCCAAGCCGGCCGCCACCGCGCCCTGCAACAGGCTGCGGCGTGATTCGTATACCGCACGGGGCGTGATCTCAGAAGCGCGCATAGAAATCTCCCTTTAACCAATTCCCAAAAACAAAGGCGGACGGTCTGTCGAAACGTCCGCCCTGATCGATCAGAAAAATCAGCTTAGCGCAAACCGGCTACGTAGTCTGCCAATGCCTGAATTTCCCGGTCATTGAGCTTGGCTGCGACCTGGCTCATTTGCGCGTTGTTGTTGCGCACGCCGCCCCGGAATGCGGTCAACTGGGCTGCGGCGTAATCGGCGTGCTGACCGCTCAGCCGCGGGTACTGCGACGGAATCCCTGCGCCCGTGGGGCTGTGGCACCCGGAACAAGCCGGGATTTGCCGATCGGCAACGCCGCCACGGTAAATCCGCTCGCCCAGCACTACCAGTTCCTTGTTCTTGGCCGTACCCGGCTTGGCAGCTTTGCTGCTGAGCCAATAGGCAATGTTGCGCATATCGTCTTCTGACAAAGCCGAGGCGAAGCCCTTCATGATCGCGTTGTCGCGCTTGCCGGACTTGAACTCCTGCAACTGCTTCACCAGGTATTCGGGGTGCTGCTGCGCCAGCTTGGGATAAGCCGGGGTTCCCGAGTTGCCGTCCGCGCCGTGGCAGGCCGCGCACACGGCACCAAAACTGGCCTCGCCCTTGGCGACATCGGGCTTGGCAGCCGCTGCTGGCGGATTGGCGCTGGCGGTCAAACTGGCTGCCGCAAGAGCGAACAAGACGAGGAAGTGGGAGATCGGCTTCATAGGACGGGGATGGTGAAGGGAAAAACCGGCGCATTCTACAATGGGGGCCTTCCCGCGCCGGGCTCCACCGGCAGCCTGCGGGAACCACCGTCGGCACCAATAGAACAATGACAAACACCCGCCCCGTCCCCCGCAAGACCAAGCAGCCGACCGGTGTCGCTGCGGGAGCAGCCCCGCAAGCAGCCACTGGCGGCGCGCCGAAATCGGCTGCGGCGGTCGCAATGGGCTGGCTGCACACCGCACGCTTTTTGACCACCGCGCCGCAGCTGCACTTTCTGCCCGACCTGGATATCCCGGAAATCGCCTTTGTGGGTCGCTCCAATGCCGGTAAATCCACCTGCATCAACACCCTGACGCAGCAAAAGCAGCTGGCTTTTGCATCCAAAAAGCCGGGGCGCACCCAGCACATCAACCTGTTTTCGCTGGGCAAAGGGGGCGTCATGGACGCGGTGCTGACCGACCTGCCCGGCTATGGCTACGCGGCAGTGCCGCGCCAGGAGAAGGTACGCTGGCAGCAGGTCATGGCCAATTACCTCGTGACCCGCAAAAATCTGCAGGCCATCGTGCTGATGTGCGACCCGCGCCTGGGTCTGACCGAACTCGACGAGGTGCTGCTGGACCTGATGCGCGAGCGCGTGCAAGAAGGCTTGAAGTTCCTGATCGTGCTCACCAAAGCCGACAAACTCACCCGCAGCGAAGCCACCAAAGCCCTGTCCATCGCACGCTTGCAAGCCGGTGGCGGCGAGGTCCGGCTGTTTTCAGCAACCAAGCGCACCGGCATCGAGGACGTGGCCCAGCTCTTATGGACCTGGGCCCATCCGGCACCCGCGCCAACGCCGCAGCCGCCCCCCGAACCCGCAGAACCCTTGGCGCTGACCCCGCCTCAGTAGAACGCGGCGTCGCCGTCCGGGCGTGTCTTGAATCGCTTGTGGACCCAGAAATACTGGGCCGGCATGGTCGCAATCCAGCTTTGCAGGCGCGCATTCATCAAGGCGGTGTCGCCCGCCACATCGTCGCTGGGGAAATCCGCCCAGGGCTCCAGCATCTCCATGTCATAACCCTGCGGGGTGAGCCGCGCGAGCAAGGGGACCACGCGGGCCCGGCCCATGCGGGCAAAGCGCGACAGCGAGGGCACGGTGGCCGTGGGAATGCCGAAAAAGGGCACAAAAATCGACTCTTCGGGGCCGAAGTTCATGTCCGGCAACAGGAAAAGCAAACCATCTTTGCGCAAGAGGCTGATGATGGATTTGACGCCGTCAAAGCGGGTCATCAAATGCACATCGCCAAAGCGCCGGCGTCCACGCGCCGCCCAGGCGTCGACCAGCAGGTTGCGCTGGGGCGTGTAAATCGTGGTGCACTGGCGCGCGGTTCGCAAACTGACCGCCAGCGCGGCGGCGTCCAGGCCGTAAAAATGGGGCGAAAAAATAATCACCGGGCCCGGCTGCTCCAAAGCCTGCCAGTTGCCAACCCGGCGCAGACGTTGCTCCAGCACCTGCGCCGGCGCTTCCCACAGCCAACCCCGGTCCAGCCAGGACTGGGAAAAATAGACAAAGGTTTGCAGCGCCACTGCCCAGCGGCGCGCCCGCGACCACTGGGGAAAACACAGGCGCAAATTCACCAGCACCACCCGGCGGCGCGGAAACGCCAGCACAAACAAAATCCAGCCCATCAGCACGCCAACCCCGCGAACCACTGGCAAGGGCAGGCGACCCAAAGCACGCACCAAACCCAGCACCACTTTGCTTGCTACCCGGGATAAAAAGGACAGCATGCGCTTAAACAAGTGCATCACCCGCTGCGGTGCCGGTTGGTGCCGCAGCCGCTAGGGACGAAGCTGGATTTTTGTAGCGCGGGTAAGACCACAGGTACTGCGCCGGACACTGGCGGATCAAGGCCTCCATCGCCCGGTTGATGTGGGCTACTTCGGCCTCCAAGCCGCCGTCGGGCAGCGGCTCCAGGGCGCTGAAGTGCAGCACATAGCCCGCGCCCCAGGGCAGGCGCTCACACCACGCCAGGATGATGGGCGCACCGGACTGCGACGCCAGCCGCGCAGCCAGCGTCATGGTGTAAGCGGGGCGGCCGAAAAATGGCGACCAGATCCCCATGTCGGCCGGGGGCACCTGATCGGGCAGCAGCCCCACCGCCTTGCCGGCACGCAGCGCACGTAAGAGCTGGCGCACGCCGGCCAGGTTGGTCGGCGCGGTTTGCAGACCTGCGCCCGCGCGGGCCACATCCAGCAGGCGGTCCACCCCGGGCCGCCGTCCGGGGCGAAACAGCACGGTTAAATCGCCAAAGCGGGAATGGAAGCGGGCCGCCGTGGCACGCGCCGCCAGTTCGAAACAGCCCATATGGGGCGTCAAAAAGACAATGCCTTTGCCAGCCGCATAGGCCGCCTCCACCAGCGCCAGCCCTTCCCACCGCACTGCGGGCGGTGCGCCCAGCCAGATGCGCGGGAATTCGGCAACCATCATCCCCGACTGCGCGACAGCACCCCGGCAGGCATTCCAAGCCAGCCCGGACTGCGCCACGTTCGCACGGAAATTTTCGCGGTACCCGCGCGAAGCCCAGAAATACAGCCAGCCCAGCAGCCACCCGGCCGCATGCAGCAGCCACAAGGGCATACGGGAGAGCAGGCGGAAAAAGAAGGGCATCGTGGGCTAAACTCGCGCGGTCGCTGAGTTATGAACTACTTGCAGGGCGACCGGTACAAACGCAATTTCAAAAGAGTGGCGATTGTGCATCGGGGCGATAGCCCCTTCTGCTAAAGCGTTCGCTGAAAGCTCCAAGGCCCAAAGCAACGCGACTGTTGTTACAAGCCACCCACTGGAGTATTCCTTATGTCAAACGATTTTCTCTTTACCTCTGAGTCCGTATCCGAAGGCCACCCCGACAAGGTCGCGGACCAAATTTCGGACGCCATCCTGGACGCGATCTTCAAGCAGGACCCCAAATCCCGCGTCGCGGCCGAAACCCTGACCAACACCGGTCTGGTCGTGCTGGCGGGTGAAATCACCACCAACGCGCATGTGGACTACATCCAGGTCGCGCGCGACACCATCAAGCGCATCGGCTACGACAACACCGAATACGGCATCGACTACAAAGGCTGCGCGGTGCTGGTAGCGTATGACAAGCAATCCAATGACATCGCCCAGGGCGTGGACCACGCCAGTGACGACCACCTGAACACCGGCGCCGGTGACCAGGGTCTGATGTTCGGCTACGCCTGCGACGAAACGCCTGAGCTGATGCCCGCGCCCATCTATTACGCCCACCGCCTGATGGAGCGCCAGGCCCAGTTGCGCAAGGACGGCCGCCTGCCTTTCCTGCGCCCGGACGCCAAGAGCCAGGTCACCATGCGCTACGTGGACGGCAAGCCCCACAGCATCGACACCGTGGTCTTGTCCACCCAGCACAGCCCGGACCAGTCGGAAACCCAGACCACGATGAAGGCCAGCTTTATCGAGGCCGTCATCGAAGAAATCATCAAGCCCGTGCTGCCAAAGGAATGGCTGCAAAACACGCGTTACCTCGTAAACCCCACCGGCCGTTTCGTGGTCGGTGGCCCCCAGGGTGACTGCGGCCTGACCGGTCGCAAAATCATTGTGGACACCTACGGCGGCGCCTGCCCGCACGGCGGTGGCGCGTTCTCCGGCAAAGACCCGTCCAAGGTGGACCGCTCGGCCGCTTACGCTGCCCGCTATGTGGCGAAAAACGTGGTGGCTGCCGGTCTGGCCAAGCAATGCCAGGTGCAAGTGGCCTACGCGATTGGCGTGGCCCAGCCCATGAACATCACGGTCTACACCGAAGGCACCGGCGTACTGTCGGACGAGAAGTTGTCGGCCCTGGTGGCCCAGCACTTTGACCTGCGCCCCAAGGGCATCATCCAGATGCTGGACCTGCTGCGCCCGATCTACGAAAAGACGGCGGCTTATGGCCACTTTGGTCGCGAAGAGCCCGAGTTCACTTGGGAGCGGGCCGACAAAGCCGCCGCCTTGCGCGCCGCAGCCGGGCTGTAAAAGCACAGGATGAAGCTGCAAACCCAACGCGCCATTGACCGCTGGCTGGGCCAGGTCTTGTGCGCTTTGGTGTCGATGTGGGTGGGACTGACCCAGCGCAAGGCCGCAACGCTACCTGCGCAGCCCCGCCACATCGTGGTCATCCTTCTGTCCGAGATGGGCAGCATCGTGCTGGCCGGGCCGATGTTTGCGCAATTGCACAAGCGTTTTCCGGGTGCGGCCGTCCATGTTTTGCAGCTCAAGAAAAACCAGGAAGTCGCGCGGCTGTTGGCACTGACCGACGCCGCACGCTTGCACACGCTGGACGACAGCTCCGGGCTGCGCTTGCTGCGCGACATCCTGCTGTTCAGCTGGCGTATGCGCCGCTTGGGCGTGGACGCGGTAGTCGACTGCGAATTGTTTTCCCGCGTCAGCAGTCTCTTGTCCTTCGCCTCGGGCGCGCCGGTGCGTGTGGGCTTTACGCCGCATACGCAGGAGGGCCTGTACCGGGGCAGTTTTATCCACCATGGCATCCCCTATAACCCCTACCAGCACATCAGCAAACAGTTTGTGTCGCTGGTGGACGCGCTGACCGATACGGGCGCTCCGCGCAATAAGGCCGCGCCCATCCGCAGCACGCCGCTGGAGCCGGAACTGGCCGTGGACTTCTCGCCCACCGAGCTCGACGGCTACCGTGCCCAGCTCCAGCACGACCACCCGGCCACCATCGAGCGGCGGCTGGTGTTGTTGTACGCCGGTGGCGGCATCCTGCCCGAGCGGGCCTGGCCGGCAGCGCATTACGCGCGCGTGGCGCAGGGCTTGTGCGCGGCGGGCTATGCGGTCGGTCTGATCGGGTTGCGCGACGATGCCGAACTGGCCCGCAGCCTGCGCGCCCAGATAGGCCACGATGCCTGCCTGGACCTCACCGGCTACACCCGCAGCATCCGCGAGCTGCTGATGCTGTTCCATGCGGCCAGTCTCTTGATCACCAACGATGGCGGCCCCGGGCATTTCGCCACGCTCACGCCGATCCAGACCATGGTGTTTTTCGGGCCGGAGACGGGCCGCTTGTACGGCCCTCTGGGCACGCGCAACCGGGTGCTGGAATCGGGTATCGCCTGCTCACCCTGTCTGAGCGCCTACAACCACCGGCAAACTTTTTGCGACGGCGACAACCAGTGCCTCAAGCGCATCGCGCCCGACCCGGTGCTGGCACAAGCCCTGCAGTTTTTGGGTAGCGCGGCGTGAAGGTCTGGCAGCAGCGCGTGCTGCGTTTGCTGCAGTGGCTGGCCGGCATGCGCTACGTCAAATTCGGCGTGGTCGGTGCCAGCGGCACGGTAGTGAACATGGCCGTTTTGTACCTGTGCCACAACTACGTGTTTGATGTGCTGGAAGCCGATCTGGGCAAGCCTTATGTATCGCTGGCAGTGGCCATCGCGGTGGCGACCCTGAACAATTTCAGCTGGAACCGCTTGTGGACCTGGGCTGACCGGCGCGCCCCCGGCGCGGAACTGGCAGCACCGGCTTATCTGCCCCAACTGCTGAAATACGCACTCGCGTCCTGGTTTGGTATTGCGCTGCAATATGGGCTGACGCTGTGGCTGACGCACTTTATGCATTACCTGTTGGCCAATGTGCTGGCGATTGTGGTGGCCAGTGTGAGCAATTTTTTGGCCAACGACCGCTGGACTTTTAAAAAACCACTGCCATGAGCGCGCTGCAGACCCAGCCGCCCGCAGCGCCGTGGCCCTGGCTGCTGTTGCTTGGCAGCCTGGTTCTGCTGTACTTTTTCGGGCTGGACAGCGCCTATGCGCCCACCAACGGTGACGAGCTGGTCTACGTGCACATCGCCCATGCGACCGCGCAAACCGGCAACTGGCTGCCCTTGGCCAGCGAGCTGGACCACATGCGCAACACCAAGCCGCCGCTGCTATTCTGGCAGGCCATGGTGGCCGGCGATTGGGGGCGGCACTGGTCTATGGCCGCGCTGCGCTTGCCGAGCGTGGTCTACACGCTTTTGACCGCCGCGCTGGTGGCCGCGCTGACCCGGCGCATCAGCGGCAGCCTGCGCAGCGCCTGTATCGCCGCCGCGGTCTACCTGCTGTTTTTTTCCACCTTCCGCTACTGCCGGGTCTACCTGACGTCAGCACCCGAAACCTTCTGGTTCGGGCTGCCCCTGTTTGCGCTGCTCTGGATGCACACCGCGCCCCGGGCTTTCAACGACGGCGCACCGCCCCGGCGCGGCGCCCCCCTGTGGCTTTATGGGATGGCGGGTGTCTGCTTCGGCATCGGCGCTTTGTACAAATCATTCGCGCTCATCGCCCCGGCCTGCGCCAGCCTGTGGATCGCGGCGTTTTTGGACAGATCGCAGCCGCGCGGACGTGCGGTGTTCGCGACAACGCTGGGCGCGGCGCTGAGTGCCGCAATCGCCCTGGCCATTTTTGCGCTGTGGTTCTGGCTGGACCCAGACCCGGCAGCCGTGTGGCAGGAATTTGTGCTGGGCGAAAACACCCGCAAGATGGCCAGCGGCCTGCCCTATTGGCAAGCCGCGCTGTGGGGTGATGACCCGGTTTACAAGCAACTCTGGGCCTATCCCGAAAACGCCGCGACCCTGGGCCTGGTGGTTCTGGGGGCCATGGTCAGCGCAGCAACCTGGGCCTGGCGGCGCGGTCACAGTAAAGCGGCTTTGCCAACCGCATTGCACCTGCTGTGGCTGTGGCCGCTGGTCTGGCTGCTGGTGTTTGCCATTCCCAGCCAGCGCGATGCGCGCTACCTGATTCCGGCCATGCCAGCCGTCGCGATCGCGCTGGCACTGCTGTGGGAGCGCATCGCGCGCGGCTGGTTCGTCGCGACCGCGCTGCTGCTCGCGCCGGCCATCGTGGTGCTGGCGCGGATCGCCTGGGTTCTGGGGCACAGCGACATCAGCAACCCCTGGCTGCTGGGCGCGCATGTGCTGCTGGCGCTGGCCAGCTTGGCGGCCGTGGTGGCGGTGCTGCTGGTACCGCGCTACAGCCGCATGGGAACCTTGTGGGTCTGCGGCGGTTTGTACGCCTGCTTGCTGACCATGGGCGCGCCCTTGGACCAGCCATCGGCGCAATTCAGCCCCGCCGCACAAAACGCCGTGGCGGGCAAGCGGGTCGCCGTGCCCAACGGCTTCACCGGCCAGTTTGAGCGCTTCCGCTTTGTGCTGCCCGGGGCGGTGCTGGTGCCTTACGACGCACTGGGCCGCAACACCGGTGTGCTGCAACCCGGTATGCCCGGCCCCCAGCGCCTGGCATTTTTGCTGCAGCAGTTCGATGCCGTGGTCTGGGTCGTGGAATCCGACGCGCTGCCCGAATGCCTGCCGGCCTGCCGCGTGCTGGACCGGCGCTGGTTTGTCAAAAGCCGCCATAAAGCGGGCGAAGTCCGCCTGGACAACATCGCCGATCCGCAGCAGTGGCTGCTGGGGCGGGAATACCTGCTGGTCCCAGGCCCTTGAAGCATCCCGGTGCAGCCCTTGAGGACTGCACCTGCCAGCCGACCCGGCACGGCGCTGTTCACGGAATCGTCACACAGTTCAACTATCATCGAAATATGGAATCAACTGACGCCGTTACAGCCCTCGCAGCGCTGGCCCAAGAATCGCGCCTGGCGGTTTTTCGCGCACTGGTGGAAGCAGGCCCTGATGGACTGACACCCGGGGATTTGGCAGCGCGCCTGTCCATCGCTGCCAACACCCTGTCCTTTCACCTCAAAGAACTCAGCCATGCCGGCCTGGTCAGCCAGGAGCGCGCCGGGCGCAACCTGATTTACCGCGCCGAATTCGCCCGCATGCATGCGCTGCTGGGGTACCTGAGTCGCAACTGCTGCGAAGGCGCTGTTTGCGAAGTGGATCCCGAGACCGTCTGTACCACCTGTTAAGCACCAAGGAGCTGCCTATGTCCGACCCGAAACCCCTGAACGTCCTGTTTTTATGCACCCACAACTCGGCGCGCAGCATCCTGGCCGAGGCCCTGCTCAACCACCTGGCTAAGGGGCGCTTCCAGGCTTTTTCTGCAGGCAGCAGCCCGCGCGCGAACCAGCAACCCAATCCGCTGGGGCTGGAGACGCTGCGCAAGGCGGGCATTTCCACCGACGGCTTGTCCAGCAAAAGCTGGGACGTATTCGCCGCCGCCGACGCGCCGCATATGGATTTGGTGATTACCGTCTGCGACAACGCAGCCGGTGAGGTCTGCCCCTACTGGCCGGGCCAGCCCGCGACCGCGCACTGGGGCTATGCCGATCCGTCCGAAGGACAAGGCAGCGACGACGACAAGCGCGCAGCCTTTACCCAAACCCTGCACCAGATCCGCCGCCGCCTGGAACTCTTTATCAATCTGCCGGACGCCAGCCTGCGCGGCATGGCTTTGCAAGAGCAGGCCCGCGCGCTGGCCCGCACATGAAAGTCCGCCCGGCTTGCCTGGCCGAGCTGCTGGGCACAGCGGCGCTGCTGTGCGCGGTCATAGGCTCCGGCATCATGGCCGAGCGCCTGGCAGGCGGCAACATGGCGCTGGCGCTGCTGGCCAATACGCTGGCCACTGTGTTTGCGCTGTATGTGCTGATTGAAACCCTGGGGCCGGTCAGCGGTGCCCATTTCAACCCGGCGGTCACCCTGGTGATGGCCCTGCGCGGGGCGCTGCCCCCGCTATGGGCGGGCGCATACGTGGTGGCGCAGCTGGCGGGCGCGGCCTGCGGCGCGTGGCTGGCGCATGCCATGTTCGAACTCGACATCCTGCAGTGGTCGGTCAAAGTCCGCACCGGTCCGGCGCAGTGGCTGGCCGAAGCTGTGGCCACCGCCGGCCTGCTGTTGGTGATCCTGCGCGCACCGGCGGGCAAGGTGGCTGCACTGGTGGCCTGCTACATAGGCGCGGCCTATTGGTTCACCGCGAGCACCTCATTCGCCAACCCTGCGGCGGTTTTCGGCCGGATGATGAGCAACAGCTTTGCCGGCATCAGCCCGGCCGATGCACCGGGTTTTGTCGTGGCACAGCTCGCAGGCGCAGGCCTGGGCGTGCTGCTGCACAAGGCTCTGGGAGCGCCTGCGGTGCACGATACTGCGCCACCGCCCATTCCGGGCTGATCAGCAAGCCGACCATGCACAACGACCACCCCCTGCCCACCCAACTCGATGCCGCCAGTTTTCAGATCCCCAGCGCGCAGGCGCTGCTGGACCCCCAGCGTGCCTCGCACGCACCGCGCTTTTTGCTGCTCTACGGCTCGCTGCGGGAGCGCTCTTACAGCAAGTTGCTGACGCTGGAGGCCCAGCGCCTGCTCCAGGCCATGGGCGGCGAGACCCGGGTGTTTGACCCGGCGGGCCTGCCCCAACCCGACGGCGCGCCGGATAGCCACCCCAAGGTGCAGGAGTTGCGCACGCTGGCGGCCTGGTGCGAGGGCATGGTCTGGTGCTCACCCGAGCGGCACGGTGCCATGACGGGCATCCTGAAGTCCCAGATCGACTGGATTCCGCTGGCCGTGGGCGCGATCCGCCCGACCCAGGGCAAAACACTGGCGGTCATGGAAGTCAGCGGCGGATCGCAGTCCTTCAATGCGGTCAACCAGCTGCGGATTTTGGGGCGCTGGATGCGGATGCTGACGATTCCGAACCAAAGCTCGGTGCCCAAGGCTTATGAGGAGTTCGACGAGGCCGGACGGATGAAGCCATCGCCTTACTATGACCGTGTGGTCGACGTGATGGAAGAGCTCTACAAATTCACGCTGCTCACCCGCGACCAAGCCGCCTATCTGGTCGACCGCTACAGCGAGCGCAAAGAGTCGGCGCAGGCGCTGGCCGCCCGCGTCAGCCAGGCAGCGCTCTGATTACGCGACGCCCTTCGCCGCGAGCTGGCCCACGCGCCCGTCCACATACACCATAGGGCGCACGGCCTGCGCAGAGCGGGCCTCCAGAACCCGGGCCAAAACCACCGAATGCGTGCCCACTTCCAGCACCTGTTCGATGTCACAAAAAAACAGGGCCTGCGACTGCGCCAGATAGGGCAAGTCCAAACCGGGGTGCGTGTCCCACGCGCCACCGGCGAAGCGCTCCTGGTGGGGCACGGCACCGCTGAAAGCCTGCAGAACCGCAACCTGGTCCTCCAGCAGCACATTGACGCACATCCGGCCGCGCGCCATCAGGGGCGCATGCACATGGGCGGTACGGCTCACACAGACCAGCAGCGTGGGCGGCTCCATGGTGACCGAGGTGACCGAGGTCGCCACCATGCCAAAGCGCTGTCCCTCGGCATCGCTGGTGCTCACCAATGTCACAGTGGCCGCCATGCGGCGCATGGCGTGGCGGAAGTCGGAAACCAGCGCGTCAGGCGGCGCAAGAGAAACGGTCAATCGGGGCTCCCGGAGTTTTGGCAAAGTCCGCGATTATCCGCCGCGCTAGAGCGGGCGGCACCTACGCGATCCAGATCGCCCGGAAGTCGTTCACATTGGTGTGGGTCGGGCCGGTGACCACCAGGTCGTCGAGCGCCTGGAAAAAGCCGTAGGCGTCATTGCGGTCCAGGTGATCCGCCAACTGCAAGCCTGCTGCGCGGGCGCGTTGCAGGGTGTCGGGGCCTACGCACGCACCCGCGTTGTCTTCCACGCCGTCAATCCCGTCGGTGTCTGCGGCCAGCGCCCACACGCCCGGCACGCCTTGCAGCGCCTGTGCCAGGCCCATGCAAAACTCGCCTGCCCGGCCGCCCCGACCGCGCGCGGCACCGGCTGCACGTGGCCGGATGGTGACCGTGGTCTCGCCGCCGCTGAGCAACACGCAGGGCTTAGGGAAAGGTCCACGGCCCTGCGCCACAGCGCGCGCCAAAGCGGCGTGGACTTTGGCCACCTCGCGCGATTCACCCTCCATGGCGTCGCTCAGGACAAAGGCCTGCACGCCATAGCTGCGCGCCAGCGCCGCAGCAGCCTCCAATGAGCGCTGCGGCGCGGCGATCACATCAACCTGCGCCCGCGCCAACGCCGGATCGCCCGGTTTGGGGGTCTCCAAGCTGCCGGCCTCCAGGGCGGCCGCGATACCCGGCGGAATCGCGATGCCATAGCGCCGCAAAATCGCCAAGGCGTCGGCGCAGCTGGTGCTGTCCGCAACCGTGGGGCCGCTGCCGATGACGGACGGGTCATCACCGGGTACATCGCTGATGGCCAGCGTGAGCACGCGCGCGGGTGCGCAGGCCTGGGCCAGGCGGCCGCCCTTGATGCGCGAGAGGTGTTTGCGCACACAGTTCATTTCATCAATGGCCGCGCCGCAATCGAGGAGCTGGCGGTTGATCTGCTGCTTGGCGTCGAAATCCAAGCCGTCGGCAGGCAAGGTCAGCAACGCAGACGCGCCACCCGACATCAAACAGATCACCAAATCATCGGCTTGCAAATCCTGGGTCAAGGCCAGAATGCGCGCGGCAGCCGCCAGTCCGGCGGCGTCGGGAACCGGGTGCGAAGCCTCGACAATTTCCACCCGCTGCACCACGCCGGGCGGGCGCTGCGGCGTGTGGCCGTAGCGGGTGACGACCAGCCCGGATAAAGGCGCATCCGCAGGCCATGCAGCCTCCAGCGCGTGCACCATGGCACCGGCCGCTTTGCCCGCGCCCAGCACCAGAGTACGTCCGACTGGCGGGGGCGGCAAATGGGCGGCCAGCGTGTGTGCCGGCATGGCGCTGTGAATAGCGGCCTGAAACAGGGCCAGCAAGCCGTCACGGGGGGATGGGCAATGTGTCATGGCGGGCAATATACTGCGCCGCATCGCGCACGCCGCACCGACCCACCCGAGAACGGACGCCTGGTTTGGAACACGCAAAAACGCATCGCCCTGCTGTACCGCCCGCTGGCCCCCTCTTTGCCCGGTGCGTGTTGGTAGCCTGCGTACTGGTGCTGGCCTCGTGTGCGACCCCGCGCCAGGCCAAGGTGTCTGCGCCGCCCCCGGCTCCCGTGGTGGAAACCCGGGTGGCGCCAGCAGCACCACAGCCCGAACCCGCCGCTGCGTCCAATGTGGCAGCAGGCAGCGACTCCAAAGTACCCGCGCTGGAACGCGCCGAGGCCGTACTGCCCCCGGAAGGCGCTCCCGCCGCCAGCGCGGAATGGAAAACCACCGCCCCCCGAACCGT
Organism: Comamonadaceae bacterium; assembly: GCA_947380945.1. GTDB lineage: Bacteria > Pseudomonadota > Gammaproteobacteria > Burkholderiales > Burkholderiaceae_C > Allorhodoferax. The sequence goes on from CANCTD010000015.1 coordinate 16,259, forward strand.
CGCCAGACTGCCCTTGAAGCCACCGGCTAAGCAGGCAGCAGCCCCCACTGCTGCCGCGCCTGCTGCGGCGCCTGCTGCCGCTCCAGCTGTCGTGCCGACCGCAGCGCCGCCCGTGGTGCCTCCCGCGTTGGCGGCACCCGCGCATCCCAGCGCGCCGGCGGCGGGCCAAGCCCTTGCGGCGCTCAGCAACCACACCCCTGCAGCTGCGTTGCCCAAACCGGCGCAACCGGTTTTGATTTCGGCTGCGCGCAGCGCCCGCGACTACCGGATCGACGGTGCACGCCACATTTACCGCAGCGTGCCCGAGCGGATTTTTGCGGGCAAGTTACCGCGCCTGCTGTTGGCTGTTGGCGTGATCAATATCGAGATTGACGCGCGTGGCGCGGTCACCGGCATCCAATGGGCCCGCGCTCCCCGCAGTTCACCGCGCGTGGTCGATGAAATCGAACGCCTGGTGCGGGCCGCCGCGCCCTACCCGGCACCGGTACACATGGGCAGCGTGACCTATACCGATACCTGGCTGTGGGACAAGAGCGGCCGCTTTCAGCTCGACACCCTGACCCAGGGACAGGACTAGCGCCCCTGCCGCGCGGACCCGCCTTTTCAAGCCGATGACTGTGCCGCGCGCGCGGCAAACTCGGCACGCAGGGCGCGCAATTTTTCCCGGGGATCTTCTTTCACGGTGTTCTGGTCCAGCGCCATTTCCGCAATAAAGCGGCTGGGCTGGGCGGCGACCGTGTCGCGGCCTTTTTTGCGCCGCTTGGTCCAGCTCACCGACAAGGTGCGCTGGGCCCGGGTGATGCCCACATACATGAGGCGGCGCTCTTCCTGCAAGCGTTCGGCGGTCTGCAAATTGGCAGCCTCATCGGCGCGCGTGCTGCCGCCGGGCTTGTCCGCACCATCGTCCATCTTGAAGGGCAACATGCCTTCGGTGACACCGACCAGCATCACGTGCGGCCACTCCAGGCCCTTGGCGGCGTGCAATGTCGACAAGGTCACGACGTTCTGGTCCTTCTCCCGCTCATTCAGCGTGGACAAGAGGGCGATGGTTTGCGCCACTTCCAAAAGATTTTTCGAGGCGGTCTGCATGACCAGAATGTCCTCGTCCACCTGGCCGCCGCAGCGCTGCGCCATCCAGTCGCAGAACTCCATCACATTGGCCCATTTGGCGGCGGCAATTTGCGGGCTCTCCTCGCCGTCGTACAAATGCTTCTCGTAGGCAATTTCCTGCAGCCATTCGTGCAAAAACACCAGCGCAGCTTCGGCCCCTAGCGTTTGCCGGGCGCGGAATTGCAAGTCGTTCACAAAGCGGCCGAACTCATGCAAGCTAGCCACCGCACGCGCAGGGAGCGCGGCGCCCAGCGACGACGCGAACAAGGCTTCAAACAAGCTGACCTTGTAGCGTGTGGCAAAGCCCCCCAGGCTGCCCAGGGTCTGGTGGCCTATGCCGCGCTTGGGGCTGGTGATCGCCCGCAAAAACGCGGGGTCATCGTCGTTGTTGGCCCAGAGGCGGAACCAGGCGCACAGGTCGCGGATTTCGGCGCGGTCAAAAAAGCTCTGGCCGCCCGAAACCTTGTAGGGAATGGCGGCCTTGCGCAAGGCCTTTTCCAACGGTTTGGACAAATGATTAGCGCGGTACAAAACCGCGAAATCGCGCAACTCTTTGAACTGCGGGCCGGCTTGCGCCAGGCCGTCGGCGCGCAGGCTCTGGATGCGCGCCACCACGCGCTCGGCCTCGTGGTCCTCGGTGTCGGCGTCCACCACGCGCACCGGCTCGCCCTCGCCCAGATCGCTCCAGAGGTTTTTGGGATACAGCTTGGGGTTGGGGCCAATCACGTTGTTAGCCGCGCGCAGGATGGCCGATGTGCTGCGGTAGTTTTGCTCGAGCTTGATAACTTTGAGCTGGGGAAAGTCCTGGGGCAGCTGGCGCAGGTTGTCCAGGGTCGCGCCGCGCCAGCCGTAAATACTCTGGTCGTCGTCGCCGACAGCGGTAAAGCGCGCCGCATCCTTACCGGGCGACAGACTGCCGTCGGGTTCGCAGCCGACCAGCAGCTTGAGCATGGCGTACTGTGTGGCGTTGGTGTCCTGGTATTCATCGACCAGCACATGGCCCATCTGCGCCTGCCACTGGGCGCGCACCTCGGGGTGGTCGCGCAGCAATTTGAGCGGCAGGCTGATCAGGTCGTCAAAGTCCACGCTCTGGTACGCGCTCAGGCGCTCTTCATAACGGCCCATCACCACGGCAGCGATGCGCTCGCTGTCGTCGGCTGCCTGCGCCAGCGCCTGCTCGGCGTTCAGGCCCGCGCTTTTCCATGCGCTGATGGTCCACTGCCAGGCGCGCGCCGTGGCGGCGTCGGTGCTGCCGCCAGCGTCTTTGAGGATGCTGGTCACATCGTCGGTATCCAGGATGCTGAACTGCGGTTTCAGGCCCAGCACCGCACCGTTGGCGCGCAGCATGCGCACGCCAAGCGCGTGGAAAGTGCAAATCAGCACCTCGGACGCGGCCCGCCCTATCAAGGCCTTGGCGCGTTCGCGCATCTCGGCAGCCGCTTTGTTGGTGAAGGTGATCGCCGCCACCCGGTTGGCCGGCATGCCGGCCTGGATCAGGCGGGCTATTTTGTGGGTGATCACCCGTGTCTTGCCCGAGCCCGCACCGGCCAGCACCAGCAAAGGGCCGTGCATGTAGTTGACCGCCTCTTGCTGGGCGGTGTTCATGGCGGGAGCGGTGGACATAAAAAGGCGAAGACGGGAAACAAAAGGCTGGGCGGGCTGACCGCGCCGCAAAGCGGCGGGAAAAATGAGGCGGCATCTTATCGCCTGCCCGGCGCGCACCTAGGCGCATAGGCGCTGGCAGGCAGCATGCCTGCACAATCGGACCATGTTGGCGATTTTGCGTGTTACGTTTCCCTTCTTTGCGCTGGTGGCTTGCGGCTTTTTTGCCGCCCGCAGAGGCTTGTTGCCCTTGCAGGCGATTCCGGGTTTGAACACCTTTGTGCTGTTCTTTGCCCTGCCTTGCATGCTGTACCGCTTCGGTTCGAGCACGCCGATTGCGGTCTTGCTGGACCCCGCTTTGGCGCTGGTCTACCTGGTGTCTGCGCTGACCATGGTGGTCTTGGTGGTGGTGCTCACGCGCAATGCCCAGCGCGGCGGCCATATCGGCTGGAATGACGCGGCCATGGGCGCGCTGGTCGGGGCTTTTCCCAACACCGGTTTCATGGGTGTGCCCTTGCTGGTGGCTTTTTTAGGAGCGGCGTCGGTGGGACCGGCGATTTTGACCATCGTGATCGATATCGTCCTGACCTCTTCGCTGTGCATTGCCCTTTCGCGGCTGGACCGTGGCAGCGGTGACGCCTGGGCAGCGGTGCGCAGCGCGCTGGCGGGCGTGGCATCCAACCCCATGCCCTGGTCGATTCTGCTGGGCGCTGTGGCTTCGGCGGGCGGCTGGATGTTGCCCGCTCCAATGGCGGCAACAGTGGGCCTGCTGGCGGACAGCGCCTCGCCGGTGGCCTTGTTCACCTTGGGCGCGGTGCTGGCGCGCTCGCACCTGCTGGCCCAACAGGATGCGGCGCACGCTGTTCCCTGGCAGGACTTTGTGCCCATCGCGCTGGCCAAGCTGCTGCTGCACCCCGTGCTGCTGCTGGGCCTGGCTTATGGCGGGCGGGCATTGGGGTTGCCGCTTGAACCTGCCGCCATCACGGCGGTGGTCCTGGTCGCAGCCCTTCCCAGTGCGGGCAATGTGACGCTGCTGGCCGAGCGCTTCGGCGCCAACAACGGCCGTATTGCGCGCATCATTCTGGTCGCGACTGTGGGGGCGTTTTTTACTTTTAGCGCCACGGTGGCGCTGCTGCTTGACCGCTGAGGCTGGCTAAACCAGCGTAGGGTCGACGTCGATGGCCCAGCGGATCAGGCCTTTGCATGCGGGCAGGCGGCTGGCGTCGTGCAGCATGGACTGCCACGCCGCGAGAAACTGCTGCAAGGCCGACCGGCTGCCACTTTCCACCAGCATCTGCGCCCGTTCCACATTGGCCACGCGCTGCATGCCCATGGGTACGGCGGAGTACAAAAATACCGATTGCAGGATCGCAGCCCAGCCGTCCCACGCGGCCATGTCGCTGCGCGCGGCCTGACTGGCTGCCACCAGAAAAGCCTGCGCCGCAGCCTGGGTGCGCGCCTCGGCCCGGACCAGGGCCTGGAAGCTGAACGGCGGCATGCCGGCCTGCTGGCGCTCGTGCAGCTGGCTCTCGGCAAAAGCCGGGTAGTCGTAATTTTTCAATGCGGCGTACAAGGGGTGGGCGGGCTGGTGGGTCTGGATCCAGACCTCGCTGTGCGCACCCAGGGCGGCGTCGCGCCCGGCCCGGCCTGCAGCTTGCATCAAGAGGCTGAACAGGCGCTCGGGCGCGCGGTAGTCCACCGAGTACAAAGCGCCGTCGGGGTTGATCGCCGCCACCAGCGTGACGCGGCGGAAGTCATGGCCTTTGGCAATCATCTGGGTGCCGACCAGCACGTCGACTTCGCCGTCGTGCACCGCCGCCATCTGGGTTTGTAAGCTGCCCTGCAGGCGGGTGCTGTCGGCGTCGATGCGCGCAACCCGCACCGGCTCGCCATCGGGGCATTCGGCGCGTACCGAGCCGGGGCGGCGCAGCTCGGCCAGGAGTTCGGCGATGTGCTCCTCGATCAGCTCGGTACCCCGGCCCTGGCTTGCTATGTCCAGGTTGCCACAGCCGGGGCAGGCCTTGGGAACCTTGTCGGTAAAGCCGCAATGGTGGCAGCGCAGGGTGCGGTCAATTTTGTGGAACACCCGAAACGCGCTGCAGTGGCTGCAAGCGCTCTTCCACCCGCACGCGTCGCAATGCAGAACCGGGGCATAACCGCGCCGGTTGATGAATACCAGGCACTGTTCACCCCGGCCTATGCACTGGCGTATCGCATCCAGCAGAGGCGGCGATACCACCGCACCCTTGGGCTGGTGCGCCATGTCAACCCGCCTCACCAGCGGCAATGCCAATGCACCCTGCCCCACGCGGCTGGGCATCAACAGGCGCTCGTAGCGCCCGCCCTGGTCGGCATCACGGCTGTGGTACCAGCTCTCCAGTGATGGCGTGGCCGATCCCAACAGCACTTTGGCACCGTCCAGGCGGCCACGGTAGACCGCTAGATCGCGCGCCGAATAGCGTGCGCCCTCGCCGCTTTTGTAGCTCGGGTCATGCTCTTCGTCGACCACGATCAGGCGCAGGCGCGGCATCGAAGCGAACACCGCCATGCGGGTGCCCAGAACAATGCGCGCCGGCCCCTGGTGCGCCGCCAGCCAGCTGCGCAAGCGCTGCGGATTGGTCATGCCGCTGTGCATGCAGACCACGCTGGCTGCACCGTACAGCGGCTCAAAACGCGCCCGGAA
>CANCTD010000016.1 GCA_947380945.1 Comamonadaceae bacterium
AATGCGGATTTGCTGATGGAAATCGGCAACGGGCTCTGGTTCGGTGTACCGATTTCGTTTGTGATCTTTTTGCTGATTACCTTGCTGGTGGGTGCGGTGCTCAAGTACAGCCCTTTTGGCATCCGCCTGTTTTTGATGGGCACCAACCCCAAGGCGGCTTACTTTGCCGGTTTCGCCCAACAGCGCTTGCTGGTGACCACCTATGCGCTCTGCGGTGTGATGGCCGGCGTCGCTGGTGTGTTGATTGCGTCGCGCAACGTCAACGTGAAATGGGACTACGGTCAGTCCTACTTGCTGATCGCCATCCTGATCACCGTGATGGCCGGCGTCAAGCCAGAGGGCGGTTACGGCCGCATGGTCTGTTTGTTCCTCTCCACGACTGCACTTCAGCTGCTCTCCAGCATGCTGAATTTTCTGGATGTGTCCAACTTCTTTCGCGATTTCGCCTGGGGTGCGTTATTGCTCATCTTCTTGGCCTTCGGCCGTTACGAACTGTTTGCAAAGGCGCGCGAAAAGGGCCTGCAATTCATCTCTTGGGTGCGGTCCCCTCCTGCGCCCAAGAGCCATTCCTGAGGGTTAACTACGTGGAGACTCCAATGAAAATCAAACCTGTCAACGCAGCGATTGGCGCTGTACTGCTTGCCGCTTCGGTTGGCGTACTTGTTGCCGAAGAAAAGCCGACGATTTCGACCGTGGTCAAAATCAGCGGCATCCCTTGGTTTAACCGCATGGAAGTGGGCGTGAAAGAGTACGCAGCCACCACGCCTTCCGTGAACGCCAGCCAAAGCGGCCCGGCAACAGCCGACGCCGCCCAGCAGCTGAAGATCATCGACGACCTGATCGCCCGCAAGGTCAGCGCACTGGCCGTCGTACCCATGGATCCGACGGTTATCGAAGGCGCGCTCAAGCGTGCGATGGACCGCGGCATTGTGGTCGTCACCCATGAGGCTGACACCCAGAAGAACACGCACGCCGATATCGAAGCCTTTGACAACGCAGCCTATGGCGTGGCCTTGAACGAGAAGCTGGCATCCTGCATGGGTAACAAGGGCAAGTGGACCTCGTTCGTGGGTTCGCTGGGCAGCCGTACCCACATCCAGTGGGTGGAAGCGGGTGCCGCGAATGCCAAGAAGCATGCTGGCATGACCTTGGTTGACGCCAAGAACGAGTCCTTTGACGATGCCAACAAGACCTACGAAAAAGCCAAGGAAATTCTGCGCAAGCACCCCGACATCGCGGGCTTCCAAGGCTCTGCAGGTAACGACGTGATCGGCATTGGCCGCGCGGTGGAAGAGGCCGGTCTGGCTGGCAAGGTCTGCGTGGTCGGCACCGGTTTGGCCACGCCGTCGGCCAAGCTGATCGAGTCCGGCGCGATTACCGCCATCGGGTTCTGGGATCCTAAGGACGCGGGTCTGGCGATGAACAAGACCGCCAAGCTGTTGCTGGACAAGCAGCCGCTGACCAACGGCATGAGCCTGGGTGTGAAGGGCTATGAAAAAGTCACGGTCACCAAAGGCGCTGGCGCTGGTGTTTTGATTGTGGGCAATGCAATGGTTATTGCAGACAAGTCCACTTACAAAAACTACCTGTTCTAAGACCTCCAGCACCCCGATAGTCGCCGCGTGAAGCGGTGGCCTTCGGGGTGCATTTGTTTCCCTTAAAGGTAATTCATGCAGGCAGCACTGAGCCAGGACTCCCAAGGGCGTGCATCGGCGTCCCCGGTCTTCCTGGAAGTACGCGGCATCCACAAGCGCTTTGGCGGCGTGCACGCGCTGCGCGGTGTCGGGTTTGTCATTGAACGCGGTCAGATCTATCACCTGCTGGGTGAGAACGGCTGTGGCAAAAGTACCTTGATCAAAATTATTTCGGGCGCGCAGCCGCCCGACGAGGGGCATATATTCATTGAAGGGCATGCCCATAGCGCGTTGACGCCGATTGAATCGCTCTCCGCAGGCATTGAAACCGTTTACCAAGACCTGTCGCTCATCCCTAATTTAACGGTTGCCGAAAATGTGGCCCTGACCGAGCAACTGGTGAAGGCGCGGGGCAGCCTTGCGCGCCCCCTGCGACAAGCCGAGCTGAACGCTACGGCCGCGCGTGCCTTGGCTGCGGTCAATTTACCGACGAATGCAGAATTTCTGGCCACCCCGGTTGGGGGTCTGCCGCTGGCGGTGCGGCAGTTGGTGGCCATCTCCCGTGCCATCGCGACCCAAGCCAAATTGGTGATCATGGATGAGCCCACCACCTCGCTGACGCGGCGCGAGGTCGATAACCTGATTCGCGTGGTCGCAGACCTGCGAAAAGACAACGTCGCCGTGCTGTTTGTGACGCACAAGCTTGATGAGTGCTACAGCATAGGCGGCCAAGCCATTGTGTTCCGCGATGGCCAGTGCGTGGCGCAGGGGCCGATACAAAATTACAGCAAAACCCAGCTTGGTAATTTGATGACAGGCCGGGACATCGACGCGAGCCGGTATCGCCATGCAGGCGCATCGGGTGAGACGCTGCTGGCCTTGCAGGACCTCTGCTGCCGCAGCTATTTCCGCGATGTGAGTCTCACACTCAACAAGGGTGAGATTTTGGGTATCACTGGCCTGATGGACTCCGGCCGGAACGAGCTGGCAAAGACCATTGCTGGCGTCATGGCCGCCAGCGCTGGAACGCTCAGCCTGTGCGGGCAGCCGCTGGCGCTGACATGTCCGGCAGACGCGATTGAAAACGGTATCGGCTATGTGCCGGAAGATCGCCTGGGCGAGGGACTTTTCCTCGACAAGCCCATTCTGTCCAATATGGTGGCGGCCATACTGGACAAGCTGCGCACGGCCTTGGGTACCTTGGACCACAGCCGTGCGCGCGGGGTGGCGCAGGAACTGGTCCAGGAGTTGCATATCGCCACGCCGAATGTCGACCTGCCGGTGCAATCGCTGTCAGGCGGCAACCAGCAGCGTGTGTTGATTGCGCGCTGGCTCACCATACGCCCGCAACTGCTGGTGCTGCATGGTCCCACGGTGGGGGTGGACGTGGGTTCGAAGGATACGATTTACCGTGCGATACAAGCACTCGCTGAGCGTGGTCTGGGTGTCATCCTGATCAGCGACGACTTGCCAGAATTGCTGCAGAACGCGGACCGAATCATCGTGATGCGCGATGGTCTGGTGCAACAGGAGTTCGCTGCTGACGCTGCGCAAGAAGAAGATTTGTACCGGGCCATGCTCGGTAATGAGAAGGGTGCTCTCCGTGTCTAACGCGATTCAGTCCACCCACCCCGTTGGTGCCAGTCTGGTGAGCCGGATGCGGGATAAGTTGGAGCGCCGCCCCGAGCTGTTCACGCTTTTCCTGCTTGTGGCGCTATCGGCCTTTGTGGGTACGGTCAATCCCAGCTTTTTCCAGATTTCCACGCTTTTTGATATTGCCCGCTCGAGCACGGTCGTGGGCTTGTTTGCCCTGGGCGTATTCGTGATCCTCGCGGCCGGTGGCATCGACGTGTCGTTCACGGCGATTGCCGCACTTTCCATGTATTCGTTCACCAAGTTGGTGACCGTTTATTTTCCCGGTGCGCCCATCTTGCTGGTTTTTCTTTTGTCCACAGTGACCGGTGGTCTGCTGGGTCTGATTAATGGGCTCCTGGTTCAGTCCTTGAAGGCACCCTCCTTGATCGTCACCATCGGTACGCAATACCTGTTTCGCGGCTTTTTGCTGACCTTTGTCGGCACCGTTTGGATTATTGATTTGCCTCCCCAGATGGACGCATTCGGCAAGATGGCGCTGCTGAGCCTGCAGACCGCCCGGGGCAACACCATCATCCTGCCGACTTTTGTACTGGTTTTGCTGGCCGTCTCGCTGTTGACCTGGTGGATCATGAACCGCACCTTGCTCGGCAAGGCGGTGTTTGCGGTGGGTGGCAGTCCGGTCATTGCAGAGCGCCTGGGCTACAACCTGCGCGCGGTTCACATCTTCATCTTCAGCTACACCGGCGCGCTCGCTGGTCTGGCAGGCATGATCCATGTCTGCAGCAACCGCCTGGCCAATCCCTTCGATCTGGTGGGAACCGAGATCGACGTGATCGCAGCCGTAGTGCTGGGGGGCGCGCGCATCACCGGAGGCACTGGCACCGTGATGGGAACCCTGCTGGGTGTGTTCCTGGTTGTCATGATCAACAGCGTGCTCATCATGGCTGGTGTGCCCAGTACCTGGCAGCGGGTGGTGGTGGGCTCCTTCATTCTTGTAGCGGGCGCATTTTTTGTGGTGCGCAACAAGCGCTAGGGTGGTGGCTATGCAGACTGGCATTGCATCTCGTTTTTTAACCGCGGAGTGGACAGACTCCCACGTGCAGCAAAAGGAAACCAAATGAAAAAATTCTTGAATGCTCCCGAAAATTTCGTCGATGAAATGCTCGACGGCATCTACAGTGCGCACCCCAAACAGCTCGCCTTTGTCGCCGGTGACAGGCGCTGCATGGTGGCGGCCAAGCGCGTGGCTGGCAAGGTCGGTCTGGCCACTGGCGGTGGCTCAGGTCATCTGCCCTTGTTTTTGGGCTATGTAGGTTCCGGTTTGCTGGATGGCGCGGCCGTGGGCGGTGTCTTTCAGTCGCCCAGCGGGGATCAGATGTTGGAGGTCACCAAGGCGATCAACCAGGGGGCCGGCGTGCTCTACATCTACGGCAACTACAGCGGCGACATTCTGAATTTTGATATGGCTGCCGAAATGGCCGAGATCGAGGACATCAAAGTTCTGTCGGTCGTGGGTAATGACGACGTGGCGTCCTCGCCCCCGGGCCAGGAACACAAACGCCGTGGTGTGGCTGGGATTTTTTTCGTCTTCAAGGCAGCCGGTGCAGCGGCGGCGGAAGGCATGTCGCTCGACGACGTGAAGCGTGTGGCGGAGAAGGCCAAGGCCAACACCCGCACCATGGGTGTGGCGCTGACGCCGTGCATAGTCCCTGAGGTCGGACATGCCACCTTCAGCATCGGTGAGCGTGAAATGGAAATTGGTATGGGCATCCACGGCGAACCCGGCATACGCCGTGGTGAGCTGCTGAGTGCCGATGCCGTCGTAGACGAAATGATGAAGCCCCTTTTTGCGGAGCGTGCGCTGAAGCCGGGTGATGAAGTGGCGGTGTTGATCAACGGTCTGGGTGCCACGCCCAAAGAAGAGCTGTATGTGCTGTACCGCCGTGTGTCGACGCTACTGAAAGAGCGTGGTGTAGCGGTCTTTCATGTCTATGTTGGCGAATTCGCGACCTCCATGGAAATGGCCGGGGCCTCCATTTCCTTGTTGTACCTGGATGAGGAGCTCAAGCGCCTGGTGGCCGCACCGGCCTGCTCACCATTTTTTGAGCAGGTACAACTCTAAGACTACCATGGACCGTATCGAAAAGAACGATTTACCCGGCCTGTTTGAGGCCCTGCGCGATGTGTTTGCCGCACAACGGGAGGCGCTGATCGCGCTCGACGGCAAGGTCGGCGACAGCGATCTGGGCATCACCATGAACAAGGCCTTTGTTGCGGCCTTTGAGACGGTGCGCAACAACACTACAGACCCGATTGGGAAAACCCTGCAGCTCGCGGGCATGGCGGTGGCCAAGGCCGCGCCTTCCACCATGGGTACCTTGGTGGCCACCGGCTTCATGCGCGGGGGCAAGGCGCTGGAGGGCGCTAGCGCCTGGGGTACCGCAGAAATGGGTGCATTCTGGGCCGCGTTTTTTCAAGGCGTGGCCGATCGCGGCAAGGCCCAGTTGGGTGACAAGACGCTGCTGGATGTCTTGAGCCCGATTGCGGTGTCGCTCGCATCCTCCAGCGGCAAAGGTGCTGCTTTGGCCCAGGCCTTGGAGCACGCGGCGCAGGCCGCACGGGACGGACTGGACGCCACCAAGGGCATGATGGCCCAGCACGGCAAGGCCGCCTGTTTTCAGGAAAAAACCGTGGGCCTGCAAGACGCGGGTGCCACGGTGGGCGTATTGATGATTGAAACCCTGCACGCCTATGTCGTGCAAACCAGGAGCAGCATGTGAATATCGCCATCATCGGAACCGGCGTCATGGGTACGGGCGTAGGCCAGACCCTGCTGGGCAAAGGACACAGCGTACGCTGCTACAACCGCACCCCGGAAAACGCAGCCCCTCTGGTTCAGGCCGGTGCCGTGTTTTGCGCCACGCCGCAGGAAGCGGCGCAGGGTGCCAGCCATGTGATCATTCTGGTGTGGAACGAAGCGGCGCTGCAGGCTGTTTTGCACGGTCCCGACGGACTGCTGGCCCACGCAGCACCGGGCCAGGTTTTTATCGACATGAGTACGCAACTGCCGCAGACCGCCAAAGACAGCGCCGCCGCCTTTGCCAAACGTGGCGCGCTGTTTCTGGATGCCCCGGTGCATGGTACGCGGGGTGAAGCCCATTCGGGCGGTCTGTGGATCATGTGTGGCGCAGACCAGCTTGCCTGGGACGCGGCACTGCCTGTGCTCCACGAAATAGGTGCAACGGTTCACCACATGGGGGCGGTGGGCGCAGGTTGCGTGGCCAAGCTGTGCGGTAACCACCTGGTCTCGGCAATCCTGGCTTCCCTGGGCGAGTCGCTGGCGATGGCCAAAAAATCGGGTCTGGACTGTGCGGAGCTGATCAAGCTGTGGGGCGAGTCAGACTTCCGATCACCCATCATCGAGGGCGCGGGTCACTCCATGCTGAAGCACGATTTTGCGGTCTCGTTCCACCTGCGCACCATGGTCAAGGACACCGAGCTGATCCGTAACTATTCCGAGTCCATAGGCGTGCCGGTGATGCTCTCGAATACCGTGCACGAGCTCAACAAGGTGGCGCAGAACATGGGCTGGGGTGAGGAGAATGCCTCAGCCATCTTCAAGGTGTTCGAGGTCATGGCCGGCATGGAGCCCAAGGCTGGCCCCGCCAAGTTAATCGTCTGATACCGCGAATTTTCCAAACCGCGTCCCAACGTGAAATCCCACCTTCTGGGCATTGATGTAGGTACCTACAGCAGCAAGGCGGTGTTGACCGATCTCGCAGGTCAGGTGGTGCACACGGCGGTCGTTCAGCATGGCATTTCCATGCCGTTTCCCGGCCATGTGGAGCAGGATGCGGACATGATCTGGTGGGCGGATGTGTGCCAGCTCTGCCGCCAAGTCCTGGAGGAATCCGGTGTGCGCGGTGAGCAGATCGCCGCCATGGCCGTCAGCGCCATAGGCCCCTGCCTGTTGCCGCTGGATGCCGCTATGCGGCCCCTGCGTCCCGCCATTCTGTATGGTGTGGACGTGCGCGCTGCGGCGGAGATTGAGGAACTGGAGCAGGAGCTGGGGGCGCAGGCGATTCTTGATTTTTCCCTGATGGGTCTGACCAGCCAGGCCATAGGGCCCAAAATTCGCTGGCTGCAAAAGCATGAACCCCGGATTTGGGATGCCACGGCCAAGCTCACATCGGCTACGGCTTATCTGGTTTACCGCCTTACCGGTTTGCACCGCATGGACCGGCATAGCGCGAGCCATTTCATGCCTTTGTTCAACCCCCGTACAGGCCAATGGGACGCGCGCTTTGCCCGGACCATTGCGCCCTTGGATTGCTTGCCTGAATTGGGCTGGGCCGAAGACTTGGCCGGCCATGTGCACCCGCAAGCTGCGGCGGCCACGGGCTTGGCCCTAGGTACGCCTGTGGCTTTTGGCACCATCGACGCCTTGAGTGAGGCCATCAGCGTGGGTGTCTGTGCGCCCGGTGATCTGATGGTGATGTATGGCAGCACCACTTTCTTTGTGTTGGTGCAGGATCAGCCCACACCCGATACCCGGGTCTGGACTGTTTGCGGTGCCCAAGCCGGCCAGTTCAATTTGGCCGCAGGTATGAGCACCACGGGCAGCCTCACCCGCTGGTTCAAGGACGAATTTGCCCGCGAGCTGCAGGACAGCAGCGCCTACGCCAACTTATTTGAGTCCGCCGCCAAGGTGCGGGCCGGTAGCGAAGGGCTGTTGGTGCTGCCTTATTTCAGCGGTGAACGCACCCCCATCAATGACCCCTATGCCAGCGGCGTGATCGCTGGTCTTAACCTGACACACACCCGCGCCCAGCTGTTTCGTGGTGTGCTTGAAGGCGTGGGCTTCGGTGTGCGCCACAACCTGGAAACCTTTGCCGACATGGGGGCCGACGTGCGGCGCATTGTGGCAGTGGGCGGTGGCGCGCAGACGCGCACCTGGCTGCAAATCGTGTCGGATATCACGGGGGTGACCCAGGTGCTGCCCAAAGTCACGGTGGGTGCCGCCTATGGGGATGCATTTTTAGCAGGGCGTGCAGCGGGTTTGTTGCAGCCCAAAGATCTGGGTAGCTGGGTTTGCGTGGAAAGTGAAATCGCGCCACAGCCTGAGAACCGGGCCACCTACGATGCGATTTACCGTGAATACCTTGGCTTGTACCTGAATACCAAGGACGTGGCACATCGACTCAAGGCCATCGCGGCAGGGAACTATTGAGTTTCCTCGGTTTCCTAGGCTGCGCACATGCATTGCTAGACATCAAGGCGGGCTAACCGAGCGCGCCCGCTCTGGATTGCCAGGCCCCCGCGCACTGTGTTGTCTGCAATTGAGTTGCATGATTTAACGAACTGATGGTTCTAAGCCCATCAGCACCGGTGCCCCTATACTGCCCGCCACGCTCCCATGGATCCGACTTAGATCAGCGCCTCAATTTTTCATTCACACCAGCCGTGGCAGCCACATTTACCCAGCGATTGGTCGATCTGTCCGCCGGAGATGTATCTGCGGTGATTCAGATGGCTTGGGAGGATAGAACGTCCTTTGAGACCATCAGAGAGCGGGTTGGTTTGGCGGAGTCCCAAGTCATTCGGCTGATGCGTCAAGAACTCACAGCGAGTTCATTTCGGATGTGGCGTATGCGGATGAAGGGCCGTGTCACCAAACACCGTGCTCTGAGAAGTTCGGAAATGAAATTCGAAGACCGATTGGTGGCTGACCACCGGCGTGCCAACTGTTGATGAAACGCATTCGGAGATATATATGACGGAAGACCCACGATGCTGCGGTACTGGCACTTGCATCATCGACGAAGACGGCGTGTGCTGGTGTGGGCAACGATGGAATGGTGAGGAAATGTGTTTTCCAAAGGCCGAGACGTCAACCAATGATCCAGCTCATGCCGCCGTTGATACAAAGGTCAATATGAATGGGCATTAGGGCGCAGCCGCGAGGTCAGCGTTTGCGCGTAACAATCACACGGCCTGGCCGCTCTGGTGCGCTCATGTAGTTGAAGGCCTTGATCTCGATGATTCTCCACACGCCGGGTTGCACAAGCCGGATCATTTCTGGATGGCATGCGGGTCCTAGGAAATCGATTCCGTCGATGTGGCTGTAGCCAAGGATTTTCAGTGCTTGCCCTACAAGACCCGTACCGCAACCCCAGCACAGTGGGTGGTTTTTTAGGCAGGGGGATCGATCCTGTGATCAGCCAAGAAGGTGTCCCGTTTTGACCAGGATGAGACATCCCTCGACACTGAACGGTTGGTGCTGGCTAAGGTGCGGACTGCGAATCCAACTTCCCTGTGGGTAATTTCCATGTTCGTCGGAAAACACGCCGTCCACCACATAAATCTCCTCGCCACCGTAATGCCTGTGCGGGTTGAAGTACGTTTTCGGCGCCCATCGCACCAATGCGGTGTGACTGGTGCCGAATTCAGACAAGGGCATAACCTGTAGCCCGTCGACCATGCCCTGGAACCAGGGCGTTTGGTGGGTGTGGACTACAACCCTCTGTCTGTCATCGGTTGATAGGTGCCGAAGTTTTACAAACAAAGTACACCCGCCCGCAGAAAAGGGTGCATGACCTGAACCAGCTGGATTCTTTATGTACGTGCCTGGCCCGTAGTCCCCGAACTCGTCACTCAAAATTCCATCGAGCACCAGAATCTCTTCACCAAGCCCGTGCTCGTGAAAATTGAACTTGGCACCTGCGTCGTATCGCACGATCGAAGTCGCACGGGCTACTTCACCGCCGTCACGCTCTAAAAGTCGGCGGTGCACCAGCGGTGATGGGGATGGCTGCCAAGCTAAGGCGTTGCCATCGATAACGCAGCGCTGCGACAGGTCAGCGTTCAGCGTGAGGTTGTTCATAAAAACTGATCCATTCAACGAAGATGTGTTGCGTGCACCGAACTTGGGAAGTTTGTAGTGGAGTAAGCAACAAGGACGTAGATTTCTCTAAGTCCTTGGCATTTTCGGGATATTTGGCCCCTCAGCCTGGGCTCGAATCAGGGACCTGCGGATTAACGGAACACATGGTTTCTGAAAAACCATTGCAAATCAGTGATTTACATTGGTAAGAGCGCGCGCAGTGCTGGTGGATCATGGACGCGATTGCCAGCCATGTGGATGAAATAGGCACCGACGATTGGTTCATCCTGGTCAAAGTCGTGGTGCAGGGCAGGGCGGCTGTCATGCTCTACGAAGACGGCAATGGGCATGAACACGCCCGCCAGATGATTCCCTACACTGACTTCCCGCTGCCCGAGATCGCGCTCTACGTGTGCTGCAGTTTAGGTGGCCGCACATAGCTGTCATAAAAACGCATTAAGGCGCAATCGCGTTGTCTATTTTCATAAAGATGGGCCGGCCATCGGGCGTGCTGAGCGGTACGACCTGATCCGGTGCTCCGGCGACGCCGGGAACCACGGCGCACAGGGTAGGGCTGTTGCGCACATCCTCACCCAGGTGGACTTTGAGTTCGGCGATGACCAAACGGACGTCGCTGAGTATGCGTAGGACTTTCATTTTGATTTCCTGAATTTCGTGTTGGACAGGGGTGACGATTTCAGTGGATAAATGCCACCACGAGACTGTATTGGGACTCAAGTGTCCAGGAGCGACTGGGCAATGGGTATAGCTGCAGGTGCGAGCTTCAGGTTCAAGATGTCACTGGCAGGTAGCCAGCGCATCTTGTCATGCACGGCCAAAGTGATCTTGCCCTGGACGATTTCGGTTTCCATGGCCACCAGTTTGATGGACCCGCTGTCGTATTCGTGATCGCAGACCGCGATGACCTGTCCTGCTTTGCTTGCGATATCCAGGACCGCAAACAGCTCTCGCTCCAGGCACTCTTGCAGGGTCTCCGGATGTTCAACCGGTCCGCCCGGAAACTCCCAAAAACCCGCCAGCATCTCACCGGCCCCGCGCCGGACCACCAGAATGTCTTCACCATTTCGGATGATGGCTGCGGTGACGAGTTTCATCGGGTCATGCTAACTGGATTTCAGCAGGCTATGGAACGGTGCAATCCTGCCTGGGGAGCGCAACAGCGCACAGGACGTCATAATTTGCGCAACAGGCCGTTGTCTGGATACGCACCTGAAAAAATGAAAAAAGCACTGGGATTCAGTGCTTTTTGCTGCCATTATTTGGCTCCTCAACCTGGGCTCGAACCAGGGACCTACGGATTAACAGTCCGGCGCTCTACCGACTGAGCTATTGAGGAATGTGATCGGTTTTAGAGCAAAAATCGTGCTAGCGGATCCTACCTCTATTTGGTGAATCCCACGTCATGTCTAACGGTAGATTATAGCAAGATTTTCTCTATAACTTCCGCCTTTTGCTCCAGT
This sequence comes from Comamonadaceae bacterium, assembly GCA_947380945.1. Taxonomy (GTDB): domain Bacteria; phylum Pseudomonadota; class Gammaproteobacteria; order Burkholderiales; family Burkholderiaceae_C; genus Allorhodoferax. Next base: position 11,595 of record CANCTD010000016.1, read on the forward strand.
GTGTAGCCCACGCTGCCATAGGTGGCGAAGTCGCTGACGTTGCGTCCATGCCCGGTAATACTTTCCGCCAAAGGCAGTGGAATATCGTTGCGAGCTTTGAGTCTGTCGATGAAAGCATGCCTGAACATGTGACTGCGAAAGTTCAGCGGTTTGAGGTTTTTATTCAATATGGCTGAGCACGAACAGCCGCCAAATTCCTTCGCGTAGCCGGGTGCCAGCCACTGGGATTTTTGCTTTGTAGCCATACGGTGTAGCTCTTGCGCAGCCAATAGTGAAACACCCAACAATGGAACGGCACGAAGGCTGGCTTTCGTCTTTCGATCAGAAAGTACGTTTTTGCGTACCCAAAGGTGCGGAATTTCATGATCCAGTACCAGATCCTCAAGGCGGGCTAGCGTGGGCTCTGAAATCCGCATACCGGTGTTCAACTGGATCAGTCCAATTAACTTGGCTGGCGTCGGGCGATTTAGCAGCAACTCCTTGACCCGAAGCATCAGCGCAAGGTCTATTTTTGGGATGGGGCGGGTGTTCTCACCTTCGCCCAGGATCTGTAGTCCTCGAAATGGACTGAGCTTGCTGATATCCAGGTGCTTGAATGCCATATTGACAATAGCGTTCAGGATGTTGATGTGCTTTCGCACGCTGTTGGGGTGTAGACCTCTGCCCAAAAGGTAATCACGGTATTTGGTGATGTGCCCGTGGCTGAGTTCGTCCAAATAGAGGTCACCAAATTGGGATGTGAATTCGGCGAAGTACTGATTCGCGTTGTTCCTGAACTTGCGTCGGTTTGCGGAAGGGTTCTCCCTCATGTAGATGTCAAAGGCATCCGAGAACGTCCGGCGCTCTTTTGTCTGGAAATCTTTGAGGTGTTTGATAACCAGGTTAGACAGGAATGTCTCGTCGAACTCGATGCCGCCTACGGTGACCCGTTTGATGGTCTTGGTGTCAAGGAATGTGCCTTCGGCAATTTGGATGGTGTGAGTCATGTGATGCGTCAAAAGCCAATGAGCCTAAGCACCGCTACTAGCTCGCAGGGAGCAGGGCTGGCACGCGGGTGCGACCACATAAATTTAGTTTCGAGCCGCTCGTTTGGGCAACCGGAAACACAAGAGTCCCGCCGGATTGAACGGGTGTTCACAAGGTATTAGCCCCCATCAACAAACTAAAGTTGTATTATGGTTGCTATTTTGTACTGTGAGAAAAGTTCGACTCCGCTGGGCAGATTCAGCTGGAGGGCAGATTTTCACTTGGGTTGAACCAGCACGCTAAACGGGGGAAGTGTCCGTTTTTTGAGCGAGCCACGGTCTATTCGTGTAATAACCGTGTAATTGTTAAGCCACATGAAAAAGACCCTATAAATGCTTGATTTACAAGGGCTTTTTGACTGTGGAAAACGGGGTTTTTTGTGTTCCTACGGACTTAACAGTCCGGCGCTCTACCGACTGAGCTATTGAGGAATGTGATCGGTTAAACAGACATGCGACGTATTTTTACGGGCTGATTTCGAAAATCGAACCCCACGCAAAGCTGTGCGCACGAGTATAGCAAGACTTTTCCTGGCCCCTGCTTCATCAGAGGGCCCGTACCGTCTAGCGTGTCGGCGCACACGTCCTTGCGGCGCGATGCGCCTGCGCCTATTTGGGGTAGAGTGGCCACGTCGGGGATTGAATTCCTGTAACCGAACCGAAAACTATGAAAAAGTCTATGCCCTGGGTTGGAATGCTTGCCGTATTGCCCTTGCTACCGCTTTCCGCAGCGGCCAAGCCCGAGATCGTGAATTGCGTGGTCGCCGAATTTCGTACCCTTGCGCTGACCGTGCACAACCCGACCGAGCGCATGACCTTGGCCAAGCAATGGTTGCAGACCCATGGTGAGGGATGCTCGTTGCGGGACATCGCCGTACTCAAGTCGTCTAGTGGTGCGTGGTTGGGTACAGCGGATTCGCCAGTCATCCAGCAGATGTTTGATCACTATTACGAGAGCAAGGCCAAACTGGTTAAGGAAGTGCCTGTTGCAGTAGTGGCTGCGCCTGAGGCGGTGGTCGCGCCAGGGGCAGCCGTGGCTGCCAAGCCCAAGGTGCCGGAGCCTGTGCCGGCCGCGAAGGCGGCACCAGCAGCGGTGGCACCGGCCGTCGCGTCCGCAGTGGACACGGCGGCCGCTGTCAACAAGGGTGTTGAAGCGGCGATTGCTGCTGCGGCAACCGCCAAGATGTCCAGCACCTTGGCCAAGACATCAACTTCCAAGTAGGTCCAAGGCAACGGGGCTTGTGGCCCCGTGCCGTGTTTACTTGGTCGATGCTTCCCAGATGGCGTGCGAGTAAGCGGCTGTACCTGGGTCCTTTTTGATCACGGGTGAGCTGCCGCTGGACAGCAAAACCTTGACCGTGCGCTCAAACGCAGCGGGTTCGAGGTAGCCGATTTTGGCCGTGCCTGCGTTGGTGATCAGCTTGGCCACGTTTTCCATCTGGCGCTTTTGCACCGCTTCATTGGCGCTGCCCGAGGTGTCGCCGGCCACCACGATCTTGGCGGCTTCAGCGGGGTTTTTGACCGCGTCGTTCCAGCCCTTGAAGCTGGCCTTCAAGAACTTGGCCATGCGTGCCACAAAGGCCGGGTCTTTCAGATTGGATTCCAGCACATACAGGCCGTCTTCCAGCGAAGCCACGCCTTCTTTTTCATAGAAGAAGGTGATCAGGTCGCTTTCCTTCACGCCCGCATCCACCACTTGCCAGTACTCGTTGTAAATCATGGTCGAAATACAGGCGGCCTGGTTTTGCAGCAGCGGGTCCACGTTAAAGCCTTGCTTCAGGATCTTGATGTCCGAATCGGTTTTGTAGCCCAGTTTGGTCATCCAGTTCAGGAAGGGATACTCGTTGCCGCCGTACCAGACGCCCAGGGTCTTGCCCTTGAGGTCTTTGGGGCTGGAGACGCCGCTGGACTTTTTGCAGGTCAGCATCAGGCCGGACTGGTTGAACACCTGGGCCACGTTGACCAGCGGAACACCGGCTTCACGCGCGGCCAGGGCCGAGGGCATCCAATCGACCACGATGTCGGCTTGTTTGCCGGCAATCACCTGCGTGGGTGCAATGTCGGGGCCGCCCGGCTTGATCGTGACATCCAGGCCCGCGTCCTTGTAATAGCCCTTGGCTTGCGCCACGTAGTAACCGGCAAATTGTGCTTGCGGCAGCCATTTGAGCTGGATGGTGACTTTGTCTGCCGCAAAGGACGCAGCACTGCCAACGGCCAGCAAGGCGGCCAGCAGGGTGCTGGACAATTTGGAACGCATCTTCATAAAAACTCCTAGGGTTGAAAGGACAGGGGACAAAACAGCTTACCTTGGACGGCAAACCGGGGGGACAACAAAAGCGGGAAATTGGGCATGGCTGCGGGCAAACCCCTATTTCTTGCCGCGTATGGAGGGATGCCAAAACGCCGCCCGGCGCTCCAGTGCCACCAGCGCCGCGTACACCGCCGAGCCGGTGATCGCTGCCACCGCGACCGCGGCCCAGACCAGGCCCATGTTCATGCGGGTGGCCTCGGTGGAAATCCGAAAACCCAGGCCGGAGGTGGGCGAGCCGAAAAACTCGGCCACGATCGCGCCTATGAGCGCCAGCGTGGCGTTGACCTTGAGCGCCGAGAACAAATAGGGCAAGGCGGCCGGCAGACGCAAGGACCACAGCGTGCGCCGGTAGCCTGCCGCGTAGCTGTGCATCAGCTCGCGCTCCAGCCGGTCGCTGGCTTGCAGCCCGGCCAGGGTGGACACCAACATCGGAAAAAAGGTCATCAGCACCACCACGGCGGCTTTGGACGGCCAGTCAAACCCGAACCACATCACCGCAATCGGAGCCACGCCGACCAGCGGAATCGTGCTGGTCAGCGACGCCAGCGGCAGCAGACCGCGCTGCAAAAACGGCATGCGGTCAATCGCGATGCCCACCGCGAATCCCAGGCCCGAGCCCAGCAGCCAGCCCAGCGCCACCGCCTTGACCACGGTTTGCACAAAATCCGTCTGCAGTGTGCCCAAATGCTCTGTGAAAGCCGCACCGATCAGCGTGGGCGCGGGCAGCAGCACCCGTGGAACGTCCAACGCGACCGTGAGCAACTGCCAGAAATACACAATCCACAGCCCGAACAGCGCAGCCGTGGCACTGGCGAAAACTGCCGGCCCGTCGACGGCTGCCAGGCGGCGAATACCGGTGACCGCCAGCGCGGCCAACCCCAGCGTAGCGATCCAGAAAGCGCCTGCCTTGGGCGTTTGCGGATCGGCTAGCGGCGCATGCAGCATGGCCCAGGCGGCGGCAAGGCCCAGCGCAATCAGCGCCAGGGTCCAGCGTGCGTCCTGCGGGCGTGCGGTGCTGGCCTTCATACCTGCCTGCGCTTTCCAAGCACCAGGGCTTCAATGCCCGCCATCACGACGGTGAGCGTCAGACCCAGGAGGGCCGACATCACCAGCGCCGACCAGATCTGCACGGTTTGGCCGTAATACGAACCGGTTAGCAGCCGTGCGCCCAGGCCGGCTTGCGCGCCCGTGGGCAACTCGGCCACCATGGCGCCGACCAGCCCCGCGGCGATGCCCACGCGCAGCGCCGGAAACAAAAAGGGCAGGGCGGCAGGCAGGCGCAACAACCACAGCGCCTGCCAGTGGGTGGCGGCGTAGGTGTGCAGCATTTCGGTCTCTATCACCTGGGGCGAGCGCAAGCCCTGCACCATGGCCACCGTTACCGGGAAAAAGCACAAATACATGGCGATCACGGCCTTGGGCGCGACCCCGGAAAAACCCATGGTGCCCAAAATCACCAGCACGATGGGCGCAATCGCCAGCACTGGCACCGACTGCGAAGCCACGATCCAGGGCAGCAGCGCGCGGTCCAGGGTGCGCGAATGCACGATGCACACGGACAGGACCAGCCCCAGCGCCGTGCCCATGGCAAAACCCACCAGCGTGCTTTCGCCGGTTACAGCCACATGGAACAGCAGGTTGCGCGGCGAATCCAGCGGCCAGTCCACCAGGCTGCTGTACAAATCGAGCGCCACCTGGTGCGGCGCGGGCAGCACCGGGCGCGGCACCGCCATGGTGGCGGCCAGCAGATCGCGCCAGGTCCAGGGGCCCTTGGGTTCAAGCACGCGCTCAATCGCGCCTGGTGCGTTCAGGTAGACCGTCAGCGCGTACCAGGCCAGCAGCGTGGCAAGGGCGATGACCAGCACCGGCAGCACCTGACGGCCCAGGCGCTGTCCGAAATGGGCAGGGGGCGCGCTAGTCGTGGTGGCCATCGGCAAGCGCTTCGCGCACCTCATGTGCCAGGTCGACAAATTCCGGGCTGTCGCGCAAACCCAGGTGCCGTTCGTCCGGTAATGTCGAGTCAATCACCCGCACGATGCGCCCCGGGCGCGGCGACATGACCACGATGCGGGTGGACAAATACACCGCCTCGGCAATCGAATGGGTCACAAACACCACGGTGCGGCGCTCGCGCTGCCAGAGCTGCTGCAGCTGCTCGTTCAGCCGGTCGCGGGTGATTTCATCGAGCGCGCCAAAGGGCTCGTCCATCATCAAAATGCGCGGCTCAAAGGACAGCGCGCGCGCAATCGACGCGCGCTGCTGCATGCCGCCCGAGAGCTGCCAGGGGAATTTGGACTCAAAGCCCGCAAGGCCCACGCGCTCCAGGTGTTCGCGGGCAATCCGGTCGCAGTCAGCGGCGCTTCTGCCCTGGATTTGCAGCGGCAGCTTGACGTTGCCCAACACCGTGCGCCAGGCGAACAGCGCGGGTGCCTGGAACACATAGCCGTAGGCGCGCGCCAGCCGTGCCTGATGGGGCGACACGCCGTTGACCAGCACGCTGCCGCTGGTGATGTGCTCCAGGTCGGCAATCACGCGCAGTAGCGTGGTTTTGCCGCAGCCTGAAGGGCCGATCAACGATACAAACTCGCCAGGTTGAATGGCCAGATCGATATCGGCCAGCGCATGGACCGGTGCGGAGTCGGGGTTGTAAATCAGCGAGGCCTGGCGGACGTCAACCGCGAGCGCAGCACTGGGAGTAGTTGGAAGCATGGAGGTGGTTTCAAAAATGCGGAATCGATTCGGCCCGGCAGGCGGTGCTGGCCGGGCGACCCGCCAGATGCAACTGGCTGGTTGCGGCTGGCGTCTGGGCCAGTAGCTTACCGCGCCGGTACACGCGCAGCCGGGTGGCGCGCAGGCGCAGCGCCTCCATCGGGTCGCTGGCTTGCAGCAACACAAAGTCGGCGTGGCAGCCGGGCGCCAGGCCATAGCCTTGCAGGCCCAGCACGCGCGCCGGGTTGACGGTCACCGCGTCAAAACATTGGCGCATGGCGGCTTGGCTGGTCATTTGCGCCACATGCAAGCCCATGTGCGCCACTTCCAACATGTCGCCGCTGCCCAAGCTGTACCAGGGGTCCATGGCGCAGTCTTGGCCAAAAGCCACGTTCACGCCGGCGGCCAGCAGCTCGGGCACGCGCGTCATGCCCCGGCGCTTGGGGTAGCTGTCGTGCCGGCCTTGCAGGGTGATGTTGATCAGCGGGTTGGACACTATTTGCAGATCGGCCTCGGCCATGAGCGGTATGAGTTTGCTCACGTAGTAGTTGTCCATGCTGTGCATGGACGTGAGGTGCGAGCCGGTCACCCGCCCTTGCAGGCCCAGGCGCTGGGTTTCAAAGGCCAGGGTTTCCACGTGGCGCGAGTGCGGGTCGTCGGATTCGTCGCAGTGCATGTCTACCCGCAGGCCGCGCTCGGCGGCCAATTCGCACAAGAGCTTGACGCTCAAAGCCCCGTCCGCCATGGTGCGCTCAAAGTGCGGAATGCCGCCCACCACGTCCACGCCCCGGTCGAGCGCGCGCTTGAGCGTGTCCATGTGCTCTTGCGGCCCGGTTGTGCCGCGCAGCACGCCGTCTTGTGGAAAAGCCACGAGCTGCATATCAATATAGGGCGCGACGCGCCGCTTGACTTCGAGCAGCACGTCCACCGCCAGCAGGCGCGGGTCACACACATCCACATGGCTGCGAATCGCCAGCAGGCCCTTGGCCACCGCCCAGTCGCAATAGGCCATGGCACGCTCGACCAGCGCCTCTTGCGTGAGCAGGGGCTTGAGCTCGCCCCACAGCGCGATGCCTTCGAGCAGCGTGCCTGAGGCGTTGACGCGCGGCAGGCCGTAGCTCAGCGTGGCGTCCATATGGAAATGGGCATCGATAAATGGAGGGCTGAGCAACTGGCCCTGCGCGTCCAGCGTCTCATGTGCGGGGGCTTGCAGGCCGGCTGTTACCTCGACGATGCGGCCGTTTTGCACCGCCACCGACATGTGGGTGCGCCCGTCGGGCAGGGTGGCGTTGTGAACAAGCAGGTCGAGCATCGCGCGGGACCGGGTCTAGATGCCCGCGCGCTCCAGCATGGCGTGCAACAGCACGTTACAACCGGCTGTGATGTGCTCGGGGGTTGCGTCCTCAATTTCGTTGTGGCTGATGCCGTCTTTGCAGGGGATAAAAATCATGCCGCTGGACGCCAGCTTGGCCATGTAGACCGCGTCGTGTCCGGCACCTGACACCACCGGCATATTGGAGTAGCCCAGCTTCTTGGCGGCACGCGCCACGGCGTCGATGCAGTCGGCGTGGAAGCCGATGGCCGAATAGCTGGAGACCATTTCAATCTTCACGTCCAGCCCTGTTTCGGTAGCCTTGCGCGCGGCAAAGGCTTTCACCTCGTCGGCCATCTGGTCCACCAGCGCATCGGTAGCGTTGCGCAAGTCGATGCTGAACTTGACGCGCCCTGGAATCACGTTGCGGCTGTTGGGGAATACCTGCACCATGCCCACGGTGCCGCGGCCGTGCGGCGCGTGGCGCAGGGCCGAGGCGACAACCTCCTGCATGATGTGCGTGGCGACTTGCATGGCGTCGCGGCGCAGCGCCATGGGCGTAGGGCCAGCGTGGGCTTCCATGCCGGTCACGGTGCAGTCAAACCAGCGGATTCCGAGCACGCCCTGGACCACGCCGATGGTCACATCGTTGTCCTCCAGCACCGGGCCTTGTTCGATGTGCGTTTCAAAGTACGCGCCGATAGGGTGGTCGCCCGGCTCCTGCTCACCGATGTAGCCAATGCGCGCCAGTTCCTCTTTGACCGAGACGCCTGTGGTGTCGGTGGCCGCATAGGCGTGTTCCAGCGTGAAAGCTTTGGCAAACACGCCAGAGCCCATCATCACCGGCACAAAGCGCGAGCCTTCTTCGTTAGTCCAAAACGCTACTTCGATGGGCGCTTCGGTTTCTATGCCCAGGTCATTCAGCGTGCGCACCACTTCGATACCGGCCAGCACGCCATAGTTGCCGTCGAACTTTCCGCCCGTGGGCTGGGTGTCGATGTGGCTGCCGGTCATGATGGGTGGCAGGCTGTTGTTGCGCCCGGGGCGGCGCATAAAGCCGTTACCGATTTTGTCGATGGTCACCGTCATGCCGGCTTCGCGCGCCCAGCGGGACACCAGGTCGCGGCCCTGCTTGTCCAGGTCGGTGAGGGTCAGGCGGCACACGCCGCCTTTGGGTGTTGCGCCGATTTGTGCGAGTTCCATGAGCGATGCCCATAGGCGCTCGCCGTTGATACGCAGGCTGTCAATGTCGATGGTGCTCGAAGTGCTCATGGTGCGTTCCTGTGTGCGTGGGTGCGGTTCGGGGGGCTTTAGCGGGCAACCGCCGTGGGTTGCAGCGTCTGGGCGCGCAGCTGCGTGGCATGGAAATTGGCGCTGAAGGCCGGGCGCTTGATGTAGTGCCCCACGCCACGTTCGGCGCGCAAATCGCCTTGCACAAACACCAGCTTGCCTTGGCTCACGGTATGGCTGGGGATGCCGCGCACGCTGCGGCCTTCAAAGATGTTGAAGTCGCCCTTGCTGAACTGGGTGTTGACCGACAAGGTCTTGGTGCCCTCGGGGTCCCAGACCACCAAGTCAGCATCGGCACCAACCGACACGCTGCCTTTTTGTGGGTAAATGTTGAACAGCTTGGCGGTGTTGGCCGAGGTGATGGCCACAAATTCCGAAGGCGTGAGCCGTCCGGTGTTGACGCCGGCGTCCCAAATGACGGCCAGGCGTTCTTCTACGCCGCCGCAGCCGTTGGGGATCTTGGCAAAGTGGTCTTTGCCCGCCGCTTTTTGCGCCGCGCAAAAGGTACAGTGGTCGGTGGCCGTGGTGTGCAGGCTGCCGGCCTGCAGGCCGCGCCACAAAAATTCCTGGTTGCCCTTGGGGCGGAAGGGCGGGCTCATGACGTGGCCCGCTGCAAACGCAAAATCCGGATCGCGGTACACGCTGTCATCGATCACCAGATGCCCGGCCAGTACTTCGCCATAGACCCGTTGACCACGGGCGCGGGCGCGGGCAATCGCCTCGGCGGCTTCGATGCAGCTCACGTGCACCACATAAATCGGCACGTTCAGCACATCGGCAATCGCAATCGCGCGGTTGGCGGCTTCGCCTTCGACCATGGGGGGGCGCGACAACGGGTGGCCTTCGGGGCCGGTGATGCCCATGTCCGCCACGGTCTGCTGCAGCAAATAGACCAGCTCGCCGTTCTCGGCATGTACCGTGGGCATCGCACCGAGTTCGAGGCTGCGCTTGAAGCTGTTCACCAGGGTTTCGTCATCGCACATGATGGCGTTTTTGTAGGCCATGAAGTGCTTGAAGCTGTTCACACCTTCTTCTTGAACCAGGGTTCCCATTTCCTGGCGGACTTGCTCGCTCCACCAGGTGATGGCGACGTGGAAGGTGTAGTCGGAGGCCGATTTTTCGGCCCAGCCGCGCCAGGTGTGGTACGCCTCCATCAGGCTTTGCTGGGGGTTGGGGATGACGAAGTCAATGATGGTGGTGTTGCCACCGGCCATACCGGCTGCGGT
>CANCTD010000017.1 GCA_947380945.1 Comamonadaceae bacterium
GCCGCGTCCTGATTGACGCCATGCAGATGCAGCACGAGGCGGCCAACCGGGTTGGCTGATCGTCTGCAATAGTCCATCAGATGCGCTTCATCCGAATACAGGTGCCCGCGTTCGGTCATGTCGACATCCTGCGCGAAGGCGTCGAGCAGGTCATGCAACAGGAATATGGGAAGCCCGTATTCAAGTACCACCCGCGCCAGGGGACCAAAAACCCATGCCCATTCGGCGTCGGGCGCAGAGGCTGGCTGGCTGATCGCCGTCAGCGATGTTCGGTAGCGCGCCAGCGTGGCCATGCGCTCTGCTGCGCTGGCATCCCCTTCGTCTGCGATGTCGTCCGCCGTGCGCGCAAAGTGGTACAGCGCCACGACCGCAGGCCGCAGTGCAGCAGGGCACAGCAGCGATGCGACCGGAAAGTTCTCATAGTGGTTTGGCGCTTCGTTCATTCTGTACTTCGCAGGTATACAACTAAAATAGCAAAACATGTTGCAATAATCAATCGTGGCCCCAGGACGCTGTTTGCAACCGGAGGCCCGCGATTTTGACCGCAGGGAGGGGCTTATGTCATACAACTTCGCATACCGGACGGGTGTTGGCCCGTTGCTGGTTTTTTGCGCCCTTCTGGGTGCCTGCTCAAAGCCGGATTCCGCAGTCGAGCCCCTGAGGGCGGTGCGGGTGCTGACGATCGGCGAGTCGGGCTTGACAGACCGTGCCGAGTTTGCTGCCGAGTTGTCGCCACGCGCCGAGTCGCGCTTGGGATTCCGGGTGGGTGGCAAAGTCCTGAGCCGCCCGGTACAAGTCGGCAGCCATGTGAAGGCCGGGGAGGTGCTGGCGCAGCTTGATGCGCAGGACTACCGGCTGGCCGCGCAGGCTTCCACCGCGCAGCTGGGTGCTGCGCAGACCAACCGGGATCTGGCACTGGCCGAGTTAAAGCGCTACCAGGGACTGCGTGACCAGAACTTCATCAGTTCGGCCGAGTTGGAGCGGCGGGAGGCCAATTACAAATCGGCGCAGTCCCAGTTGGAGCAGGCGCAAGCCCAGTCCTCCAGCCAGGGAAATCAGACCGCCTACACCACCTTGCGCGCCGATGTGAGTGGGATCGTGACCGCAGTGGATATGGAGGTGGGGCAGGTGCTTGCTGCCGGAAGCCCTGTGGTTCGTATCGCCCAGGACGGCGCGCGCGACGCCGTCTTTGCGCTGCCCGAAGACCAGATTGCCTTGATCAAGCCGGGCCTGCCCATGGATGTTCGGGTGTGGGCCACCAAGGCGGTGTTGCCGGGTGTTGTGCGCGAGGTCGCGCCCAGCGCCGACCCGGTCACCCGCACTTTCAGCGTGAAAGTGGAGATCAAAGGCAAAGAGGTGCCTGCTTTGGGCACGACGGTGTCGGTCTTGCCGCACCCTGGCGCGGCCGCTTCGTCCCCCGGCGTCAAACTCCCCACGCCAGCCCTGTTCTATCGCGATAGCAAGGCCTGGGTGTGGTTGTTGCAAACCGACGCCAGCGTGGTCCGCGCCGCGCCGGTGGAAGTTGCGGGAGTGGATGGCAACGAAGCGGTGATTCGCAGCGGACTCAAGGCGGGTGATGTGGTGGTCACTGCCGGGGTGCATGTCCTGAGCGAGGGGCAAAAGGTGGCGCTCTACCAGCCACCCAAGCCCATGGACGCGCCAAATAAGTGAGCCCACCATGACACAGGACGCAAAACCCGCAGGCTTTAACCTGTCGCGCTGGGCGCTCGAGCACGTCGCCCTGACCCGCTACCTGATGGTGGTGTTGATGGTGCTGGGGCTGTTCAGCTATTTTCAGCTGGGGCAGGACGAAGACCCACCTTTCACCTTCCGAACCATGGTGGTGCGTGCCCTGTGGCCGGGCGCGTCGCCCCAGGAAATGTCGGAACAGGTGGCCGACAAGATCGAACGCACCTTGCAGGAGGTGACCGGCGTCGACAAGATCCGCACCTACGCCAAGGCCGGTGAGATGACCATTCTGTTCAGCGTGCAGGAATCCATGCGCGGCAAGGATGTGGAGGACGCCTGGTACACGGTGCGTAAAAAGGTCGGGGAGTTGCAAGGGTCGCTCCCCGCTGGCGTGATCGGTCCCCTGTTCAACGACGAGTTTGGCGATGTCTACGGGACGATCTATGCTTTGGAGTCCGATGGATTCAGCCCCGCGGAAACCAAAGTCTTTGCCGACCAGGTGCGCCAGGAGTTGTTGCGCCTGCCCGATGTGCGCAAAGTCGAGCAGTTCGGCGTGCAGGACGAAAAAATCTACATTGAAATCTCCCAAAGGCGGCTGTCGCAGTTAGGGCTGGATATGGGGCAGGTGCTGACCCAGCTCAATGACCAGAATGCGATGGAGGATGCAGGCGCAGCCCAGGGAAGTCTGGATGTGATCCGTGTCCGCGTGGCGGGGCATTTTTCAGCGTTGCAGCAATTGCGCGACATGCCCATTCGCGGGGCGTCCGGCAAGCAGTTGCGCTTAGGCGATATCGCCAGCATTGTTCGCGGCTATGTGGATCCGCCCAACACCACGGTGCGCTACCAGGGCAAACAGGTGATTGCGCTGGGCGTTTCCATGTCCAAAGGCGGGGACATCGTGGCCTTGGGCAAAAGCCTGCGCGCGGCCAGTGCGCGCATCAACGCCCAATTGCCTGCCGGCATGCGCTTGGTGGCGGTGCAGGATCAGCCTGCGGCTGTCGTCGAGTCGGTTGATGAGTTTGTACACGTGCTGATCGAAGCCGTGGTGATTGTGCTGGGCGTGAGTTTTCTGAGCCTGGGCCTGCACAGCCGCGGCGGGCCGCAGCCCTGGTACCGGCGCTACTACCTGGATTTTCGCCCCGGCCTCGTGGTGGGAATCTCCATCCCCCTGGTGCTGGCAGTGACCTTTTTGGGCATGTATTACTGGGGCATAGGCTTGCACAAAATTTCTTTGGGCGCCCTGATCATCGCGCTGGGCCTGCTGGTCGATGACGCGATCATCGCCGTGGAAATGATGGTGCGCAAGCTGGAGGAGGGCTACGACAAGGTGCGTGCGGCGACCTTTGCTTACGAGGTCACCGCCATGCCCATGCTGACCGGCACGCTGATTACCGCCACTGGATTTTTGCCCATTGGAATCGCCAAATCCGTGACCGGGGAATACACTTTTGCGATCTTCGCGGTCACGGTGCTGGCTTTGCTGCTGAGCTGGCTGGTCTCGGTCTACTTTGTTCCCTACCTGGGTACCCTGCTTTTACGCGCCCCTGAACACGCCGACGGCCACGGCCATGGCGAAAGTTTTGATTCGCCGTTTTACCAGGCCTTTCGCGCCACAGTGGACTGGTGTCTGCGCTTCCGATGGATCACGATCGCTATCACAATCGTGGCTTTTGGTGTGGGTATTGCGGGTATGGGCAAAGTCCAGCAGCAATTTTTTCCAGACTCCTCCAGACCCGAATTGCTGGTCGATCTTTGGTTTGCCGAAGGCACTTCGTTTGCGGCCAACGAAGCCGTGGTGCAGCGCGTGGAGGCACGTTTGATGCAGGAGCCGGGCGTGGTCACGGTCACGACCTGGGTCGGCACCGGCGTTCCCCGGTTTTACCTGCCGCTGGAAGCTATCTTCGCCCAGACCAATGTGTCGCAAATGATCATTGTGCCCAGCAGTTTGGCGCACCGGGACGCGATTCGCAAAAAGCTTCCGACCCTGATGGCCCAGGAGTTTCCGGAAGTGCGCTCCCGCGTGAAAAACCTGCCCAACGGTCCGCCGGTCCCTTATCCCGTGCAGTTCCGGGTGATTGGTGTTGACCCCGCCGTTTTGCGCGCGCGCGCCGATGAAGTCAAAGCCATCATGCTGGCCAATCCCCATGCCCGCGGCGTGAATGACAACTGGAATGAGTCGGTCAAAGTCCTGCGGCTGGAGATCGACCAGGACAAAGCGCGCGCGCTCGGTGTGAGCAGCAAATCGATTGCGCAGGCCTCTAAATTGTTGCTCAGTGGACGCGCTGTAGGGCAATACCGTGACGGCGACAAACTGATTGACATGGTGCTGCGCCCGCCCATGGAGGAGCGCGACGCGCTCAGCGATTTGGGCCGCACCTATTTGCCAACGGCGAGTGGAAAGTCCATTCCTATCAGCCAAATTGCCACCGCCAAGCTCGTATGGGAGCCGGGCGTGATGTGGCGTGACCGGCGCAGCTACGCGATCACCGCGCAATGCGAAATCGTCGAGGGCATGCAAGGCGCTACCGTAACCCGCGAGATGCTCCTTGCCTTGCAGGCGCTGGAGGCGCGCTGGCAGACTGCGGGTTTTTCTGGCTACCGTATCGAAACCGCCGGTGCCTTGGAGGAAAGCAGCAAGGGCTCCAACTCGATTCTGGTGGGAATCCCCGTCATGCTGTTCATCACATTCACCCTGCTGATGTTGCAGCTGCACAGTTTCAGCCGCGCGGTGCTGGTGTTTTTGACCGGCCCCATGGGCATCGTCGGGGTTGCTGCAGCCTTGCTGGCGCTCAACCGTCCATTTGGCTTCGTGGCGATGTTGGGGGTGATCGCGCTGATGGGCATGATTCAGCGCAACTCCGTGATTTTGATTGACCAGATCGAGCAGGAGCGCGCGCGCGGCGTGCCGCCTTGGGACGCCATTATTGATGCCGCCGTTGGCCGTTTGCGCCCCATCGCCCTCACAGCGGCGGCGGCGGTTCTGGCCATGATTCCATTGACCCGTTCGGTGTTTTGGGGTCCGATGGCGGTTGCCATCATGGGGGGCTTGATTGTTGCCACTGTGCTGACCTTGCTCGCTTTGCCGGCGATGTATGCGGCCTGGTTCCGCGTCCGGCGCTGATGCCTGGCCCGGCCCCGCGTGGACGGCAGGGCCGGGCGGTTAAACTCCGCCTCTTGCCTGAAACAACTGCGCGGGTGGCGAAATTGGTAGACGCACCAGGTTTAGGTCCTGACGGTGGCAACACTGTGGGGGTTCGAGTCCCCCCCCGCGCACCAGCCTGAGATTTCAGGCGCAAGTCCGTTAATAGGGGGCGAAGTCATGCCGCGAGCGCGGCAGCGCTTGCCCCGATTTTTTTGCTTTTGAGGAGTACAGCGATGACCGTGGTGGTGGAAAACTTGGAGAAACTGGAACGCAAAATCACGCTCACCATGCCGGTGTCAGTGATCCAGGGCGAGGTTGACCTGCGTTTGCGCAAACTGGCGCGCACGGTGAAGATGGACGGATTCCGTCCGGGCAAGGTTCCCATGCAGGTTGTCGCGCAGCGTTATGGCTACTCGGTGCAATATGAAGTGGTCAACGACAAGGTCGGACAGGCCTTCAGCGCCGCTGCCAATGAAGCCAAGCTGCGGGTGGCCGGTCAGCCCACCATCAGCCAGGCCAGCGCAGCATCAGATGACGAGATGGCTTTTGACGCGGTTTTCGAGGTTTTCCCAGAGGTGAAAATCGCTGACCTGTCGGACGCCGTGGTGCCCAAAGTGCACGCCGAAGTCAGCGAGGCTGCTATCGACAAGACAATCGAAATTTTGCGCAAGCAGCGCCGGACTTTCGCCCAGCGCGCGCTGGACAGTGTGGCCCAGGACAGCGACCGGGCAACGGTGGACTTCGAGGGCAAAATCGATGGCGAACCCTTTGACGGGGGCAAGGCCGCTGATTTCCAGTTCATTCTGGGCGATGGTCAGATGCTCAAAGAGTTCGAGGCGGCCACGCGCGGCATGAAGATTGGCGAGAGCAAAACCTTCCCCCTGGTGTTCCCCGAGGATTACCAGGGCAAAGACCTGGCCGGCAAGACTGCCGATTTCATGGTGACCTTGAAAAAGCTCGAAGCCGCGCACCTCCCGGCGGTGGACGACGCCATGGCCAAATCGCTGGGCATACCCGATGGGACGGTCCAGGCGATGCGCGATGACATCCGTAACAACTTGCAGCGCGAGGTCAAATTCCGCCTGCTCAGCCGCAACAAGCAAGCAGCCATGGACGCGCTGGTGTCGCGGGTGGACTTTGATTTGCCCAAGTCCAGCGTGATGGCGGAAACCGACCGCATGGTGGCCAGCGCCCGTGAGGAGCTGAAACAGCGTGGTGTCAAGGATGCCGACAAAGCGCCTATCCCGCAGGATATGTTCCGCGCCCAGGCCGAGCGCCGGGTCCGCCTGGGATTGACGGTGGCGGAACTGGTGCGCGCCCACAATCTGGAGGCCAAGCCTGAACAGATCAAGCAACACATTGACGAGCTGGCCTCGAGTTACGAAAAACCTGCCGAGGTGGTGCGTTGGTACTACAGCGACCGCCAGCGTATGGCGGAAGTTGAGTCGGTGGTCATTGAAAACAACGTGACTGACTACATCTTGTCTCAGGTGAAGGTGGAAGAGAAGAGCATCGACTTTGACGAGTTGATGGGACAGAATTAATCCGAATTACCTGGAGAAACCGGTATGCACATGCAATATGGCGGGCCCGAGGCCCAAGAAACCCAGGCACTGGGCATGATTCCCATGGTGATCGAGCAGTCAGGCCGGGGCGAGCGCTCCTATGACATTTATTCCCGGCTGCTCAAAGAGCGGGTAATTTTTCTGGTCGGACCGGTCAATGACCATGTGGCCAACCTGGTGGTTGCGCAATTGTTGTTTCTGGAGAGCGAAAACCCGGACAAGGACATCTCGTTCTATATCAACTCGCCCGGCGGTTCGGTGAGTGCAGGCATGGCGATTTTTGACACCATGAACTTCATCAAACCCCAGGTTTCCACTCTGTGTGTGGGCATGGCGGCCAGCATGGGCGCTTTTCTGCTGGCTGCAGGTGCCAAGGGCAAACGTTTCTCGCTGCCCAATTCCAAGGTCATGATCCACCAGCCGCTGGGCGGGACCCAGGGTCAGGCCACTGAAATTGAGATACACGCCCGTGAAATCCTCAAAACCCGCGAACAATTGAACAAAATCCTGGCCGATCGCACGGGGCAGCCCCTGGAAAAGATCCAGCACGATACCGAACGCGATTATTATTTGTCCGCGCAGGAAGCCAAAGATTACGGACTGGTTGACGAAGTCATCGAAAAGCGACCTTGAATCTGAAACGGATGTACAAAGCAACTGCATATGGCTGAAAAAAAAGGCTCTCCCGGCGAGAAGAATCTGTTTTGCTCGTTCTGCGGCAAAAGCCAGCATGAAGTCAAAAAGCTCATAGCCGGGCCCTCGGTTTTTGTGTGCGACGAATGCATAGACCTGTGCAACGAAATCATCCGTGACGATTCCGCCGGAGTTACCGACGCCAAAGAAGGTCGCAGTGACCTGCCCACGCCAGCGGCCATCAAGGCCAATCTGGACAATTACGTGATAGGGCAGGAGCCCGCCAAACGCACACTCGCGGTGGCGGTCTACAACCACTACAAGCGCTTGCGCCACAAAGACAAAGCCAAGAAGGACGATGTTGAACTGGCAAAAAGCAATATTTTGCTGATCGGCCCCACCGGCTCGGGTAAGACCTTGTTGGCCCAAACCCTGGCGCGTATGCTGGATGTGCCCTTTGTGATGGCAGACGCCACCACGCTCACCGAGGCGGGTTATGTGGGTGAGGATGTCGAGAACATCGTGCTCAAGCTCTTGCAGACCTGCAACTACGACGTGGAGCGGGCCCAGCGCGGGATTGTGTACATCGATGAAATCGACAAAATCTCGCGCAAGTCCGACAACCCCTCCATCACGCGGGATGTATCCGGAGAGGGCGTTCAACAGGCGCTGCTGAAGTTGATTGAAGGCACGATGGCCAGCGTGCCGCCCCAGGGTGGGCGCAAGCATCCCAACCAGGATTTCGTGCAAATCGACACCACCAATATCCTGTTCATTTGCGGAGGAGCCTTTGCCGGGTTGGAGAAGGTGATCGACAACCGGACCCAGTCGTCCGGAATCGGGTTTTCCGCGACCGTGAAAAGCCAGGCCCAGCGCAGTCTGTCCGAAGTGTTCAAAGAGGTGGAGCCGGAGGATTTAATCAAGTTCGGTCTGATTCCTGAGCTGGTTGGCCGCATGCCTGTGGTCGCGACGCTTGCCGAACTGACCCAGGATGCGCTGGTGCAAATCCTGACCGAGCCCAAGAACGCCCTGGTGAAGCAGTACGCCAAGTTATTCGCCATGGAAGGCGTCGAATTGGAAATACTGCCCGCCGCCCTGCAAGCTATTGCGAAGAGGGCGCTGGCGCGCAAGACCGGCGCGCGCGGCCTGCGCTCCATCGTGGAGCACTGCTTGATCGACACCATGTATTCCCTGCCGGATTTGACCAATGTGGAACGGGTGCTGGTGGATGCGCAAACCGTTGAAGACAACAAACCGCCTCTGCTGGTTTACCGTGAAATCGCCAAACAGGCTTGATTTGCACGACTTGCGCCTGATATACGCTGGTGCGCGTCCAGTGCACCTTTGATGAACGAAAGATAGCCATGTCCGGTCAAACCCCCTTGCCTCCCACCCCGATCGACTTGCCCATGTTGCCTTTGCGCGATGTGGTCGTGTTTCCACACATGGTGATTCCCCTGTTTGTGGGACGTTCCAAGAGCATCAAGGCGCTGGAAGCGGCGATGGAATCCGAGCGGCGCATCATGCTGGTCGCGCAAAAAACCGCCTCCAAGGATGAGCCTTCGGTCGGCGATATGTTTGATGTGGGCTGCGTGTCCACAATTCTGCAGATGCTCAAGCTGCCCGACGGCACGGTCAAAGTCCTGGTGGAGGGGCATCAGCGCGCGGATGTCGACAAAATCACAGACCTGGAAACCCATTTTGTAGCCCGTCTGACGCCGGTAGAGGCGCATGACATTCCCGCCGAAGGCGATGCGTCCAGCGAAATGGAAGCCCTGCGCCGTGCTGTGATGCAGCAGTTTGACCAGTACGTCAAACTGAATAAAAAAATCCCACCCGAAATTCTCACTTCCATCGCCAGCATCGACGATGCGGGACGACTTGCGGACACGATTGCCGCCCATCTACCGCTGAAGCTGGAGCACAAGCAGGCTGTATTGGCTTTGTCCAACGTGCAGGCGCGCCTGGAAAATCTGTTCGAACAGATCGAGCGGGAAGTGGACATCCTCAACGTCGACAAAAAAATCCGGGGCCGGGTGAAACGGCAAATGGAGAAAAACCAGCGCGATTTCTACTTGAACGAGCAGGTCAAAGCCATCCAAAAAGAGCTGGGTGACGGTGAAGACGGTGCCGACATCGAAGAAATCGAGAAGAAGATCAAAGCTGCCAAGATGCCGGCCGAGGCCCTGAAAAAGGCCGAAGGCGAGTTGAAAAAGCTGCGCCTGATGTCGCCCATGTCAGCCGAAGCCACAGTGGTGCGCAACTACATTGATGTGCTGGTGGGCTTGCCTTGGCGGGCAAAAACCAAGATCAAGCATGACCTGGGCAATGCCGAGGCCGTGCTCAACCAGGACCATTACGGACTGGACAAAGTCAAAGACCGCATCCTCGAGTACCTCGCGGTGCAGCAGCGGGTGGACAAGGTGAAGGCGCCGATTCTGTGCTTGGTCGGCCCCCCCGGTGTGGGCAAGACCTCGCTGGGTCAGTCAATTGCCAAGGCAACCGGCCGCAAATACGTGCGCATGGCCCTGGGCGGTATGCGTGACGAAGCGGAAATCCGCGGCCACCGGCGCACTTACATCGGTGCCATGCCCGGCAAGGTGTTGCAAAGCCTTACCAAAGTCGGCACCCGCAACCCGCTGTTCCTGCTGGATGAAATCGACAAGCTGGGAACCGATTTCCGCGGCGACCCCAGCAGCGCGCTGTTGGAGGTGCTGGATCCTGAGCAGAACCACAAGTTTGGCGATCACTATGTCGAAGTCGACTACGACCTGAGCGACGTGATGTTCGTGGCGACTTCGAACTCCATGAAGATTCCACCGGCTTTGCTGGACCGTATGGAAGTGATTCGCCTCTCCGGCTACACCGAAGACGAAAAGACCAGCATTGCGACCACCTACCTTTTGCCCAAGCAGATGAAGAACAACGGGGTCAAAGAGCAAGAGTTGCAGATTGAAGAGGCCGCCGTACGGGATATCGTGCGCTACTACACACGGGAAGCGGGCGTGCGTTCGCTGGAGCGTGAGCTGTCCAAAATTTGCCGCAAGGTGGTCAAGGGCCTGTTGCTCAAGAAAATGAGCGGACAGGTGCTGGTCACGGCGGACAAGCTCAATGAATTTCTGGGTGTTCGCAAGTACACCTATGGGCGCGCCGAAGACCATAACCAGGTAGGCCAGGTCTGCGGCTTGGCTTGGACCGAAGTCGGTGGTGACTTGCTGACGATCGAGGCCGCGATCACCGCAGGCAAGGGCGTCATAACCCGCACCGGCTCGCTGGGCGATGTGATGAAAGAGTCGGTCGAGACCGCCCGCACTGTGGTCCGAAGCCGCGCCAAAGTGCTCGGCATCAAGGACGAAATCTTTGAAAAAAAGGACATTCACATCCATGTGCCTGACGGTGCTACGCCCAAGGACGGCCCGAGTGCGGGCGCTGCCATGGCCACGGCTTTTGTGTCGGCGCTGACCGGAATTGCGGTGCGCGGCGATGTCGCCATGACCGGCGAAATCACTTTGCGCGGCGAGATCACGGAGATCGGCGGATTGAAAGAAAAGTTACTCGCGGCCTTGCGCGGCGGCATCCGCACAGTTTTGATTCCCGAGACCAATGCCAAAGACTTGCAGGAAATCCCCGATAACGTCAAAGCAGGGCTGACGATCATCCCGGTTCGCTGGATTGACCAGGTCCTGGAGCATGCGCTGGTTCACCAGCCTGTACCCTTGTCCGATGAAACCGCCGCGGTCGCTGCGGTGATCGATGTGCCAGCTGCCGAAAAGCCGGCTACGCCGGTGACCCATTGATTTTCGTCTGCGGTCAGGGGCTGTATCTGGTCGGATAGGGTTCTTTGTCGTTTATACTCCACGGTTCGAATGCGGGAATAGCTCAGTTGGTAGAGCGCAACCTTGCCAAGGTTGAGGTCGAGAGTTCGAGACTCTTTTCCCGCTCCAAAGTGTTCGTTGGCCTGGCTGCAAAGCTGGGCCCTGTGTGCGGGAATAGCTCAGTTGGTAGAGCGCAACCTTGCCAAGGTTGAGGTCGAGAGTTCGAGACTCTTTTCCCGCTCCAAAATTTAAAAGGGAAGCTACCGCTTCCCTTTTTCATGGTCGCAGACCCCTTGTCTGCGGCAACGGTAGAAGTGACGGCGCGGTAGCAAAGCGGTTATGCCCCGGATTGCAAATCCGGTTAGTCCGGTTCGACTCCGGACCGCGCCTCCAGACATGCACGCAGCGGCATCTTGCATAAGTGCGGCGTGCCCGAGTGGTGAAATTGGTAGACACATCGGACTTAAAATCCGCCGCTTCCAGAAATGGGGCGTACCGGTTCGATTCCGGTCTCGGGCACCACCTCACGCCACGCAGGTCGATGCCCGCCCCTATGGGGTGATTATTTTTTGTAGCAGTACATCACCATATCGAATTGAATCCCCCACTTACCCAGGCAGGACTGGTATTTATTGGGGTTGAACTGTGGCTGTTTGGCCTCGTAGGCCAGGTCTTCCCACCCCTCGGTCATCTGCTGGATCGCGTAGTGCACCATGCTGTCTTGGCGGATGCCGGTTTTGGTCCATTTCTTGATAGCGAAGTCGATGACAGCCTGGATCCACGGCTGTTGGTTGTACCGCTTGATGAGTAGCAAGGCTTCGTCATAGCCCTCGCTCTCACGTTCCATGCAATAGTCGTACATCCCCTGGTCCAACTCTCCGCGCTTGGTCCATTGCGCCTTGCAGAGCTCGTCGGAACGGGCGCTTTCATGGGATGGGAATGTGGCTGCCTGCGCACCCGTGAGGCAAAGAAATGCAGCCAAAACGATGACCTGGTGTTTCATGGGTGCTTCTCTGTTGGCTTACTTGCAACCTTCCAATAACTTGGCGGTGCGGACATGCTGGCTGACAGTCTTTACGCCTTCGTCATCAGTGGACTCCATGGTGATTTGATTTTTGTTGTACGAGAGCACGGTGTCCTCTGATGTGCGGCCCACATAAAAAATGCCGTTCATTTCGGTGGATATCGCTTGCTTAAAGGTTTCCAGCTCCTCAGCGTCCACGTCGTCACCGGAACGCCGCAAATAAGCTTCTTTGACGCGGATTTTGATGTCGATGATCTTCGAAGTCAGCACGCTGTCGGCCAGCTGCCACTCCGCGGCGCCGCGAAAACTGATCACCGCACCGCCCTCCATGGACGCGTCGTCGGTGGCGTAGTCGACATGGGCCGCACCTTGGAAATTGCTGATGTGGTTACGGAAGTATTCCTCGGACGCACATATTTTCATCGTGGTCACGATGCTGTCTTCGTCGGGGTCGGAAGTCCGTGTGTCCTCCGAGTACCAGCGCCCCAGCAGATGCTGGTCTGCGACCTGCGCCCAGACGCTGCTGCACCCGATTAGCGCCCCTATGAAAGCCATGCCAAGCCATTTTTTCATATTCGCGTCCTTTGGTAGTTGATTGATCACGCCGGCAGCTCGCCCAGCAGCAGGTATTCCATCAGTGCCTTTTGCACATGCAAACGGTTTTCAGCTTCATCCCAGACCACGCTTTGCGGGCCGTCGATCACGTCGGCGTCGACCTCCTCACCCCGGTGCGCGGGCAGACAGTGCATAAACAAGGCCTGCGGCGCCGCGACGGCCATCATCTGTGTCGTCACCCGCCAGGACGCAAATGCCTGCATCCGTGCTGCGTTTTCCGCTTCAAAACCCATGCTGGTCCACACGTCAGTGGTGACCAGGTCCGCACCCTGACAGGCTTTTAGAGGATCCTCAAAGACACGGTAGCTGCCGCTGGCGCGTACGCCGGCGATGGACTGGTTTACCTCGTAGCCGCCCGGCGTGCTCACGTGCACGGTAAATCCCAGCAGGTCCGCTGCCTGCAACCAGGTGTTGGCCATGTTGTTGCCGTCGCCCACCCATGCGACGGTTTTGCCCGCAATGCTGCCCCGGTGCTCGATGTAGGTGAAGATGTCCGCCAGGACCTGGCAAGGATGAAATTCATTGGTCAGACCGTTGATCACCGGGACCCGGGAATGGGCCGCAAAGCGTTCGATTTTGGTTTGCTCAAAAGTGCGGATCATCACGATGTCCGTCATGCGGCTGATGACTTTGGCACTGTCCTCAATCGGCTCAGCGCGCCCGAGCTGGCTGTCGCCGGTAGTCAGGTGCACCACGCTGCCGCCCAACTGGTACATGCCCGCTTCGAAGCTCACGCGCGTGCGGGTGGATGCTTTCTCAAAAATCATTGCCAGCGTGCGGTCCAGCAGGGTGTGGTGCTTCTGGTAGGTCTTGAACTTGTGCTTGATTAAGGCAGCCCGCGCGAACACATAAGCGTATTCGTCGGCACTGAAGTCGCTGAATTGCAGGTAGTGCTTCATGCTGCAGCCCCCGTCGCCGCGAGAAAACTGCTGATCGCCGGAGCCAGGATAGCGACCATGGCATCGACCTCGGCAGCGCTCACGATCAGGGGCGGCACCAGACGCACCACTTTGTCGGCTGTGACACTGATCAGCAGGCCCTTGTCCAGACACTGTTGCATCAGGGCGCTACAGGGAACATCCAGTTCAATACCAATCATCAGCCCGCGCCCGCGGATTTCCTTGACACGCCCGCTTGCCAGTTCCGCAGCCAGCGCCTGTTGCAAGCCGCTTGTGAAATGCAGACCCATGGCGGCCGCGTGGTCCAGCAGGCCGTCGCGCTCCATGATGCGGATGGTCTCCACTCCGGCGCGCATGGCCAGCGGGTTACCGCCAAAGGTGCTGCCGTGGTTGCCGGGGGAAAAAATGCCAGCAGCTTTGGGGCCGGCGACCACCGCGCCTATGGGCACGCCCGAGCCCAGGCCTTTAGCCAGCGGCATCACGTCCGGGACAATGCCCGCCCACTGGTGCGCAAACCACTTACCGGTGCGCCCCATGCCGCACTGCACTTCGTCAACCATGAGCAGCCAATCGCGCGCGTCACAGAGTGCGCGAACCGCGCGCAGATAGTCCATGTGCATGGGGTTCACGCCGCCTTCGCCCTGAACCGCCTCCAGGAAAACGGCAACCACGTTCGGATTGGCGGCCGTCATGTTTTGCAGCGCATCGATGTCATTGACCGGGGCCCGGATAAAGCCTTCCAGCAAGGGCCCAAAGCCGGCCTGAATCTTGGTATTGGCGGTGGCGCTCAGGGTGGCAATGCTGCGGCCGTGAAAGGCCTTCTCAAGAACCACGATTTCCGGACGCGCAATCCCCTTGTCATGGCCGAATTTACGCGCCAGTTTGATTGCCGCTTCATTCGCCTCCAGGCCGGTGGAGCAAAAAAAGACATTCGACATTCCGGACAGGGCCACCAGTTTGGCGGCGAGTTCCTCTTGCAGGGGCACGTGGTAATAGTTGCAACTGTGGATGATCTTGCCCAGTTGCTCTTGCAAGGCCGGCACCAGATCGGGGTGGTTGTGGCCCAGGGTGTTCACCGCGATCCCGCCCAGCGCGTCCAGGTAGACGCGACCTTGCACGTCCCAGACGCGGCAACCCTGGCCATGCGAGATCGCCATGGGCAAGCGGCCGTAGGTGTTCATCACATGCGGGGAGGAGGGGGCGGCTGGCGCGGCAGGGTTCATAGGGGCGGGCTCCAAGGTGGCATGCGCACCATGCCGGAAACGGCGATTCTAGGGGGGCACGGGTAGAATTCCGCCGCTTGCGCAGCCGCCTTGGGGTGTTTTCGCGGCACCGCTTAAACGTCCATGGCTTCTACACCCCCCATCGTTCTCTACATCCTTGGAAAAACCTCGGATGGCAAGACCTTTCGTCCCAGTGATTGGGCCGAACGCCTGGCCGGTGTGATGAGTCAGTTTCGCCCCGGCGCGGGCCAGTCCGGCCGCCATCTCGGGTATTCGCCCTGGTGTGTTCCCAGTGCGATCGAGGGCGTGAACTGCGTCATCTTGCACCCGGATCTACGCGACCACGAGGTCATGGCCTGGGATTTTTGTATCAATTTCGCCCGGGACAACGGCCTGCAGGTGGTCGAGAAGGGGCCGCCGTCCTGATGGCCCTGCCCCTGGGGACGCACAGCGCGGGACTGCGACCTGCGGCCCCTGTGGCCTTGCGCTTGGATGTGGCAAGCCAAATCCTCTTGTTGCTTCAACCGTCTGCCCCCGCCAACGCCCGGCACCAGCGCTTGCCCGGCGTTCACTTGGTCACGGTGGACTGCTTCCGCCTATGAGTGCACCGGGTTTTCGCGCGCGGGCGCTGGTGCTGGTATCGGTGCTCATGCTGCACCTGCTGCTGCTGTGGGTACTGCTGTCCGGGCTCTCACTGCCCGTGCCCGTCAATGCGCCCCTGCTGCGGATCCAGTCTATTGAGATGCGCGCCCCGCCGGTGCCCAGCAGCTCCCCCGGGCAGGCCGCGCCCTTGCGCTCGGTGAAAAGGTCCAAGCCCGCGCCCGCGCCGCGCCAAGCAGCCCATGCTGTCCTGCAACCGTCACCGCAGACTGCACCACCAAATCAGCCGCTCGCGCACGCCCTGCCTGCGTCAGCGCTGCCATTGCCAACGCCGTCTGCCGCGCCAGCGCCGCCCCCACCAGCAGCCCCAGTTCCACCGCATCCTGCCGCCACGGATTCGGCCCGTGACATCATGCCTGCGGCACCTGCCGCCCTTCCTGAGGCTGCACCTGCGTCTGCGTCTGCGCCCGTGGGTCCTGGCGTGCGCGAGTCTGGGCCAGTTTTAACGGCTAAGCCGCCAGCGTCCAGCCATGTGCCTGTGGTCGCCAGCGAATCCCGCGTGGCCGCCGCGCCCGCACCGGGCTTGGCTGGCGCCCAGTTTCCGGCAGGCGGCATGCCGCAGCGGCTTGTCGCACCCGTGGCGGCGCTTGCGTCCGGGCCGGTGTCGGTTTCGGAGCCGCGCGCGAGCGGTAGCCCGGCAGGGCCCCCGCCAGCGTCCACCGCTGCGGGTGAGGCGCAGGTACCCATGGGTGACGCGGCGGCACGCCATGCAGTGCCTGCGGCAGCCGCCGACGCGACCGCGCCGCCAATTCGCAAAGCCATCGCCCTGGCTTGTCCTGTGCAAGTGGCACCCGAAATGCCGAGCGGGCTGCACCGCGAGCCGGGGGATGAGTGGCTGGTCACGGCGCAGATCACGGTTAACAACGGTGTGATTGAGGCCGTGAAAATTGTTGCGGGGCCGCGCATTTTTCACGACAAGGTGCGCGAAGCGATCCGCAAATACCGCTGCCAGGCCGACGGTTTGCGGGTGGAGGCGACCCAGGTTTTCCGCTTTAAACTGGGCCAGTAGCGCGCCGACCGGTTTGCGGGGTCCGCACAGCGCCCACAAAAAAGCCGTCTTGCGACGGCTTTTTGCTTTGCTGGTAGCGCACCCGTTACAAACGGCGAACCCCCAAAAGGGTTCGTGCGGTTAGCCTGAAGTTCAGGCTGCCAGAGCCAAGGCTTTCACCTTGCTGGCCAGGCGGCTCTTGTCACGGGCTGCCTTGTTTTTGTGGAAGATGCCTTTATCGGCCACGGTGTCCACCACGGCTTGCATCTTGCCGAAGAGTTCGGCAGCTTTCACCTTGTCACCAGCCAAAACGGCTTTTTCGACATTCTTCACCACGGTGCGGTACTTGGAGCGCAAAGAGGTGTTGGCGGCGTTGATTTTCTCGTCCTGGCGGACGCGTTTGCGGCCCGACGCCAGGCGCGGGTTCTTTTTCTTGGGTTTTCCAGATGCCATAAATGAGTTTCCTAGAGTCTGTGGATGTTGCCAGCAAAGCCCGCGAGTATACCTTTTGCTGTGCGCACAGCGGCATGGGCCGCCGCTAAACTCGGGGCGTGAACCTGCTCCGCTCCGCTTCGACCGTCTCTTTGTGGACGCTGCTCTCCCGCGTGACCGGTTTGCTGCGCGAATCCCTGCTCGCTGCCACTTTCGGTGCAAGCGCCATGACGGATGCCTTCAATGTGGCCTTCCGCATCCCCAATTTGTTTCGCCGCATGTTTGCCGAGGGCGCGTTCAGCCAGGCGTTCATCCCGGTTCTGGCCGCCACCCACGCGCGGGAAGGCCACGCGGCCACGCGCGACCTGGTGGACAGGGTGGCCAGCGTTTTGTTCTGGGTGTTGCTGCTCGTGTGTGTCCTGGGCGTGCTGGCGGCACCGCTCTTGGTGTGGGCCATGGCCAGTGGCCTGCAGCAGGACCCGCGCGGTTATGACGCGGCGGTGTGGATGACGCGCTTCATGTTCCCCTACATCGGTTTTATGTCTCTGGTGGCCCTGGCGTCGGGCGTGCTCAATACCTACCGCCGCTTTGCGGTGCCGGCCGCCACGCCGGTTCTGCTCAATGTTTGCACCATCGCGGCCGTGTACTTTGTCGCCCCGCGCTTGCCGGGGCTGGGCATAGAGCCGATTTTTGCGATGGCGATGGGTGTGATGGCCGGTGGCGTGTTGCAACTGGCAGTGCAATTTCCGGCCCTGCGGGCAATCGGCGTGGTGCCGCGACTGACCTGGCGCTGGTCTGAGCTGCGCCGCAGCTGGGCCGATCCCGGGACCCGCAGCATCGTTCGGCTGATGGCGCCGGCTTTGCTCGGTGTCAGCGTGGCCCAGTTGTCGCTGCTTATCAACACACAAATTGCCTCGCATCTGCGCCCGGGCAGCGTGAGTTGGCTCAGCTATGCCGATCGTTTGATGGAGTTTCCGACGGCGATGCTGGGCGTGGCGCTCGGCGTGGTTCTGATGCCGCAACTCAGCGCCGCCCGCGCCAGCGGTGATGCGCAGGAGTATTCGGATTTGCTGGATTGGGGTCTGCGCATCGTGGTGCTGCTGGCGCTGCCCTGCGCAGTTGCCTTGCTGGTTTTTGGCGAACCTTTGGTGGCGGTCTTGTTCCATTACCGGGCCTTTACCGACTTCGATGTGCACCAGACCGCGGTGGCGCTAAACGGCTGGGGCATAGGCTTGCTGGGTCTGGTCGCGATCAAGGTTCTGGCACCTGGCTATTACGCTAAGCAGGACACCACCACGCCGGTGCGTATCGCCGTGGCGGTGCTGGTGCTGACCCAATTTCTGAACTACCTCTTGGTTCCACGCCTGGCCCACGCTGCCTTGTCTTTGTCTATCGGCTTGGGCGCTTTGGTGAACGCAGGCTGGCTGCTGTGGGGCTTGCGCCGCCAGGGCAGTTACCGGGCCCGGCCCGGCTGGTTGCGTTTTGGGTTGCAGGTCGTGGTGGCCTGCGGTTTGCTAGCAGGGTATTTGGCATGGGCCGCGCTGGCATGGGATTGGTTGCGCATGTCAGCGCTGTGGCGGGCCGGCACTTTGGCCGCTGTGGTCGCGGCTGGCGCGCTGCTGTATCTGGCGGCGGTGCGGCTGCTGGGTGTGGATTTGCGGCAATTCATGCGCGCTGCGCGCGCCGAAAAATAGCCGACCCGTCTGCCGAGCCCCTTCGAATTCCGGCTATAAATCACCATGCACCTGTCATTTGATGTTCCCAGCCCCTTGGACTATTTCCAGTCGCTGGTTGAATCGGACGATGAGTTGCCGCTTTTCGAGTCAGCCGTGTGCCTGGCCCATGACGAATACCCCGGGCTGGACGTGCAGGCGGCGGTGTCCGTCATGGACCATCTGGTGGCGCGCTTGCGCCGCCGGGTCGGGTCCGAGGACTCGACGCTGGCACGCCTGCGCGCCTTGAACCGCTTTTTCTACAAAGACCTGGGCTTTCAGGGCAATGTCAACGATTACTACGACCCCGCCAACAGCTTTATCCACGAGGTGCTGGAGCGCCGGGTCGGGATTCCGATTTCGCTGGCCGTGATCTGGCTGGAGTTGGCACGTTCCCTGGGGCTGCCTGCGCACGGCGTGAGTTTTCCGGGGCACTTTCTGATCAAGGTCAAGCTGCCTTTGGGTCTGGCCGTAGTGGACCCTCTGAGCGGTGAGTCCCTGGGGCGCGACCATCTGGAAGAAATTCTCCTGCCCTACCGCCGCCGCACCGGCCTGACGGACACCCAGGACACGCCGCTTTCCCTGTACCTGCAGGCTGCGCCCGGCCGCGACATCCTAGCCCGGATGCTGCGCAATTTGAAGGAAATCTACCAGCAGCAAAGCGATTGGACCCGGCTGCTGGCGGTGCAGGAACGCCTGGTCATATTGATGCCGCAGGCCTGGTCCGAATACCGTGACCGTGGACTCGCCCACGCCGCGCTGGGGCACCAGGACCGCGCGCTCGCCGATTTGGAGTGCTACCTGGTACATACCGAAGATCTGGTGGACATGGACCGGATTGCCGAACAGGTGCAACTTCTGCGCAGGGAAATCGGGTGAT
>CANCTD010000018.1 GCA_947380945.1 Comamonadaceae bacterium
TAGCGGTTGCCGTTGGCAAAGGTGTAAACACCCACGCCGTTGTAGGTGCCGTCCTTGAAAGCGCCCACGTATTGGTCGCCATTGGACGCGGTGTAGGTGCCTTGGCCGTGTTTTTTGTTGTTCTTGTATTCGCCCACGTACTGGTTGCCACTGGGCCAGGATTCCTTACCCAGGCATTGGTGGTAATAGCCGACGGTGGGGCAAGCGGGGAGGGCGGTGGCAGCTCCCGCCCCCAAAGCGCCAAGCAGCAAAGTGCTGCCCAGCAAAGAGTGCATAAAGGGTTTCATAGGCGCTTATTGTCGGACGCCGGAGCGCCAACTTTAGCTGGCGTCCCTCGGTCTGCCGCCCGCCTAGGACAGCGCCCGGTCCAGGTGCGTGTAACCGCCGTCCACAAACACCCATTGCCCCGTGGTGTGGCTGGATTGCGCGGACAACAGAAACACCACCATGGCCGCGATTTCTTCGGCCGTGGTCATGCGCTGCCCCAGCGGAATTTTGGCGGTGATGGCGGCGAGCTTTTCCTCGGGCTTGTCAAAGCTGTTGATCCAGCGCGCGTACAGCGGCGTCATCACTTCAGCGGGAATCACGGCGTTCACCCGCACGCCGTCGTCGCGCAGGGCGGCCGCCCATTCGCGCGTGAGCGCGAGTTGCGCACCCTTGGCTGCGCAGTAGCCGCTGGTGTTGCCCTGGCCCGTGATCGCGGTTTTCGACGAGATGTTGACGATAGAGCCTCGGCTGGCTTTCAGATGGGGCACGCAGTAGTGCGCCATCACGTAGTAATGGATCAGGTTGCGTTCCAGCGAGCCCATAAATGCCGCACGCCCGGCGTCCAGCCCGATGTTGTCGTTGATGCCCGCGTTGTTGACCAGGCCGTCAATCCCGCCCAGGCGCGCCACGGTATCGGCTACCGCGTCGCGGCAAGCGGCTTCGTCGGACAGCTCCATCTGGTGGAACAGGGCGCGCGGCTGGCTGGCGTGCAGGGCGGCGGCAAATTCTTCGCCCATGGGGCTTTTGCCCAGCACCACCGGGATTGCGCCCTCTGCGGCCAAGGCCAGCGAGATCGCCGCGCCTATGCCGCTGGCCCCGCCGGTGACGAGAATGACTTTGTTGCCGAGTTGCAAATCCATGGTGCGCTCAATTTCAGGGAGAAGTGGGTAAGGTCAAGCCGTAGGCACGGGCCGCGTTGCCGCTCCAAAAAGCGTGTTGCTCGCTGGCCGACAAGCGCGACGCGGCCCATTGCAGGGCGGTGTCGGCGACCTGCGCATAGGGCGCTGCGAGCTGGCAGACCGGCCAGTCCGAGCCGAACATCAGGCGCTGCGGGCCAAAGGCTTCCAGCGCCTCGTCACAACATTGCAGGATGGCCGCGTGGTCGCTGGCGGACACGCTGCCAGCCTGTCCCCATGCGGTCTCGGTAACCAGGCCGGACAGTTTGCACATCAGATGCGGCAGTTGCGCGAGCGCGCGCAAGTGCTTGCGCCAGCGGGCTGCGGTATCCGGCTGCTTCCAGTCACGCAGCGCCGGCTTGCCGACATGGTCCAGCACCAACCAATGCCGGTCATGGCGGGAACAAAAGGCCTGCGCATCGGGCAGTTGGTGGCCGAATAGCAGCACGTCGTAGCTCAAAGACCGGGTTTGCAGTTGCGCCACACCGCGCTGGAAGGCGGCGTCATGGAGCAGACCGGGAACATCGGGCTCGTCTTGCACGATATGGCGAAAGCCGCGCAGCGCGGGCGTTTGGGTCCATTGCTCCAAGCGCTGCGGCAACTGCGCCGAGCGCAAATCCGTCCAGCCCACGACACCCAGCACACTGGGGTTTTCAGCGGCCAAGGCCAGCAGAAAGTCGGTTTCCTGCTCCAGGCCGCGCGCCTGCACCGCGATGCTGGCGGTAATGCCTGCCGCATGCATATCGTCCAAGCAGTCAGCGGGGGCGAAGTCCTGCTGCAGCACCGGCATGCGGTCGCTGATCCAGCCGAAGTCCTGGGGCTGGTAGCGCCAGTAATGCTGGTGCGTGTCGATTTTCATCGTGGCTTGAACTGGTACTGCGCCAGCGAAGCGGCCTTCATTTCAATCGAGAAGCCGGGTGCCTGCGGCGGCATGTAGGCAGCGTTGTGGATCACGCAAGGATCCACAAAGTGCTCATGCAGATGGTCCACAAACTCAATGACCCGGCCTTCGCGGGTGCCTGCGATGCACAGGTAGTCGATCATGGACGCGTGCTGCACATATTCACACAGACCCACGCCACCGGCATGCGGACAGACCGGCAACTGGTACTTGGCCGCCATCAACAGCACCGCCAGCAGCTCGTTCAAACCGCCCAGGCGGCAGGCGTCGACCTGCACCACGTCGATGGCGCCGCGCATGATGAGCTGCTTGAAGATGATGCGGTTCTGGCACATCTCTCCGGTGGCCACTTTGACCGGATGCACGCCCTCGCGGATCACGCGGTGGCCTTCGATGTCGTCCGGGCTGGTCGGCTCTTCAATGAACCAGGGTTTGACAAAAGCCAGTTTGCGCACCCATTCCACCGCCTGGTCCACGTCCCAGACCTGGTTGGCGTCAATCATCAACTGGCGATCCGGTCCCAGCACTTCGCGCGCAATCGTCAGGCGGCGGATGTCGTCTTCCAGGTCACGTCCGACTTTCATCTTGACGTGGTTAAAGCCCGCGTCAATCGCCTCCTGGCACAGGCGGCGCAGTTTTTCGTCGCCGTAGCCCAACCAGCCTGCGGAGGTGGTGTAGCAGGGGTAGCCCTCGCGCTCCAGCGTGGCCCAGCGTGCTTGCTTGCCCGCGTCCTGCGCCTTCAGCATGGCCAGCGCTTCTTCGGGGGTGATGCAATCGGTGATGTAGCGGAAGTCGATCAGCTTGACGATTTCTTCCGGGCTCATGCGCGCCACCAGTTTCCATACCGGCACGCCCTCCATTTTTGCCCACAGGTCCCACACCGCATTCACGACTGCGCCGGTGGCCAGGTGGATCGCGCCTTTGTCCGGCCCGATCCAGCGCAACTGGCTGTCCGAGGTGATGTAGCGCCAAAACCGCCCCATGTCCTCGGCCACCCAGGCCATGTCCAGGCCGACGACCAGATGCCGCATGGCTTCGATGGCGGCGCAGCAGATCTCGTTACCGCGCCCGATGGTGAAGGTCAGGCCGTGGCCTTCCAGACCGCCCTGGTCAGTCTCCAAAATCACATACGCGGCGGAATAGTCCGGATCCGGATTCATGGCGTCCGAGCCGTCCAGATGCTGCGAGGTGGGGAAGCGCACGTCCATGACGCGCATGTTGCGGATAGTGGTCATAAATCAGGCTTGCACGGTAGTTTGGGTTTGCACGCCCAGGCCTTCAATGCCCAAGCGCATGGTTTGTCCGGCACGCAAATACAGCGGTGGTTTCTGGCCCATGCCCACGCCGGGCGGGGTGCCAGTGGAAATCACGTCGCCGCTTTGCAGGCTCATGAAGCGGCTCAGGTAGCTGACCAGATACGCGACCTGGTAGACCATGGTGGAGGTGCTGCCGTTCTGGAAGCGCTTGCCGTCCACGTCCAGCCACATGCCCAGGGCTTGGGGGTCGGGGATTTCGTCGGCGGTGACCAGCCAGGGGCCTATGGGGCCGAAGGTGTCGCAGCCCTTGCCCTTGTCCCAGGTGCCGCTGCGTTCGAGCTGGTATTCGCGCTCGGACACATCGTTGATCACGCAGTAGCCCGCCACATGCGACAG
Source organism: Comamonadaceae bacterium (assembly GCA_947380945.1). Lineage (GTDB taxonomy): Bacteria > Pseudomonadota > Gammaproteobacteria > Burkholderiales > Burkholderiaceae_C > Allorhodoferax. Next base: position 3,717 of record CANCTD010000018.1, read on the forward strand.
CGCATCGGCTTCGCTGATATAGCGCCCGCCCTGGCCTATGACCACGCCGAGCTCGACTTCCCAGTCGGTTTTGAGCGAACCGCGCGGAATCTCGACCGTGTCGTCGGGGCCGCAGATCGCGCTGGTCCATTTGTTAAAGACCACGGGTTCGGGCGGCACCTGCATGCCGCTCTCCGCTGCGTGGTCGGAGTAATTCAGTCCGATACAGATAAATTTGCCCACGCCGGCCACACAAGGGCCCAGGCGCAAATCAGATTGGGGCGTGCCAGCCACCAGCGGCAGGCTGTCCAGGTTCAGCGCACGCAGGGCCTGCAACTGTTGCGGCAGCAGCGCGGCACCGCCCACGTCAGCAATATGGCCACTGAGGTCGCGCACGCGGCCCTGGGCGTCCAACACACCGGGTTTCTCTTGTCCGGGCAATCCGTAGCGTAGTAGTTTCACAGCCTCATCCTCTTCAAAACAAAAAAAGCCAGCCCGCACCGGTTGGCGCGGGCTGGCTCACAGCTTAGATCAATCGTAGAGAACAGCGGCGATTTTGGGGTCGCTCATGTTGCTCTTGTCGTAGTAGTAGAAGCCGGTGTCGATGACTTTGGGCAATTTCTCGCCTTTGAGTGCCATCACAGCAGCTTTGACGGTCTGGTAGCCGATGCCCACGGGGTTCTGGGTGATCGCGCCGGCCATGGTGCCGTCCATGATCATTTCTTTCTGTGCCTTGCCGGAGTCAAAACCAATGATGGTCACGCCCGTTTTCTTGGCTTCCTTCATGCCTTTGCCCGCGCCAATCGCAGAACCTTCGTTGGTACCGAAGATGCCTTTGAGCTTGGGATGGGCTTGCATCAGGGTCTTGGCAATTTCAGCCGACTTCAGGTGGTCGCCGCCGCCGTACTGGATGTCCACGATCGTGATCTTGGGGTACTTGGCTTTGATCTGGTTCACAAATCCGTCGCGACGGTCCACACCGGTGGTGCTGGTCTGGTCGTGGCCGATGACCGCAACTTCGCCTTCGCCGCCGATGATTTTGGCCATCATGTCAGCGGCCAATGCTGCAGCAGCCTTGCTGTTGGTTTGCGCGGTGGTCAGAACGATGTCGCTGTCTACGCCGGAGTCAAACGCGATCACGGGGATCTTGGCAGCCTGGGCTTTTTTCAGCAGCGGCAGGGCAGCTTTGCTGTCCAGCGCGGCAAAACCGATGGCCTTGGGGTTCTTGGCCAGGGCAGCGGTCAGCATGTCGATTTGCTTGTCGACCATTTGCTCGGTCTCAGGACCTTCGAAGGTGACTTTGACGTTGAATTCTTTGGCAGCCTGGTCAGCGCCGGACTTCACAGCCAGCCAGAACTGGTGCTGGAAACCCTTGGAGATCAGGGGGATGTAAATCTCTTCAGCGGCCATGCTGATGGTGCTCATACCGGCCAGTACCAGACCAGCGGTCAGGGCCAGCAGTTTTCTCTTTGCGTTCATAGTTGTCTCCAAACAAAAAATGTCAAATTGACGGGGAAGGGAAAAGGAAATCAAAAAACACGGGAACCAAAAAACACGGAAATCAAAAGCACAGGGTGTGGGTGCGTCTCCTTTAAGCGGGTGGAACAGGTGGAAAAATCGCAAGGGTTTTCATTTACTGCTTCTTGCGCCGCAGGTTGTCGGTGTAGACCGCCAGAATGATGATCACGCCGGTCAGCACCATTTGCCACTCCTGCGCGACCGACATGATGCGCAAGCCGTTGATCAGCACGCTCATGATGAAGGCTCCGATGATGGTGCCCAGAATCGTACCCACACCGCCACTGAGCGAAGTACCGCCTATCACTACCGCAGCAATTGCGTCGAGTTCATAGCCCTGGCCCAGCGCCGGTTGCGCCGAATTCAGGCGCGAGGCAATCAGCAGGCCCGCAATACCGCAGATGCCGCCGCTGAAGGCGTAAATAATGATTTTCCAGCGGTCCACATTGACGCCGGACAGGCGCACCGCCTCTTCGTTGCTGCCCAGGGCGAAGGTGTAGCGGCCCAGCGCGGTCTTGTTCAGCACCACGGCGCAGACCACGGCGACGATGAACATGATCAGCACGCCATTGGGAATCGGCAGGCCAGGCATCAGATCGCTGATAACCGAACCCAGCGATATCGCATCGAAACCTTCGACGTCGTTGAAATAAATCGGCCGGGTCTTGGTGATGATCAGCGAGGCCCCTTTGAGCAGCATCATCATGCCCAGCGTGGCGATAAAGGGCGGCACGCGCAACTTGGTAATCGCCAGCCCCGACACCATGCCGCAGAGCGCGCCCACGATGACCGCCCCCGGCACACCGATCCACATGGGCAGACCCAGGTTGACCATGAACACACCGGCCAAGACGGCGCAAAACGTCATCAGTACGCCGACCGACAAATCAATGCCCGAGGTGATGATGATGAAGGTGCTGGCAATGGCCAGCACGCCGATGACCGTGGTCGACTGCAGGATGCCGATGATGTTGTCGGTGGTGAAAAACGCGTCGGGCTTGAGCACGCTGAAAATCACAATCAAGGCAATCAGGCTGGCAAATGCCAGCAGCTTCTGCTTGGCCTGGCTGTCCGTGGGCGTGCTGGCAGGGGCTGCCGGGCTGGGTGTGGTGCTAGGGGGGGTGGTCATAGGGTTGCGGCTTCGCGCTGGGTTGCCAGTTGCATCAGGCCTTCCTGGGTGGCGCGGTCGCCCGCCACCTCGCCGGTGATGCGGCCTTCGCACATCACCAGCACCCGGTGGCTGAGTAAGAGCACCTCGGGCAATTCAGAAGAAATGACGATGATGGCTTTGCCCTGGGCGGCCAATTCGTTCAGGAGTTTGTAAATTTCGCTTTTGGCGCCCACGTCAATGCCGCGCGTGGGCTCGTCAAAAATCAGGATGTCGCAGTCGCGCACCAACCACTTGGCGACCACGACTTTTTGCTGGTTGCCGCCCGATAGCAGGCGCGCGGTCTGCGTCAACGACGGGGTTTTGATGCGCAAGGTTTCGACCATTTTTTGCGAAATGCGCGTGATCCCGGCTTTTTCCAGGAACATGTGCATGCGCAAAAACCGGCTCAAGCTGGGCAGCGTGATGTTGGCCTGCACGTCCATGCCGGTGGCCAGGCCAAAGTGTTTGCGGTCCTCGGACAAGTAGCCGATGCCGGCCGCCACCGCGTCGCGCGGCGACTGCAGGCGTATGCGTTTGCCGTGCACGTGGACTTCACCGGCTTCCAGCGGATCGGCTCCGAAAATCGCCCGCGCCACTTCGGTGCGGCCCGCGCCCATCAGGCCTGCAAAGCCCAGAATCTCACCCCGGCGCAGCGAAAAACTCACATCGCGGATCGCGCGCGCCCGGCGCAGGCCTTTGACCTGGAGCACCACAGGCTGCGCCGAGGTGTCGGGGATGTGCTTGTCGGATTGCTCCAGGGTGCGGCCCACCATCATGGCGATCACCTGCGACATAGGCGTGCTGGCCGGCACGGTGTCGATGTAGCAGCCGTCGCGCAGCACCGTAATCCGGTCAGCGATACGCTGGATCTCATCCATCTTGTGCGAGATGTACACAATGCCCACGCCCTGGTTCTTGAGCTCGCGGATGATGCGGAACAGCTCCTCGATCTCGGCGTTGTTGAGCGCGGCGGTCGGCTCGTCCATGATCAGCACGCGCGACTGGTGTGAAAGCGCTTTGGCGATTTCGACCATTTGCTGGCGTGCCACCGTGAGTTCGCTGATGCGGCTGTCGGGGGCCAGCGCCAGCTTCAGGCGCTTGAACAGCGCCTCGGTGTCGGCGTTCAGCTGGGCTTCGTCCAGCAAAAGCCCACCGAGCTTGCGTGGCTCGCGACCCAGAAAAATGTTTTGTGCCGCCGTCAGGTGGCTCATCAGGTGCAATTCCTGGTGCACGATGCCGATGGCCAGGGACTGGGCGTGCGCCGGGCTCTCGATATCGACCGGCTTGCCATCCAGCAGGATCTGGCCGCTGTCCTTGCGGTAGACCCCGGCCAGGATTTTCATCAGCGTTGATTTGCCCGCGCCGTTTTCGCCCATCAAGGCATGCACTTCACCGGCTTGCAGCTCGAACTGCGCCTCGTGCAGGGCGCGCACGCCGGGAAAGGACTTGCACAACTGGCTGACAGAAATCAGGGCGGCCATGGTGGGGTCGCTTGTTAGATGGTTACGCCGCCGTCGACCAGCAGGTTCTGCCCGGTGACAAAGCGGGATTCGTCGCTGGCCAGGAACACCACCATAGGGGTGATGTCATCCACCGTCGCCAGACGGCCCACCGGTTGGCGGGCAATAAAGTCTTTTTCGGCCTGCACCGGGTCGGCGGCGCTGGCGATGCGCCCACGCAAGGAGGGGGTGTCCACCGTGCCGGGGCACAAAGCGTTGGCGCGCAAGCCGGCCTTCACAAAGTCGGCCGCCAGCGATTTGGTCAGGCCGATCACGGCGGCCTTGGTCGCGCCATAGGCGCAGCGGTTGGCAAAACCCTTGATGCTGGAGGCCATGGAAGCCATGTTGATGACCGACACGCTGCCGCCCGTGGCCTTTGCGTGTGCCAGCATGCCGGGCAAAAAGGCGCGGGTCATGCGGTACATGCTTTTGACGTTTAGTTCAAAGCTGTTGTCCCAATCCGCCTCGCTGCAGTCCAGCAGACTCCCGTTGGCCACCATACCGGCGCAGTTAAACAGCACATCCACCGCCCCGACCCGGTCGGCCAGCGCCTGCACCGCTGCGGCATCCCGCACGTCGAGCAAGGCAGTTTCGATTGCCGCTGCGGCCTGGGCCAGCGACTGCAGCAGTTCGGCGTTGATGTCAGTGGCAATGACGCGTGCGCCCTCCGCCGCACAGGCCAGGGCGCTGGCCCGCCCGATGCCCTGGGCCGCAGCCGTGATGAGCACCGTCTTGCCCTGCAAACGTCCTTGCGCCATGGTCTCCACCTTGCTTATTAAAATTCAAATATGAATAATTGATTCACCACTGAATGGGCATCATAATGGGGATTCCGGTATCCCCACCTAGTGCTTTCCCTAATTCAGTTTAGTTTATTTAGTCGATTCTAAGCCCATCTGACCATGCCGTCCGAAAGCCCCCGCAAGCCCCGTGGTCGCCCGCCCAAAGCGGCCCCGGCCCCATCTGCCACGTCCGCCGCGCCCGGTGCTGATGCGCTGCAGCGCTACCGTGCACCTGCGCTCGACAAAGGCCTGGACATTCTGGAGCTGCTGTCCACCCAGCCCGAGGGTCTGAGCCGCGCCCAGATCGTCAAGGAAATGGCGCGCAGTCCCAACGAGATTTACCGCATGCTGGAGCGCCTGGTGGCGCGCCAGTACGTGATGCGCAGCGCCAGCGGCGACCGCTACGCGCTGAGCCTCAAGCTTTTTGCCATGGCCCATGCGCACCCGCCGCTGAACCGCCTGGTCAACCAGGCGCTGCCGGTGATGGACGAGTTTGCCCGCCAGGCGGAGCAGTCCTGCCACATGGGCGTGTACGACCGCGGCAATGTGCTGATCGCCGCGCAGGTCAACAGCCCGCGCGGCTGGAGCTTCGCCGTGCAGCGGGGCGCGCGGGTCGGTCTGCTTGATACCGCCTCCGGCCATGTGCTGCTGGCCTACGCCGAGCCGCACAGCCTGCCGCGTATGCTGGCTGAACACAGCCCGCTGGATGGTGAGGTGCCTATCACCCAGGTCCAGCTCAACAGCATTCTGGCAAGCGTCCGCGCGCAGGCTTACATAGAGCGCGACAGCGCGCAGTCCTATGGCGTGGTCGATATTTCTTGTCCGATTCTGGGCCCCGATAACACTGCCTTGGCCACCTTGACCTGCCCCTATATCCGCCGCATTGACCGCCACATCGGCCCCGATCTGGCGGCGGTACGGGCCTTGTTGCAGGCCGCCAGCCAGGCGCTTTCCTTTATGCAAACGCCGCAGGGGCAGGCTGCGCGCAACGAGCCGCCCGGCCTTTGAAGGAGTTTCCATGTCCGCCTTGCCAGCCGCTTCGTCCTGCCCGGTCGCCCTGGTCGTGGCCCTGCCGCAAGAGCTCGACGCCGCTTTGCTGCCCGGGGTGCCGGTGGTGTACTGCGGCGTGGGCAAAGTGAATGCCGCAATCGCCGTGGCAGACCTGATTCACCAGCACCGCCCCAGGCTGGTACTCAATTTCGGCTCGGTCGGGCGGGTCCGGCCGGGGCCGCAGGGCTTGCATGAGGTGGGCTGCGTCCTGCAGCGCGACATGGTGGCCGAGCCGCTGGCACCACGCGGAACCACGCCTTTTCACGATGGACCGCCGGTTCTGCGCTCAGGCCTGCCCGGTCTGGTCTGCGCCAGCGGCGACAGCTTTGTGACCGGGCCGGATCCCTGGTTTGCGCAACAGCAAGTCGATGTGGTCGACATGGAGCTGTTCGCCATCGCCGCCGCGTGCGAGCGCAAGGGCGTAGCCTGGCGGGCGCTCAAGTTCATATCCGACGATGCCAATACCGAGTCCGGCAATGACTGGGCCGCCAATGTGCGCACCGGCGCGGCCTTGTTCTTGGCCTGGTGGCAACACCACCGCGCGGCCCTGATCAGCTAGCTGCGCTCCATGCGCTCCATCGGGCGGCGTCACCCAAGTGACCGGCCTGCACGACTTGGAGGCGGTCGATGCGCAGCGGGGTTTCAGGGCGGCAGCGCTGCCGCCTGCTGTTCCAGCCGGTAGGGCGGCAGCCCGCTGAGCATGCGGCGTCCGAAGGCCTGGGTTAACAAGCGTTTGTCGTAGCAAACCACCTCGGCCCGGTCCGACTCGGTGCGTATGGCGCGCCCCGTCCATTGCAGCAGCTTGATGCCGGTGGCCGGCACCACCAGTTCGTTAAAGGGGTCGCGCCCCAGGCGGCGCAGCCATTCGGCGCGCGCCTCGTCCACCGGGTCGCTGGGCGGCGTGAAAGGCAGCTTGGCGATAAAAACCGTCTCGCACAAAACACCCGGCAGGTCCAGCCCTTCGCCAAAAGACTGCAAGCCAAACAGCACCGACGGCAGGCCCGCTTCGACCCGCGCGCTGTGCGCTGCCAGCAGCCGCGTGCGCGACAGCGTGCCTTGCACCAGCACCACGTCCAGCAGCGCCGCAGGCAGCGCATCGCCGGCCGCACGCATCTGAGCCTTGGATGTGAACAACACCAAAGCCCCGCGCTCCACCCGCGCCAGATCGTCCAGCAGCAAAGCCACCATCTCCTGGGTGTAAGCCGCCACGTTCTTGGGGTCCGCCACGGTATGAACGACCCGCAGGCGGCCCTGCACGGCGTAGTCGAAGGGGCTGCTGACCTCCAGCGCGCTGGCCTGCGGCTTGTGGCGCAGGCCGACTTCCTGCAAAAAATAGTCGAAACTGCCGCAGCTCGTCAGCGACGCGGAGGTGAGCACCGCAGCCCGCACCTGCGGCCACAAAAACTGCCGCAGCAAATCCCCCGGAACAATCGGACAGGCGTGCGCGCTCAGGCGCAAAAAATCGCCATCGGTCGCGCAAGCCAGCCACTTGGCCAGCGGCTGCTCGCCGTGTTCCAGCAGGAGTTGCGCGGTGTCGGCAGCGCTGGCCAGCTTGGGTGCCAGCGGCCCTAAGCGGGCGTAGAGCTGCGCGCATTGCATGGCGCGCGCCGGGTCGTCTTTGGACAGGGCTTTGACCGCTTGCCCCAGCGCGTCCAGCGCCTTTTGCAAGCCCGCAGCCTGCGCATGCAGTTGGCTGACCGGCTCGTGCAGGGCATCGGGCAGCACGCCGTGGGCAAAGCGCAGCGTGCCGTCCCGGCCACCGGTGCTGGCATGCACCAGGTCCAGCACCATGCGCGCCAGGGTGTTGAACACGCCTTTGAGCTGGCTGGCTACGGTGGACGGGTCTTCGGCGAGCTCCAACTCCAGGGCGTTGGCGACTTCCTTCATCGCCTTGGGCAATTGGTCCAGCCAGCGCAGATTGCCCAGGTCCACTGTATTGCTGAACTGGTCCAGCGCGACGGCAGGAAGGTGGTGCGCCTCGTCAAAAATGACCAGGCAGTTGTCCAGATCCGGCAGGGTTTTCATGCCCAGCGAGGCCAGCACCAGGTCATGGTTGGCCACGATCACCTGCGCTTGCGCCAGCGCGTTGCGGGCCTGGTAGTAGCTGCAGCTGTTGAAGCTGGGGCATTGGCGCACGGTGCAGCTGTGGCGCTCGGCGGCCACCGGTCCCCAGTCTTCGGGTTGCGGGCTTTGGGCCAGGCTGTCGCGGTCGCCGTCCCAGCCCGCGCCGGCCAGTTGCGAGGCCATGTGTTCATACAAGCGCATGCGCCGCTCCTCCCGCGCCTCGCGCGAAGCGCTGCCCAGCGCCTGGGCCGGAAAGTCCTCTTCAAACAAATCGTCTTCCGCGCTGCCCACGCCCACCAGCCGCTCCAGCTTCACCTTGCACACGTAGCGCCCGCGCCCTTTGGCCAGCGCGTACACAAAAGGTTGGTCCATGGTCTGCGCCAGGGCGGGCAGGTCTTTTTGCATGAGCTGCTCTTGCAGCGCAACCGTGGCGGTGGAGATGATGACGCGCGTCTTGCGCGCCAGGGCCAGCGCCACCGCCGTGCTGGCGTAGGCGGCGGATTTGCCCACGCCGGTGCCCGCTTGCACCACCGCAATCGCTTGGGTCGGGCTGTCGCACTCGCCCAGGTCGGCGCGCGACAGGGTGTCGGCCACTTGTTGCGCCATGGCCTGCTGGCCCGCGCGCGGTTTGAACGCGGGGCTGCGCTGGACCATGGTGGCAAAGGCCTGCATGGCGTGCTGCGCGAGAGCCGCGCTGGCTGCGCTGTGGGGGGGCTGCGGGTCGTGCGTCATGGGCTGTGATGGCTCCCGGTTTGGCCCGCAAATTCGCTCACGGGTCGCAGCCTGTGCCGGCTCTCAAAATGCCGCGCCTGCCCGCTGAGCGGGTCGGTGAACGCGATGCTGCGCGCCAGGAGTTGCAGCGGCCGCGCGTAGTCGGGTGCAGCCTCGGGTGTGAGCACCGGGTACATGCCGTCGCCTGCAATCGGCAGGCCCAGCGCCGCCATATGCACCCGCAACTGGTGGCGCTGCCCGGTGTGCGGGCGCAGCGCATAACGCGCCCATGCGCCACACACTTCAAGCGGCGCAATCTCGGTCCAGCTGTTGGGCGCGCCGTCCAGTTCGGTTTGCTGCATGAAGTGGGCGGCCGGACCTATGCGGCTGCGCCGCGTGATGGGCCAGGCCAATGCCGGGTTCCAGGGCGCGATGGCTTCGTAGCGCTTGTCCACTGCGCGTTCGCGGAACAGGGCGTGGTAGGCCTTGCGGGTGGCCGGGTCGGTGCTGAACAGCACCAGCCCAGCGGTGTCGCGGTCTATGCGGTGCATCGGGACCAGATCGTCCAAACCCAGCCGGTGCTTCAGGCGCACCAGCAGTGTTTCGTGCAGGTATTTCCCCGAGGGTATGACCGGCAGGAAATGCGGCTTGTCGGCCACCAGGATGTGCGCGTCCTGGTACATCACGGTTTCCTGCGCGTGAATCGGTGTTTCGCCGGGCAGGCTGCGGAAGTAGTGGATGCGCGCTCCGGCGCGGTAGGGCGCATCGTGTGTCAGCACGTCGCCCTCGGCGTCGCACACGCTGCCGCTGGCCATGCGCTGCGTCCACTCCGCGCGGCTGATGTGGGCAAAACGCGCGCACAGAAAATCCAGCAGCGTCGCCCCTGCCGCAGGCGGCTGCTGGGGCAATACGACGCTGCTGGGGCCCACGCCCAGGCGCGCCGCTGGTGCCTGCTTCATCGGCGTGTGCAGACCAGGTCCCAGACCCCGTGGCCGAGCTTGAGTCCCCGGTTTTCGAACTTGGTCAGCGGCCGGTAAACGGGTTTGGGCGCGTAACCGGCCAGCTCCGGGTGCGTGCTGCGCGCCGGGTTGTGCAACAAGGGCTCGGCTTCCAGCACCTCGAGAATTTGCTCCGCATAAGGCTGCCAGTCGGTGGCGCAATGCAGATAGCCACCGGGCCGCAGGCGCTGCGCCAGCTTGGCGATCAGCGGCGGCTGGATCAGTCGGCGCTTGTTGTGCTTGGTTTTGTGCCAGGGGTCGGGGAAAAAAATATGCACGCCGTCCAGGCTGCCAGCGGCCAGCATGTGGTCAATCACCTCCACTGCGTCGTGCGCGCAGATGCGGATGTTCTCCAGCCCCATCTCGCCGATGCGCTTGAGCAGCGCGCCCACACCGGCAGCATGGACCTCGCAGCACAAAAAATGCGTGTCCGGCAAGGTCTGCGCAATTTGCGCCGTGGCCTCGCCCATGCCAAAGCCGATTTCCAGCACCAGCGGCGCTTGGGGCCCGGGCCATAGCGCGCGCACATCGGTTTGCGCGTTCTGGTAGGGCAGCAGGTACTTGGGTCCCAGTTCTTCCATGGCCCGGGTTTGGCCTGCGGTACTGCGGCCTGCGCGCAGCACATAGCTTTTGACGGTGCGCAGGTAGGGGATGGAGGCGAGGTCGGGTAGGGGGCTTGGCATGCGGGCGCAGTCAGAGTGGCGCGGGATTTTAGGTTGCGCCGCGCCAGGGCCAGGCGGCCGTCCACGCGGCCAGTGCATCCGCGATGCTGCCGCCTTGTTCGGCCAGTCCCAACACCGCGGCTGCGGCGTTCAAGGCGGCCAGCGGCTGGCTGCTGTCAATGGCTTGCGCGCCGTTTTGTTTGGACAGCTTTTCCCCATTGCGTCCCCGCACCAGCGGTGTGTGCAGGTACTGGGGCGCGGGCAGGCCCAGCGCGTCTTGCAGCCAGCGCTGGCGCGCCGTGTTGTCGGCCAGGTCTTCGCCGCGCACCACGTGGCTGATGCCTTGGTCGGCGTCGTCCACGACTACGGCCAACTGGTAGGTGAACAGCCCGTCGGCGCGGCGCAGCACGAAGTCACCCACCTGCGTGTGCAGGTCCTGGCTTTGCGTGCCCAGGCGGCGGTCCTGCCAGCGCAACAGGGTGGGCGCATCCTGTGTGCGTAAGCGCCAGGCACTGGGGCCGCTGCCCTGCAGGCCGCTGCGGCAGGTGCCGGGGTAGACGCGCTCGCCATTGCGGGGCCGGCGTATGCCACGCGCCGCATTGGCCGTATCAATCGCGCTGCGCGAACAGCCGCAGGGGTAAGCCAGCTCGGCTTCGACCAGCGACTCCAGCGCCCGGCCATACAAGGCCGTGCGCTGGCTTTGCCACTGGGGCGCCTCGTCGGGCAGCAGGCCGCAGGCGGCGAGTTGTGCCAGGATGGTCTGGTCCGCGCCCGGCACGCAGCGCGGCGTGTCCAGGTCCTCGATCCGCAGCAACCAGCGACCGCCATGGGCGCGGGCATCCAGCCAACTGCCCAGTGCCGCCACCAGCGAGCCCGCGTGCAAGGCACCGGTGGGCGAGGGCGCAAAGCGGCCGACATAGCCGACCATGCGGGATCAGCCTTCGACGATGGCCAAGGCCATTTCCAGGCCGGACACAAAAGCGTCCTCCACCCGGTGGCCCAGGCACCAGTCCCCGCATACGCCTATGCCGCGTTCGGCCTTCCACAGGTGGCTGCGCCCCAGCGCTTTGCCGGTCTTGGCGTACAGCCAGCGGTGTGCGTCCACATGTGCGGGTTCGGCGCGTATGCCGGTGATGTCGGCGAATGCGCGCAGCAGCTTGGCTTGCACGCGCTCGGGGCTGTCCTGAATGTGTTCAGCGGACCACCCGGCGCTGGCCTGCACGGTCCAGCGTTCCACCGTGCTGCGTCCGGGCTTGCTCGATTCGCGGGCCAGCCAGGCGATGCGGTGGTGTGTGCTGCGCGCGGCGTTCCAGCTCGGCCCCAGCGTGGTCAGACCCGGCTGCACGGCCTGGGGAAAAGCCAGCATCAGCGTCCAGCACGGGTGCACGGTCACCTTGTTGATCGCCTTGGCCAGCGCGCCGCTGTGCGGCATGGTTTGCAGCAGTGCCTGCGCCTGCAGGTGGGGAATGGCGAGCACAACGGCGTCGAACGCGCCGTGCACCGCGACACCGGCATCGCCGCCTTCGGTGCGCACCTGCCACTGGTGCTTGTTCAGCGTGTCGCGCTCGATGCGGTCAACCCGGGTTTCCAGGTGGATGTGTTCGGCAATCGGTGCGGCCCAGGCTTTGGCCAGCGCGTTCATGCCGGGCTTGGCGACCCAGTGCGATTCGCGGTGGTCCAGCGCGGCGGCAGCAAGCCGGCCGCGCGCGTCGAGTACGCGCACCGTGGTGGCGCTCCAGGGGCGGCACACGCCGGGGGCGGTTTCCATGGCCTGGGCAAAGCGCGGGTCCCGCACCGTGAAGTACTGCGCGCCGTGGTCAAAAGTGCCAAAGGGGCTGTTGCGGGTGGACATGCGCCCGCCCACGCCACGGCTTTTTTCAAACACCGTCACCCGGTGTCCGGCTTGCACCAGGGTGCGGGCGCAGCTGATGCCGGCGATGCCCGCGCCCACGATGGCAATGTGTTGGGACTCTTTCATATGCCTGTCTCCGGTTGGCCTGATGGCTTGTTGATCTGTTCGCAGCCCACTGTACACCCGCGCGGCTGGCGGCTTTGCGTCTATGCTTGGCGCGTCACACCCCCCACGCCGCCGCGACCACTGCCATGAACCCTAGACCCCAAGCCGCTTTCTCACTGTGTGTCTACTGCGGCTCCCGCATGGGCACGCAAGCCGCCTACGCTGCGTCCGCCACCCAGGTGGGCCAGCGCATCGGCGAACAAGGCTGGGAAATGGTGTACGGCGGCGGCAAAGTCGGGCTCATGGGCGTGGCTGCGGATGCCACCCTGGCCGCAGGCGGCACGGTATACGGCGTGATTCCGCAGAACCTGTTGGACAAGGAGGTGGGCCACACAGGACTTACCGAATTGCACGTGGTCGCCAATATGCACGAGCGCAAAACGCGGATGTTCGCGCGTGCTGACGCCTTCGTGGCCCTGGCGGGCGGCATAGGCACCTTCGAAGAATTGTTTGAAATCTGGACCTGGTACCAGCTGGGCGTACACCACAAGCCCTTTGGCCTGCTGAATACCGGCGGCTATTACGACCCGATGATCGCCATGCTGGACCACATGGTCGGCCAGGGCTTTCTGGGCCCGGCGGTGCGCGACCTGTTGCTTGTTGGAACCGACCCGGTGGAGCTGCTGACGCGGCTGCACGCGGCCGCCTCGGTCAAAATCCGGGGATGACCGCTCAGAACGCCGCACCTTCCACCCATCCTGCCGCCACTTCGTCTGCCACGTCGTCGGTCGCATCCCAGGACCCCGCCGCACGCCCCAACATCCTGGTCGTGATGTACGACCAGATTGCCGCTGCCGCATTGCCCTGTTACGGCAACCGGGTCGCCATTACGCCCAACATCGACCGCCTGGCCGCCGGGGGCGTGGTGTTTGATGCGGCCTATTCCAACAGCCCCTTGTGCACCCCGGCGCGCTACTGCCTGATGACGGGGCAGCTGCCCTCGCAAACCGGCGGATTTGACAACGCCGCGTATTTGCCCAGCACCGTGCCCACGGTAGCGCATTACCTGCGCCACGCCGGTTACCGCACCGTGCTCAGCGGCAAGATGCATTTCGTGGGGCCTGACCAGTTGCACGGTTTCGAAGAGCGCCGCACCACCGATATTTATCCCGCCGATTTCGGCTGGACCCCCGATTGGACCCAGTCCGACGAGCGCATCGATTGGTGGTACCACAACATGGGCAGCGTCACCGGCGCTGGCGTGGCCGAAGTCACCAACCAACTGCTGTACGACGACGAGGTGGGGCAGGGCGCGGTGCGTGCGTTGCACGATGCGGCACGAGCAGACGACGGGCGGCCCTTTTTCATGGTGGCCAGCTTCACGCATCCGCACGACCCCTATGTGACGCGGCGCAAATACTGGGATATGTACGAAGGCGTAGACGTGGGCGCACCGCGCGTGCCGGTGGAGGCCGATCCGCATCCCCATACGCGTCGCCTGATGGCGGTCAGCGATATGGCGAATGCCCACATCACCCCCGCCGATGCGCAGCGGGCGCGGCGCGCCTATTACGGCAACATCTCCTATGTGGACGAATGGACCGGGCGGCTGATGGACACGCTGGACGCGCTGCAACTGCGCGACAACACCGTGGTGGTGCTGGTGGCCGACCACGGCGACCTGCTGGGCGAGCACGGGCTTTGGTACAAGATGAATTTCTTTGAAGACGCAGCCCGCATCCCGCTGGTCTTTCACTATCCGGCGCGCTTTGCGCCGGCGCGGGTGGCGCAGCCGGTCTCGCTGGTCGACGTGTTGCCCACGCTGGGTGCGATGGCCGGTGCCGCCCCGGCGGTGCAGCCGCTGGCCGGGCGCAGTCTGCTGGGCTTGTTGGACAAGTCATCCGCTGAAATGCCGGCGAGCGACACGCCGGTATACGGCGAATACATGGCCGAGGGTTCGGTCGCACCCATCGTGATGGTGCGCCGGGGCGCGTGGAAGTTCATCCACTGCCCGGCCGACCCGGACCAGCTCTTCAACCTGGCGCAGGACCCGGATGAAGTGCACAACCTGGCACATGATCCGGCCCACGCCGACACGGTGGCAGCCATGCGCGCTGAAGTTGCTGCCCGTTGGGATTTGGACGCGCTGGACAGCGCCGTGCGCAGCAGCCAGCGCGAGCGCCACTTCATCACCCAGGCCCTGCGCCAGGGCACTTTCACGCCGTGGGAGTACACCCCGCCGCGCAATGGCAGCGCCGAGTACATGCGCAACCACCTCGACTTGAACGAGGTTGAGCGGCTGGCGCGCTGGCCGCGCTGATTCGATTTTTTACCGGTCGTCCACAGCGACTTTTATCGGAACCATCACCATGTTGAACCTTCGCACCTCTTCCCA
>CANCTD010000019.1 GCA_947380945.1 Comamonadaceae bacterium
GGGGGCAGGATGTCGGTGAGCATGCGGGCAATAGGGTCTGGGGACGGGTTTTCGGGCAGGAACTTAGCCAGAATCGGCACCAAACCCCGCTTCTTGAGGCCTGCGGCCCCCTAGACGTTTGCCGTTTTAGCGCGGGGGAGCCACGAGCTGGCCCTGCGTCGTGGCAATAGCTTGCGCCGGCGGCACGCCGCTGAGGGTGCGCAGCTTGTGCCGGGCGATCAGCAGCTGGTAGCGGGCCTGCGCCAGATCGCGCTGGGCTTCGGCCTCGCGCTGCAGCGCGTTCAACACGTCGGTCTGGGTGCGGCTGCCGGCGGCCACGCCTTTGCGGCTGGACACCAACAACTGCTGCGCCGAATGCAGCGCCTGCTCCAAGGCTTGCACCCGCAGCACGCCCTCGGTGCTGTTGTAGTACTCCTTGCGCACCTGCAATTCCAGGGCTTTGCGGGTCTGCACTTGCAACTGCTGTTCGCGCTCCAGCAAGGCCAGTGCCTGGCGCTCAGCCGATCGGATCGCGCCGCCCGCGTACACCGGCACCGAAAGTTGCAGGCCGATTTGGGAGCTTTGGTAACCCGAGTTCGGGTTGTACATGTTTTCGCCGCTGCTCAGGGTGTACTGGGCCACCAGGTCCAGGGTCGGAAGGTGGCCGGCCTGGGCCTTGCTCAATTCCTGAGACGCGGCATCCAAGCGGGCCTGCGCCAGGCGCATGTCGGGGCTGTGTTCCAGCGCCAGGGCGATCCAGCCGTCCACGTTGACTTCCAGCGGTTGCGCCTGCATGCGCGCCAGGTCCACCGGGGCGAGCTCCTCGACCGGTTGGCTGACCATGGCTTCGAGTTGCTGGCGCGCGTAACTGCGCTGCTGGCGCGCCTGCAACAGCTGGGCCTGTGCCATGTCCAGGCGCGCCTGCGCTTCGTCGATGTCGGTGCGCGTGCCCTGGCCGGCCTCCAATCCCCGGCGCGCCGCTTGCAACTGGCCCTGGGAGGCCAGCAACAAGGCGTCGGTGACGCGGATCACGTCCTGAGCGAACAACAGGTCGAAATAGGCCGCGCTCAGGCGCTGCGCCAAATCGACTTCGGCCAACAGGGTTTGCTCCTGCACCGCGCGGCTTTGGAAGGCGGCCTGTGCATACTGGGCAGTCTGCGCCTTGCGCCACAGCGGCTGGCGCGCCACCACCGCACTGTTGTTACCGGAATAGCTGTAGGGCGTGGTCACACTGCCGACCCGCTGTTGCAAGTCCACCTGGTTCACGCTGCTGGTGAGCGACACATTGGGCCGCATGGCCGCAAGCGCCTGTTCCTCCGGCTCGATGCCGGCGCGCTGCGCCGCCAAGGCCGCCTGGAAGGCCGGGTCCTGGACACGCGCCGCTTCCCAGGCGCTCCCCAAATCCAGCACCCGCGCCGGCTGCGCCCACAGCGCTGCACTGCATAGCGCGGCGAGCAGCAGCGGCATCAGGCGGACTAGGGACAGGGCGCGCGGCATCTCATTCCTCTTTCATGGACTGCGCCAGGCGGCGCAGCAGCGGGTGCAGCACATACTGCAAGACCGTGCGCTCGCCGGTGCGTATCACCACTTCGGCGGTCATCCCCGCCTGCATCGCGCGCGGCCCCAACACGGCCAGACCCTCGGGCGTGACCGCAATACGGGCCAGAAAATAGCTCTGGCGGGTTTCGGGATCGGTCAACACGTCTTGCGACAGCGATTGCACCGTCCCCGGCACCGTGAGTTGCGGCGAATGCGCGAATGCACTGAAGCGCACATCCGCATGCAGGCCGACTTTGACGCGGTCCACGATGTGCGGCGGAATCCGCGCCTCGACGATCAGCGGCGCGCCCGCAGGCACGATGTCCATCACCCGCTGCCCCGGCGCAATCACCGCACCCACGGTTTGCACCGCAAGCCCCACGACCTGGCCCGATGCCGGGGAGCGGATGTCCATGTGCTCCATGTCCTGGGACACGGCTTGCAGTTTTTCCGCGTCGGCCTGCACCTCGCGCCGCACCTCGGCCAGCTGGGCCGATACCTCGGCCTGAAAGCCCGCGCGCCCCTGCTCCAGGCGCTGCCTCATCTCGTCCATGCTGCGCTGGATTTTCTGGTCGTTGGACTCCAGGTCCGCGATCGTGCTGGACACATCGGCCAGGTTGCGTTGCAATTCAAGCGCCCGGTTGCGCGGTGCGTAGCCTTCTTTCACCATGTCCTGGATATTGCCCAGCTCCTCCTGCAGCAAAGCCAGTTGGCGCTGGCGCTGGGTCAGCATGCGCAAGCCGCCGTCGCGCTGCGCAAGCAGGCCGGCCAGGTTGGCGCGCAATCCCGCCTGGTTGGCGTCAAAAGACGATTTGCGGGATGCAAACAACTGGGTTTGCACCTGCAAGTGGGGCTGCACCGCCGGCTCACCCAGAGCTGCTTGCAAATCCGGGTGCCACTGGATGCGCGCCAAGCCCTGTTGTTCCGCTTCCAACCGGCTCTCGGCGGCGCGCAAGGACCAGTAATGCTGGCGCACGGTTTCCTGGTTGGCGCGCACGGTGGCGGGCTCCAGCCGCATCAGCACCTGGCCGTCCTGCACCATGTCACCTTCGCGCACCAACACCTCACGCACCATTCCGCCCTGCAAGTGCTGCACCGTCTTGCGCTTGGTATCCAGCGCGACCAGTCCCTGGGTGGGAACGCCTTCGTCCAAGGGCGCAAACGCGGCCCAGACCGCCACCAGCAGCAAACCAGCCAGTACCAGCCACAAGCCCAGGCGCGCCGGCCTGGGGCTTGGGACAGGGGAATCGGAATCTGGGAACACGCTCATGTTGGAGTACCTTGCATAACGGAAACCGCAGGCGCGGGCTGCTGCGCCGCATGCACCTGTGCAGGCGGGCCCCACTGCGCCACCTGGCCCTGGCGCATCAGCAGCACCAGATCGGCAGTTTGCACCAGCGCCGCGCGGTGGGTGACCAGCACCACAGTAACACCCCCGGCACGCAAAGCGCTGACCGCCTGGCGCAGCGCCTGGTCACCCGCCTCGTCCAGGTTGGCATCCGGCTCATCCAGCACCACCAGGCGCGGCCCGCCGTACAGGGCACGCGCCAGGCCGATGCGCTGCTTTTGCCCGGCCGACAGGCGTACGCCGGATTCGCCCACAGGCGTCTGGTAGCCCTGCGGCAGGCGCAACACCAGATCGTGGACCGCTGCCGCCTGCGCGGCGGCCACGACCTGCTCCGCATCCAGCGCGCCAAAGCGGCTGATGTTCTGGGCTACGCTGCCTTCCAAAAAGTCCAACTCCTGCGGCAAATAGCCCACGCACTGGCCCAGCGCCTGGGGCTGCCAGCGCGACAGGGCCGCGCCATCGAGCAAAACCTGGCCGCCATGGCCCGGCCACAAACCGAGCATGGCCCGCACCAGGGTCGACTTGCCGCTGCCCGATGGCCCCAGCACACAGACCATGCTGCCAGCCGGAATATCCAGGTTCACGTCGCGCAGTATGGGCTCGGCCTTGCCCGGGACCTGGACGCTGAGGCCGCGCACTTCGATCCGGCCATGGGGGTCCTGCATCAGGGTGCCGGGCGGTTGCTGGGGGTTGGCGCGCAGCAAGGCCTGGATGCGGGCCCAGGCGCTTTGCGCCTGCAACAGCGGTCGCCATGTTCCCACCAGCAAATCGACCGGGGCCAGCGCACGCGACATGAGCAGATTGGCCACGATCATGGCGCCGGGGCTGATCTCGCCGCGTATCACCAAGACTGCGCCCGCCGCCAGGGACAGGGATTGCTGGGTGTAGCGGAAAAACTTGCTGACCGCCGTGGCGCTGTGCTCCCGGGATTCGGCCCGCTCCTGGGCCTGGGTCTGGCGGGCAAAGCCGTGGTTCCACGCAGCCCGCATGGGCAGCAGCATGCCCATCACGTGGATGACCGGGGCCATGCGCAAAACGGACTGCTGCTCGGCTCCAAGGGCCAGGGCCGCATCGGCGGCGGCCTGTGCGGGTGCAGCGGTCCAAACCCGGCTGCCCAGCGCAATAGCGAGCAAGACCAGCGCACAGGCCAGACCCAGCCAGCCCAACCAGGGGTGCAGGACAAACAACACGCCGATGTAGATGAAAAACCAGGGCGCATCAAAAAGCGCAAACACACCGTTGCCGGTCAAAAATTGCCGCACCACGGTCAGGTCGGCAAACACCTGGGTGGGGTTGCGCTGCAGGGCGGGAAGCTGGGCGTCCATGCTGGCCTCCATCACCCGGGGCGCGAATGTCCGGTCCAGCTCCATGCCCAATCGCACCAGTAGACGCGAACGGCCGATTTCCAGAAAACACACAAGCGCCAGGACCAGCAGCAAGGCCGCGCTGCTGACCAACAAAGTCAGCTGGTTTTGCCCCGGCATGACACGGTCGTAGACCTGCAACATGTACAGACTCGGCCCCAGCATGAGGGTGTTGATCAGCAGGCTGAACAGCGCCGCCGAGGCGAAGGCCAGCCACATCTGGCGCGGCAGCCCGCTCATGCGCCACCCACCGCGCTGGTGGCCTGGGCCATGGCCTGGTGGATCGCACGCAGGACCTCATCGCGCGGGCCGCAGGCCTGCATGCGTCCGTCGCGCAGCACCATGATCTGGTCGGCAATCGCCAGAATCTGCGGCCTGTGCGTCACCAGCACCAAAGTGGCACCACCCGCTTTGGCCTGCGCCAGCGCAGCCAGCAGCAATGCGTCACCGGCTTCGTCCAGATGGGCGTTGGGCTCATCCAGCACCAGCAGGCGGGGTTGGCCGTACAAAGCCCGCGCCAGACCGACACGCTGGCGCACGCCGCCCGACAAAAACTGTCCATCCAGACCCAGCGGGGTGTCAAAACCCTGGGGCAGGCTCTCCACAAATTCCAGCAAACCCACCGCACTTGCGGCGGCGCGCAGTTGCTGCAGATCGGGCGCGCGAAAGCGCGCCATGTTCTGGGCGAAGCTGCCGTCCAGCAGATCCACGCCCTGCGGCAAATAACCCAGATGCGGCCCCAGCTCGGCCTTGTCCCATTGGAAGATGTCCACGCCGTCTAGCCGCACCGTGCCTTCGGTGGCGGGCAGCAGCCCAGCCAGTACCTGCACCAAGGTGCTCTTGCCCGCACCCGAGGGGCCCAGCACCGCCAGCACCTGGCCGGGCGCGAGCTGGAACTGCACGCCCCGCAGCAGCTCGACCCCGGTGGCAGCGGCGCGGTACCCCAGCCCCTGCACCTGCAATACGCCCCGGGGTGGCGGCAACTCCAGTGCCGGCGGGGTCGCACGGGCAGCTCCCAGCAAGGTGTCGAGCCGGGCGTATGCATCCCGTGCTTGCAGCAGGCTGCGCCACTGCATCAGCACCTGCGTGAGCGGTGCCAGTGCGCGGCCGCCCAGCACCGAGCCCAGCAACATGGCCCCGCCGCCCGGGGGCAGCCCACCTGTGAGCGTCAACCAACTGCCCAGGCCCAGCAAAAACGAACCTTGCAGCACCTGCAGCAAGCGCGACACGGCCGAACCCTGACCGGAGCTGTCGGAGGCCTGCATTTGCGCGTCCAAAAACGCCTGGTTGCGCAGGCTCCATTGGGCGTAGAGCGCCGCGCGCATTCCCATGGCCTGGATCGAGGGCATCTGCGCCAGCAGTTGACCAGCGAAGTACTGCGCTCTTTGGGCCAGGCGGCCCGCCTCCTGCAACGGCACCCGGGTGCCGCGATCGGTCACCCAGCCTTGCAGCGCCAGCACCAGGGCGACCAGCACCGAGGCCAGACCCAACCAGGGATGCAGCACAAACAAAATCAGCATCACGACCAAGGCAAACGGCGCGTCCAGCAAAGCCAGCAAGGCCGGGGAAGCCACAAAGCTGCGCAGGGTCGCCAGATCGGCGAAAGCCGTCTGGCCCCCAGCAGCGCCCGGTGCCAGGCGCGACCGGAACGCCGCCTCGAACACCTGCGGCGCGATCCGTGCCTGGGCCTGCGCCGCCGCACGCCGGGCCCAGGCATGGCGCACCGCCTCCAGGCCCTCCATCCAGGCGTACAGCCCGACGATCAGGATGGTCAGCATGGCCAGGGTGTAGAGGTTGCGGCTGTTGATCACCCGGTCGTAGACCTGCAACATGTAAAAAGACGGTGCCAGCGCCAGCAGATTGCACAGGCAGCCGTACACCAGCACCTGGCGCAGGTGCGGGCCCATGTCCTGGCGGGCACGGTCCAGCCAGGAAAGTTCAGATAAGGGGTTGTGTTGTGACAAGGCGTGGGGCAGCGGACAAGGCGGTTTGCCACCTGGGATATCGGCACGGCGGGCGTTTTATTGAGCCGACCCGGCCCGCGCGGGGCGCGCGGGCGCGCCGCAGGCTCAGGAAGCGCGCGACTTGTCTTTGGACAAATCCACCCCGAGTTGCTTGAGCTTGCGGTAAAGGTGGGTGCGCTCCAACCCGGTTTTTTCGGCCACCCGGGTCATGGAGCCGCCCTCGTGGTGCAAATGGAACTCGAAATAGGCTTTCTCAAACAGGTCTTTGGCCTCGCGCAGGGGCAAATCCAGCGCAAAACCCTGTATCCGCTGCGCCACGGCGGGCAAAGGCGGCGGCGCGGCCGGTGTGGCCAGGCCCGCAGCGCCGGTCTGTCCGCCCGCGCCCGGGCGGTCTTTCTTGAGCGCAACCTCGACTGCCGAAAGCAGTTTTTGCAAGGTGACGGGTTTTTCCAGAAAAGCCAGGGCACCGATTTTGGTGGCCTCCACGGCGGTGTCTATGGTGGCGTGGCCGCTCATCATGATCACCGGCATGGTCAGCAATCCGGCGGCGGCCCATTCCTTGAGCAAGGTCACGCCATCGGTATCCGGCATCCAAATGTCCAGCAAGACCAGGTCGGGGGCTTCGGTCGCACGGGCGGCGCGGGCCTGGGCCGCGTTTTCCGCCAGGGTTACCGCATGTCCCTCGTCATTGAGCACCTCCCATAGCAAATCGCGGATGCCGTGCTCATCATCAACCACCAGAATATGTGCCATAGGTTCTCGGTTTTCAAACAACAGAAAGAGGCTGAGCCGCTGCGGGCGAAGAGGACGGCGACGGTGCGGGGCGTGCCGTCTTGAACGCGAGCGACACCTGCGCACCATAGGGGAGACCATCGTGCATGCGGTTGCTGATGTCGATGCGCGCACCATGGTCGTCGGCGATTTTCTTGACCACCGCCAGGCCGAGTCCGGTGCCCCGGCTTTTGCTGGTGACATAGGGCTCAAACGCGCGCTGCAGTATGCCGGGCGCAAAACCGCCACCGTGGTCCAGCACCGTCAGGCGCACCCGGTTGGCGCTGGCACTGAAGTAGGTGCGCACCAGCACCGGCGCATCGACAGTGCCTGGTGCCGATTTCAGCGCCTGCGCTTCTTGCGCATCCTGGGCGTTTTGCAGGAGGTTATGAATAACCTGGCGCAGTTGCTGCGCATCGCCCAGCACAGGCGGACAGGCCGGGTCCAGGTCCAGCGCAATCGGCACCACCGCCGCCTCGTACAACTGCAAGACCTCTTGCACCAGGCCATTCAAATCCAGCGGCTGCAATTCGGCGGCGGGCAGGCGGCCGAAGTCGCGGAACTCGTTGACCAGGCGTTTCATCGAGTCCACCTGGTCGACGATGGTTTTGACCGATTTGCTGAGCACCTGTTGCTCGGGTGCGGCCAGCTTGCCGTCCAGCCGGCGCTCCAGCCGCTCGGCCGAGAGCTGAATCGGCGTGAGCGGGTTTTTGATTTCATGCGCGAGCCGCCGCGCCACCTCGCCCCAGGCCTGCAAGCGCTGCGCGGTCACGATATGGGAGATGTCATCAAACACCAGCAAGCAGGCCTGGCCTGGCAGGTCGGCACCGCGCAAAACCAAAGTGGTCTGCTCGGCAGCGCCGCTTTGCATGCCGGACTCTTGCTGGCCCAGGGCCAGCGTGTGCTGCCAGTGGTCGGCAGCGGTCTCGGCACGGCGGGCGCGGAAGTCGATGAACTGGCGCTCGACTTCGGTGCCAAAGTGCGCGAGCGCGGGAATTTCTGACAGCAAACGGCCCTGGTACGCGGCCAGCGGGCATTGCAGGATGCGGGATGCGCCCGGATTGGACTGGCGCACCCGGCCATCGGCATCGAGCACGACCACGCCGGCGGTCAGATTGTCCAGAATGGTCTGCAAGTTGCCGCGCGCCGCGTCCAACTGCGCCATGCTGGTTTGCGCGGTTTCGCGGGCATCGAAGAGCTGCTGCGTCATGAGCGCAAAGGCCCGGGTCAAGCCGCCCAATTCGTCCTGGCCTTGCATGGCCTCTTTGGGCCGCAAGTCGCCGGCGGCCACCTGGCTTACGCCCTCGGTGAGCAACAACAGGGGCCGGGCGATTTGGTTGCCCAGCACCACGGCCATCAAGACGGCGGCAAACACGGCCAGAAACAGACTGAGCGTGAGCGTGCCGATGTACATGCGCTTGAGACCCTCGCGCCCCAGGGCCCGCTCCTGGTATTCGCGGTTGGCACGCTCCACCGCCCAGGCGTTGGCGACCAGGGTGCGCGGCAGGGTGCGCGTCACCAGCAAATAGCGCGCACCCTCGCTGCCGGCGGACACGCTGTGGCCCAGGCTGGCCAGCACCTTGATGCGCGCCGGGGGCGCCTCGGTGGCACCGCTGTTGCTGTCTTCCAAGCCCTCGATCCAGTAGGAGGATCGCTCCGTACGGGCCAAGCGGAACTGCGCCGCACTCGGTGCCGGCGGATTGAGTTGCAAGCGCGAATCCCCTGCGCTGCCCAGCAGCCGGCCGCTGCCGGTCCACAGCGCCACATCGCTGGCACCGAGTTGTTCCAAGGCCTTCTCGAGCTGCAGTTCCGCCGGGCCCTGCAGCGGGTCATCCAGTGCGGCGGCGGCTGTGCGGGCTTTGAGCGAGAGGTCGCTGCCCAGGGTTTCCAGCGTGACCCGGCCCAAGCTCAAACCGGCTTGGAGCGCGCCCTCGACCTTGACGTCAAACCAGGTTTCAATCGAACGCGAAACAAACTGGTAGGACACGCCATAAATCAGCAGCCCGGGCACCAAACCGACCAGCACAAAAATCGCTGCCAGCTTGGCCAGCAAGCGGGTGCCAAAGCGCCCTGCGCGCCAGCGCTGGTACAGCCGCAGACCGATCCAGCCAATCGCAGCGAACAAGACCGCAGCCACCACCATGTTGAGCACAAACAGCTGGGCGTAATCCTGCTCGTACAAGGCCTGGTTGTTGGTCGCCTGCATCAGCATGTACAGCAAGGCGATGCCGATCAGCAGCATCGCCGCAGAACCCAGGGTCACCAGGCGGCGCACCAGGCGGCTGTTGCGGCGCAATGCGCTTTCAGGGCGCTCAGCGTTCACCGCTTTTCTCCGGTGTCAGCGCGGCGCGCAGATTGGCCACAAGGGTCCATTCGTTCTGGGACATCACGCCGATTTGAAAGGGGCGCGGCAGTTGGTTGGTGTCCAGCCAGAAACGGAATTCGACGCGGTATTTAGAAGTCGGGTCGTTGTCGCTCAAGCTGCCCACGCGCCAGCGGGCGAACTGCTTGAGCGTGACCAGGGCTTCGGCCAGGCTGGCAAAGGTCTGGCTGGGCGCATTGGCGGCCACCAGATCAGCGGCAGGCGGCAGGCCGGAGGCCACGTTTAAGCGCCACTGCCCGGTCAGCGGCTGGTAGGCCAGGCGGATATTGCGCGCGGCGCTGGCGACTTTTTTATCGGTCCAGTACCAGCGCTCGCGCAGCACATCGGCCTCGACCGCGAAGTACACCGGAATCCCTTTGAGCAAGGCGTCCTCCACAGCCGGCGGCAGCTCAAAGCGCAGTTGCACACTCAGCGCAACATCCTCGCCCGCGCGGTCGACCCGGAACTGCGCCGCCTCCACCGCCGTATCCGCCCGGACGGGCAGGAACAGCAGCGCCAGCACCAGCCCGAGCAGGCCGGGCCACCAGCAGGCGCAGGCCCTAACGCGCGCGCTTTTCCAGCAAGCCATAGAAAAAACCATCGTGGTCATAAGCCGCATTGTCCAAGACTGGCGCGCCGGCCGCTGCGGATCGCGGCCACATGCTGCCCGGTGCGGGCAAGCATGCCGCATCGCTGTGGCGCGCAAGAAAGGCCTGGAGCTGCTGCGGACCCTCTTGCGCGAAGATGGAACAGGTGCAATACAGCAGCCGCCCGCCGGGCCGCAACAGCGGCCACAGAGCGTCCAACAAGCGCTTTTGCGCCTGCGCCAACTGGGCGGTATCGGTCGCCCGGCGCAACCAGCGCACATCCGGGTGGCGGCGCACAATGCCCGAGGCGGTGCAAGGTGCATCCAGCAAAATCGCGTCAAACAACTGGCCGTCCCACCAAGCTGCCGGATCACCGGCGTCACCCATAAGCACTTCGGCCTGCAAACCCAGGCGCTGCAAATTGGCGTGGATGCGCGGCACCCGGGCCGCGTCCTGCTCCAGCGCCACGACCCGCGCATCGCCCAGCTCCAACAAATGGCCGGTCTTGCCGCCCGGGGCGGCGCAGGCGTCCAGCACGCGCGCGGCAGCGTCCAGCGCCAGCCCGTCCAATAGCAAAGGTGCGGCACGCTGCGCCGCCGCATCCTGCACCGAAAACCAGCCCTGCGCATAACCGGGCAAACGCGTGACCGGTACCGCCTGCTCCAGGTACACCAGCGCGGGCGCGATCCCCCTTGCCGCGATACCGCCATGCGCCAGTTCCGCAAGGTAGGCAGTGAGCGTGGTCTTGCGCAGATTCAGCCGCAGCGCCAAAGGCGGCTGCCGGTTGGAGGCATCCAAAATCGCTTCCCAGCGTGCGGGTTGCTCGGCCTGCAAACGCGCAATCCACCAGGGCGGGTGGTTCCAACGGGCCTGCGGCTGGTCCTCCGTGGCGGCCACCAAGGCCGCACGTTCGCGCAAAAAACGCCGCAGACAGCCGTTGACAAAACCCGCCTGCGCAAGGGTGCGCGGATCGCGCTTGGCGGCTTCGACCGCCTGGTTGACCAGGGTGAACTCATCGTAGAGGGCCTGCGCCGGATCCCAGCACAAAGCCAGGGTGGTGCACAGCAGGGCGTCCACCGGGGCCGGTGGCGCTTTGCGGGCCAAGGCCGCACGCAAGGCCATCGCCCGGCCCAGGTTGCGCCAGACAGCGAAAGCCAGGGCTTGCACGCCGGGGCGCAAGGCCGGGTCTACCGCCTCGAGCGCCGCGCTGCCGGACTGTCCGGCGCGCTGCGCCTGCAGAACCGCGCTGGTGGCTTGCAACTGCCGCCACAGCGGCGGCTGGGCAGTCGCCGGGGCGGTGGAATCAGAAATAGGCAACCGCTGCAAAGGGAACGACTGGGGCCAGCCAGCGCACCGGAATTTGTGCAATCGCCTGGTTATAGGCGGCCACGTCCTGGTTGGCATTGGCGCGGGCGGCCAGCATGCGGTGGCTGAGCACGCCCCACTGGGTACGCAGCTCGGGCGGCAAGACTTCACCTGCGAGGTCTTGCGGTGCATCCGACACCGCCGCCCAACAGCGCTGCAAGCCTTCCATCGCCTGCGAAGTGCTGCGGATTGCGGCATCGTCCAAGCTGGTGTGCGAGGCCGACTGCAAGGCGACATCCAACTGGCGTGCCGCGGCCAGCAATTCGAGCCACTGCGGTTGCGCCGGCGCAGCATCTTGCAAACGGCGCTCAAACAGCGGCCGGAACTCGGCCAACTGCGCAAACAGCTTTTGCACCGACGCCAGGGCCTGGCGGCGCAAACGGCGCAGCCGGTTCAAGGCGCCCAAACACCAGCACAGCACAAACACACCCAGCAACACCGGCCAGAACCATTCACCCATTGCTTTGGACCTCCGTCTTGGTGGCTATACACAAAGAAAAAACCCCAAGTTCTGCATAGCCGAACCCGGGGTTTTCTCAGCGCATAGGCCCGTGGTTTACTCGGCGGCGACTTCCTGACCGTCGTCCGCCGAAGCGGTGGAAGCAGCCAGCTCCGCCTCGTCGGCCTCGGCAATCGCGCGCCGCTCGGACTCGTCCATGGCTTCGCGGACTTTGCGGGCTTCGTGGTACGCCTGACCGGTACCCGCCGGAATCAGGCGGCCCACGATCACGTTTTCCTTCAGACCGCGCAGCTCGTCGCGCTTGCCCATGATGGCGGCTTCGGTCAGCACGCGCGTGGTTTCCTGGAAGGACGCGGCGCTGATGAAGCTGTCAGTGGACAGCGAGGCTTTGGTAATACCCAGCAGCAGGTTGGTGAAGGTGGCAGGCACCTTGCCCTCGGCGCGCAGGGCGTCGTTGGTGTTGAGCATTTCCGAACGCTCGACCTGCTCGCCGCTGATGTAGCCCGAGTCGCCCACGTTGTCGACGACCACACGGCGCAGCATCTGGCGCACGATGACCTCGATGTGCTTGTCGTTGATCTTCACACCTTGCAGGCGGTAGACGTCCTGCACTTCGTCAACGATGTAGCGCGCCAGTTCCTCAGGTCCCAGCAGGCGCAGGATGTCCTGCGGATCGGCCGGGCCGTCCACCACCGACTCGCCCTTGTTCACGACCTGGCCTTCGTGGACCAGGATGTTTTTCTCTTTGGGCACGAGTTCTTCCCAGACCTTGCCGTCCGGGTCGGTGATTTGCAGGCGGATCTTGCCTTTGGTTTCCTTGCCAAAGGAGATGGTTCCGGTGGCTTCAGCCAGCAGACCCTTGTCTTTGGGCGAGCGGGCTTCGAACAACTCGGCCACACGCGGCAGACCGCCGGTGATGTCGCGGGTCTTCTGGCCTTCGATAGGGATACGGGCCAGCACTTCGCCGGGGCCCACGTCCTGGCCGTCACGCACCTGCACCAGCGCGCCTATGGGGAAGCCGATGGTCACGGCGTGGTCGGTGCCGGGGATCTTCACCTCGGTGCCCGATGCGTCGATCAGCTTGACCTGCGGACGCACGATTTTGGCTGCGCCACGGCGCTTGGGATCGATCACCACCAGCGTCGAGAGCCCGGTCACATCGTCGACCTGCTTGGCAACCGTCAAACCTTCTTCCACGTTCTCGAAGTGCGCGCGACCGGCGAACTCGGTAATGATGGGGCGGGTCAACGGATCCCAGTTGGCCAGAATGGCACCGGCCTTGACGACCTGGTCCGGCTTGACGCTGAGCACCGCGCCATACGGCACTTTGTGGCGCTCGCGCTCGCGACCGTGTTCGTCGTGGATGATGATTTCACCGGAGCGGGCAATCACCACCAGCTCGCTCTTGGAGTTGGTCACATAGCGCATGGTGGCGTTAAAGCCGATACGTCCGTTGGACTTGGCTTCGACGCTGGATGCGATGGCCGCACGGGATGCCGCGCCACCGATGTGGAAGGTACGCATGGTCAGCTGCGTGCCGGGCTCGCCAATCGACTGGGCGGCGATCACGCCCACCGCTTCGCCGCCGTTGATCAGACCGCCGCGACCCAGGTCACGGCCATAGCAATGCGCGCAAATACCGAAGCGGGTCTCGCAGGTCAGCGCGGTGCGGACCTTGACTTCGTCCACGCCAGCGATTTCGAATTCCTCGATCAGGTCTTCGTCCAGCAAGGTGCCGGGCTGTGCCAGAACGGCGCGGCTCTCGGGGTGCAGAACTTCTTCGGCCGTGCAACGGCCCAGCACACGGTCGCGCAAGGACTCGATCACCTCGCCACCTTCGACGATGGCGCGCATGACGTAGCCGGCTTGCGTGCCGCAGTCGAGCTCGGTCACCACCAGGTCCTGCGTCACGTCGACCAGGCGGCGTGTCAGGTAGCCGGAGTTGGCGGTTTTCAGCGCCGTGTCAGCCAGGCCTTTACGCGCACCGTGGGTGGAGATGAAGTACTCCAACACATTCAGGCCTTCGCGGAAGTTGGCGGTAATCGGCGTCTCGATGATGGAGCCGTCCGGCTTGGCCATCAAACCGCGCATACCGGCCACCTGGCGGATCTGGGCGGCAGAACCGCGCGCGCCGGAGTCGGCCATCATGTAGATGGAGTTGAAAGACTCCTGTTGCACCTGGTTGCCATGGCGGTCAGTAACCATCTCTTTGGAGAGCTTGGCCATCATCACCTTGGACACTTCATCGCCCGACTTGCCCCAGATGTCGACCACTTTGTTGTAGCGCTCGCCGGAGGTCACCAGACCGGAGACATATTGCTGCTCGATCTCTTTGACTTCTTTTTGTGCGCGGCTGATGATCTCGTGCTTCTCTTGCGGCACCAGCATGTCGTCGATGCAAATCGAGATGCCGGCGCGCGTGGCCAAACGGAAGCCGGCTTGCAGCAATTTGTCGGCAAACACCACGGTCTCTTTCAAGCCGCACTTGCGGAAAGACACGTTGATGAGTTTGGAGATTTCCTTTTTCTTCAAGGCCTTGTTGATATTGGCAAACGGCAGGCCTTTGGGCAGGATTTCCGACAGCAGCGCACGCCCGGCCGTGGTGTCCCACAGCTTGGTGCTGGCGTCGAACTCGCCGGTTTCCTTGTTCTTGGTGTACTCGGTCAGGCGCACGCTGATGCGGGCGTTCAGGTCGAGCTCGCCGCCGTCAAAGGCGCGGCGCACTTCGCCGGTGTCGGAGAAGATCAGACCCTCGCCTTTGCCGTTGATGCGCTCGCGGGTGGTGTAGTACAAGCCCAGCACCACGTCTTGCGACGGGACGATGGAGGGCTCGCCACTGGCGGGGAAGAGCACGTTGTTGGAGGCCAGCATCAGCGTGCGGGCTTCGACTTGCGCTTCCACCGACAGCGGAATGTGCACGGCCATCTGGTCACCGTCGAAGTCGGCGTTGAAAGCCGAGCAAACCAGCGGGTGCAGCTGAATGGCCTTGCCTTCGATCAGGATGGGCTCGAAGGCCTGGATGCCCAGGCGGTGCAAGGTAGGCGCGCGGTTGAGCATCACGGGATGCTCTTTGATGACCTCTTCCAGGATGTCCCACACCACCGGCGTGCCAGATTCAACTTCCTTCTTGGCCGCCTTGATGGTGGTCGCGATACCCATGGTCTCCAGCTTGGCGAAGATGAAGGGTTTGAACAGCTCCAGCGCCATCAGCTTGGGCAGGCCGCACTGGTGCAGCTTGAGCGTTGGGCCCACGGTAATCACCGAACGACCCGAATAATCCACGCGCTTGCCCAGCAAGTTCTGGCGGAAACGGCCGGACTTGCCTTTGATCATGTCGGCCAGCGACTTGAGCGCGCGCTTGTTGGCGCCGGTCATGGCTTTGCCGCGGCGGCCGTTGTCCAGCAAAGAGTCCACGGACTCTTGCAGCATGCGCTTCTCGTTGCGGGCAATGATTTCCGGCGCTTTCAATTCCAGCAAGCGGCGCAGGCGGCTGTTGCGGTTGATCACGCGGCGGTACAAGTCGTTCAGGTCGGAGGTCGCAAAGCGGCCGCCGTCAAGGGGAACCAGGGGGCGCAAATCGGGCGGCAAAACCGGCAGCACGTCAAGCACCATCCACTCAGGCTTGATGCCCGATTTTTTGAATGCTTCCAGGACTTTGAGGCGCTTGGCGTTCTTCTTGATCTTCAGCTCGGAGCCGGTCAGGTCGTTTCGCAGCTTCTCGATGGTGCCTTCGATGTCTATCGATTGCAGCAGCTCCTTGATGCCTTCCGCGCCCATCTTGGCCTGGAACTCGTCGCCGTATTCCTTGAACTTGGCATCGAAGTCGTCCTCGGACATGATGCTGTATTTTTTCAGCGGGGTCATGCCGGGATCGGTCACGACGTACGCTTCGAAGTAGAGCACGCGCTCGATGTCGCGCAGCGTCATGTCCAGCACCAGGCCCAAACGGCTGGGCAGGGATTTCAGGAACCAGATGTGGGCGCAAGGCGCGGCCAGATCGATATGGCCCATGCGTTCGCGGCGGACCTTGGTCTGTGTGACTTCCACGCCGCACTTCTCGCAGATTACGCCACGGTGCTTGAGGCGCTTGTACTTGCCGCACAGGCATTCATAGTCCTTGATGGGCCCGAAGATCTTGGCGCAAAACAGGCCGTCGCGCTCGGGCTTGAAGGTCCGGTAGTTGATGGTCTCGGGCTTCTTCACCTCACCGAAAGACCAGGAGCGGATTTTCTCGGGCGACGCCATGCCGATCTTGATGGCATCGAAATGCTCATCGGGCGTGAACTGCTTGAAAAGGTCGAGTAATGATTTCATAGGTTTTCCTTTTTCGCTTAACCGCGTTCCAGTTCGATATCCAGGCCCAGGGAACGGATTTCCTTGACCAGCACGTTGAAGGATTCGGGCATGCCCGCTTCAATCGAATGTTCGCCTTTGACAATGCTTTCGTAGACCTTGGTACGGCCTTGCACGTCGTCGGATTTGACGGTGAGCATTTCCTGCAAGACATAGGACGCGCCATAGGCTTCCAGCGCCCAGACTTCCATCTCGCCGAAACGCTGTCCGCCGAACTGCGCCTTGCCGCCCAGCGGCTGCTGCGTGACCAGTGAGTACGGGCCGGTGGAGCGGGCGTGCATCTTGTCGTCCACCAGATGGTGCAGTTTCAAGACATGCATATAGCCCACGGTGGTCGGACGCTCGAAAGCTTCGCCGGTACGTCCGTCAAACAGGTTGGCCTGTGTGCGGGCGGCGGTGAGGCCCTTGGCTGCGGCCACCTCATCGGGGTAGGCCAGCTTGAGCATTTCGCGGATTTCTTCTTCGGTTGCACCATCGAAAACCGGTGTGGCAAAAGTCGCGCCGGTGACCAGGTTGGCCGCCATCTCGTGGACTTCGGCGTCGCTGAGCGCGCCCAGGTCTTCCTTGCGGCCAGAGCGGTTGTAAATCTTATCCATGAAGCTGCGCAATTCAGCGGCCTTGGCCTGCGCCTGCATCATGTCGCCAATGCGCTGGCCCAGGCCCTTGGCAGCCCAGCCCAAGTGCACTTCCAGCACCTGACCGACGTTCATCCGTGAGGGCACGCCCAGCGGGTTGAGCACGATGTCGCACGGTGTGCCATCGGCCATGTACGGCATGTCTTCGACCGGAACGATCTTGGAGACCACGCCCTTGTTACCGTGGCGTCCGGCCATCTTGTCACCGGGCTGCAAGCGGCGCTTGACGGCGATGTAGACCTTGACCATCTTGAGCACGCCTGCGGGCAACTCGTCGCCTTGGGTAAGCTTTTTGCGCTTCTCTTCAAAAGCCAGATCAAAGCTGTGGCGGGTTTGCTCCAGCGAGGTTTTGATGCTCTCGAGCTGGGCAGCGACGTTGTCGTCGGCCGGACGGATGTCAAACCAATGGAACTTGTCGACCGAGGCCAGATAGGCTTTGTCGATCTTGCTGCCCTTGGCCAGTTTTTGCGGGCCGCCGTTGGCGATCTTGTCGGTCAGGAGCTTAGCGATACGGTCGAACGCGTCAGCCTCGACGATGCGCAACTGATCGTTCAAATCCAGACGGAAGCGCTTGAGCTCGTCGTCGATGATCTGCTGGGCGCGGCGGTCGCGCGTGATGCCTTCGCGGGTGAAGACCTGTACGTCGATGACCGTGCCTTGGGAGCCCTGGTCCACGCGCAAAGAGGTGTCTTTCACGTCGCTGGCTTTTTCGCCGAAGATGGCGCGCAGCAGTTTTTCTTCCGGCGTCAGCGTGGTCTCGCCCTTGGGCGTGACTTTGCCAACCAGCGTATCGCCCGGCTCGACTTCGGCGCCGACATAAATGATGCCGGACTCGTCCAAGCGGTTGAGTTGCTGCTCGCTCAGGTTGGGGATGTCGCGGCTGATTTCTTCGGCGCCGAGTTTGGTGTCGCGCGCCATGACCACGAGTTCTTCGATGTGGATCGAGGTGTAGCGGTCTTCGGCGACCACGCGCTCGCTGATCAAAATCGAGTCTTCGAAGTTGTAGCCATTCCAGGGCATAAACGCCACCAGCATGTTCTGGCCCAGGGCGAGTTCACCGATGTCGGTGGAAGCGCCATCGGCAATCACATCACCCTTGGCCAGCTTGTCGCCCTTTTTGACGATGGGGCGCTGGTGGATGTTGGTGTTCTGGTTGGAGCGCTGGTACTTGATCAGGTTGTAGATGTCCACACCGACTTCGCCTGCTTGCGCTTCCGCGTCGTTCACGCGGATCACCACGCGGGTGGCATCGACATAGTCGACCACACCGCCGCGGTTCGCGGTCACCACGGTGCCCGAGTCGACTGCGGCCACGCGCTCGATACCAGTGCCGACAAAGGCTTTTTCAGGGCGCAGCACAGGCACGGCCTGGCGCTGCATGTTCGCGCCCATCAGCGCGCGGTTGGCATCGTCGTGCTCCAGGAAGGGAACCAGCGACGCAGCTACCGACACGATCTGGGCGGGCGACACGTCCATGTACTGCACGCGCTCGGCACCGCACAAAATCGACTCGCCTTTTTCGCGCGCCGACACCAGTTCGCCGCTCAAACGGCCTTCCGTGTCGAGCAAGGCGTTGGCCTGGGCGATCACGTACTTGCCTTCTTCAATCGCCGACAGGTAATCGATATCCATCGTCACCTTGCCATCCACAACGCGGCGGTAAGGGGTTTCGATAAAGCC
>CANCTD010000020.1 GCA_947380945.1 Comamonadaceae bacterium
TCAGCTTAGCGCAAAAAAACCCCCGCACACGGCGGGGGTTCGGGGAGCCAGCCAGTGGCCGCTTAGTTTGCGGCTTTTTTGGCGTAAGCGTCGGTCACAAACACCTTGTAGTCGGGCTTGATTTCCTGGATACGGCCTTGTTCTTTCAGGAACACAGCGGTCTCGGCCATGGCTTTGGCAGCGCCGCCGCCCAGCCATTTGGGGCCCAGTTGCTCAGCAACAGTCGGGAACACGTACAGCGCCATGGCAGCGGGCACATCTTTCACATCCGCCTTGGTCACACGGGCAATGGCTTTGACCTGCGCGGTATCCGGTGTCCACGATGCCTTTTGGGCGCGGTACTCGGTGTCAGCCTTGTTCAAAGCCTTGACCAGCGCGACCATAAAGGCTTCGTTTTCTGCCGCCCACTTGGTGTTGACCGCGATGCCGTCAAAAGTGGGGTAACCCTTTTGGCCGATGGAGCCCGAACTGGCGATGGATTTGCCGTTGGCTTTGATTTTGGAGAGCACCGGATCCCAGATGAAGGCTGCGTCGATGTCGCCGCGCTCCCAGGCCGCTGCAATCTCCGGCGGACGCAAGTTCAGCACATTCACATCGTTGGCGGTCAGGCCCTCGAGCTTCATGGCCGCCATCAGCTGGTAGTGGGCCGTGGACACAAACGGTGTTGCGACTTTCTTGCCCTTGAGGTCTTTGACCGAATTGACGTTGCTGCCATTGCGCGCGATCAGCGCCTCGGCGTCGGCAATGTCATCCAAAATCCAGAACAGCTTGATGTCCTGGCCTTGCGTCACCGCAGCGGTCAGGGGGCTGGAGCCGACCTGGCCGATTTGTACATCGCCCGAAGCCATGGCCTTGATCACGTCGCCACCGCCACCGAACATGCGCCAGTTGATTTTGTAGCCGGTGGCTTTTTCCAGCTCACCGGATTCAATCACGGCCTGGAAGGGCACCAGCATGTCCTGGTGGGCGAAGGTCACTTCTTTCTTCTGCGCGAAAACCGAAGTGCTGATCAGGGCAGCGCTGGCAGCCAGCAAGAGCCATTGGCGTTTATTGAATCTCATGGAAGTCTCCTAGTAAAAATTATGAAGAACACGGGGTACGAAGAACCGGGGGAACGGGGAAACCAGGGTGGGCCTGTTGCAGGATGGTGGCACAGGAGCAGAGTCATCATTGTGAATGCATGCCATTCAAACTGTTGTAAGGGCCGACTGCACAGCGCGCCGGATGATCTGTCCAATGGCCTCGCAGTCTGTTTGCGAAAGCGACAAGGGTAGACGCAGGTCACACAAACCGCCCAGTACGCGCTGGGCATTGGGCAGGCTCTGCTCCTGCCCGAAATAGCGCCAGTGCTGCCACACGCTGGTAAAACCAAGGGGTTCATCAGCACCGAACCATTTGACATGCACGCCATTGCGGGCGCAGGCCGTCACGGCTGCCTGCATTTGGGCCCGGTCCATATCCACCAGCCCAAATTGCAGCGAGCTGCCCACAAACTGTTCCTGCGGCGGTCGCAGCGGCAAGCGGATATGGGGCTCGCCCAGCAACGCACCGTGCAGCCAGCCGTAGCGCTGGTTCCAGCGCGCGCAACGCTCCTTCAACACATCGCCTAATTGCGAACGCGCAAGCGCCGCAGGCAGATTGCCCATGCGCAGGCTGAAGTTGGGGGTGTGGTATTTCCAGCGCTCGAAGACGTCCAGGCCAGGCCGGGCCACATGCGAGGCGTACAGCATATAGCTGCCCGACAGCAGCACCGCCTGCGCGGCCAGGTCGGCGTCGTGCGTGACCAGCAGACCGCCTTCGCCGCTGTTGGCGTGTTTGTAGCTTTGCAGGCTGAAGCAGCCGGCGATGCCCCAGGTGCCTGTGGCTTTGCCATTCCAGCCCGCACCCATGGTGTGGGCGCAGTCCTCAATCAGCCGGATACCAAATTCGTTGCACACCGCCGTGAGTGCGTCCATATCGCAGATATGCCCGCGCATATGCGAGAGCAGCAGCGTGGTCGCTCCGCTGGACGCCGCCTTGCGGCGCAGGTCGTCCAAGTCGATCAGCAGCTCATCGGTCACGTCCACCAACACCGGCACCGCGCCCGCATGGGCCATGGCGCCCGGCACCGGCGCCAGGGTGAAACAATTGCTCAGCACCTTGTCACCCGGTCGCACGCCGCTGCAGCGCAGTGCGGCAAACATGGCGGAGCCGCAGGAATTCAGGGCCACGCAGTACGGCATGCCGGTTTCAGCGGCAAAGTCGGCTTCCAGGGCCGCCGCCTCACCCGGTTTGGTGCCGGTCTCGCCGTAGCGGTGCAGCTTGGCGCTGTCCAGCAGGGCCATGGCGGCTTGCACGCCGGCCGCGGGTATGGGCTCCTGCCAGGTCAGATCGAGTTGTAGCTGCTGCGGGGTGGCGACGTGGTTCATGGCGATGGGTTCGTGCGTGGGTCAGGCAAGGGTTGCGGATTGAAGCTGCCGCCACAGCGCCACCGTGGCCTGTGCCAGCGCAGTGCTGCTGTCTAGACAGCGCGCCTGCAGTGCAAGCGGCGCATCTACCAACGCCATGGGTGCTTCGGTACAGGCCAGGATGACGCCCTCGGCTCCGGCGTCCAGCATGGTCTGAATCGCCCGCTCCAGCAGGGGCCCGGCCTGCGCCGTGTGACCGGCCTTCACCAAGGCGATGGCCGGCAGAATCCAGTCATCCAACGCTGCGTCTGTCGGTGCGAGCAGACTCAGCGAATACGCGTGCAAAGCGGGCTCAAACAGCCGGGTTGCCAGCGTGGCCCGCGTGGCCACCAGACCGATGCGCGCACCGTTGCCAAAGCGCTGGGCCGCCTGTGCGCAGGCCACATCCACGATGGACGGAAAAGGCAGGGCGCAGTCCTCACGCAACTGCGCGTGCCAATAATGTGCGGTGTTGCAGGCCATCACCAGGCCCTGCGCACCGGCAGTAACCAGGCGGTCGCGCGCGGCCAGTAAAGCGGGCAGGGGTGATGCGCCGCCGTGCAGCAAGGCCGCAGGCCGCCCCGCAATGCGCGGGTCGCTGTGGATGAGAAGCGGCACATGGCCGGCGTCGTCCTGCGCGTCGGTGGCCGCGATCACCTTGGCGAAAAAATCCGCCGTGGCCAACGGGCCCATGCCGCCGAGCACGCCGATCACGCGCCCGCTCCATCACGGACCGTGCGGCTCATGGGGCCATGTGCCCTTCAAAGGCGTGCATATAGCCGTACAGGCCGACCGCGCCGCCGGTGTGCAGGAATACGATGTTCTGCCCTTTGCGGTAGTGACCGGTGCGAATCAGATCAATCAGGCCAGCCATACCTTTGCCCGAATACACGGGATCGAGCAAGATGCCCTCCAGGCGCGCCAGCATGGTCACGGCTTCCATCATGCCGGGGGTTGGAATGCCGTAGCCCTCACCGATGTAATCGCAGTTGGCCACCACCTTGTCGCGTGCCACCGAGCCGGGTACGCCCAGCAATTCCTCGGTTTGCTGCGCCAGCATGAAAACCTTGTCTTCCTGCGGCTGGCGGGGCGCCCGTACGCCAATGCCCAGAACCGGAATCTGGGTGCGTGCACCTTCCATGCCGACCACCAGCCCGGCCTGTGTGCCAGCGCTGCCGGTGGCATGTACCAGTTCGTCGATATGCAGGCCCATGTTCATGGCCTGGTCGGCGAGTTCCAAAGCGCAGGTGACATAGCCCAAAGCGCCCAGCGCGTTGGAGCCGCCGCCGGGGATGATGTAGGTCTTGCGGCCCTTGGCGCGCAGCTGTGCGGCCAGGTCTTCCATGGCCTTGTCCATAGCCGTATTGCCCGGAACTTCGCTCACGTGCGCGCCATACAAATGGTCCAGAAACACGTTGCCCGAGTGCTGGTAATCGGCAAAGCGGTAACCGGTGCGGTCTTCCAGAATGATGTGGCATTCCATGCCCATTTTGGCGGCGATGGCAGCGGTCTGGCGTGCATGGTTCGACTGCGTAGCGCCTTGCGTGATCAGGGTATCGGCGCCGTGTTGCACCGCGTCGGCAACCAGGTATTCCAGCTTGCGTGTCTTGTTGCCGCCGGTGGCCAGGCCAGTGCAGTCGTCGCGCTTGATCCAGAGTTGCGGCCCGCCCAATGCGGCGCTCAGACGGTGCATGGGCTCCAGGGGCGTGGGGCCGTGGGTGATGCGGATGCGGGGGAATTTGGCAAGTTTCATGCGGTGTTCTCGTGGTCAATAAAAGAGTGTGAAGGCATTAGCTGTCTGCGCGGGTTTGACTCCAGGACTCCGCGGGGTAATCGTCCAACTGGCCCAGCGCAAACTGCTGTTCGGGAAAAAACGTATGCAGCCGTATGTCGCCGCTGCGGGCATGACCTTCCATGCCTTCGAGCCGCGAAATCCGCGCCGCAACCGGGCCGACAGCTGCGCCTGCCGCGCGGTCGAGTCGCTGCCATGTCAGGGTTTTGATGAACTTGCCCACCGACAGGCCGCCCGAGTAGCGCGACGCACCCCGCGTAGGCAGGATGTGGTTGGGGCCGCTGCATTTGTCGCCATAGGCCACCGTGGTGTTTTCGCCAAGGAACAGGGAGCCGTAATTGCTGAGGTTTTTCAACCACCAGTCCAGGTCATGCGCCATCACCTGCACGTGCTCGCTGGCATAGCGGTCGCTCAGGGCGACGGCTTCCTCGGGCGTGCCCACCACAGCGACTTCGGCGTAATCGCGCCAGGCGGCGGTGGCCGCACTGCGGGCGGGTTCGGGCAGGGCGGCTATCGCTGCGGGCACGCGGGCAATCACTGCTTCGGCCAGTTCGCGCGAGGTGCTGATAAGCCACACCGGTGAATCCGGCCCGTGCTCGGCCTGGCCTATGAGGTCGGCGGTGACGATGTCGGGGTCGGCGCTGTAGTCGGCAATCACCAGGGATTCGGTCGGTCCGGCGACCACATCGATACCGACCTGCCCGAACAGCAGGCGCTTGGCTTCGGCCACATAGCGGTTACCCGGTCCGACGATGATGTCCGCCGCTTTGCCCGAGAACAAACCTTGCGCCAGCGCGGCAATCGCCTGCACCCCGCCCAGGGCCAGCACCACGTCCGCGCCGCTGAGTTTCAGAGCATACAAAATGGCCGGGTGTATGCCGTGCGCACCATGCGCCGGGGTGGCGGCCACGATGTTATGAACGTCGGCCACCTTGGCGGTGCCCACGCTCATGATGGCGCTGGCCGCGTGGGCATAGCGTCCGCCGGGTATGTAACAACCCGCCGTCTGGCAGGGAATGAGCCGCTGCCCGGCGCGCAATCCGGGCAGAAATTCGACATCGAACTCCTGCATGGAGTCACGCTGCTGCCGGGCAAAGTCGGTCACGCGCTGGTGGGCAAATCGGATGTCGTCTTTCACGCCCTGCGCCAAGGCTTTCTCGGCGCGCGTAAATGCCTCGGGCCCGAGCACGATAGGTCCGTCCCAACCGTCGAGCGTGCGGGCGTAGGCGCGCACCCGGTCCTCGCCACCAGCGCGGATTTCGCGCAGCATGGTTTGCACCGTCTCGGTGGTCGAGGCGTCGGTGCTTTGGGCGCTCAGGGTCGCGGTCTTCAGGTAGTGCGTGGACATAGGCGTGGGGCAGGGTGTCTGGCGGCCATAATAGGCATCGTTTTCACAGCCGCCTAATGCCAGATTCCAACTATGCATAAGACCAGTTTTATGGGCACTGCGCAAGCCGGCCTGCACTTGTTTCGGCGTTGATACTGTGGCACGCAGCGCAGCCGGACCGGAGGTGATGTGGCGGCGCTTGTTCCGCCGTTTTGAGGACCGCAACAGCACGCTGCAGAACCGCCTGCAAGATATGGTGGTGCATGCCCTGGCCGCGGGATTTATTGCGCCAGGTGCGCCCCTGCCATCGAGCCGGAGTCTGGCGCTGGCCTTGGGCATCTCCCGCACCACCGTGACCCTGGTCTTGCAAACGCTGTGCGACAAAGGCCTGATCCAGGCGCGTGCCCGCAGCGGCTACTTTGCCGATGCCGCCCCAGCGGGCGCACCACCCGGTGCGGTGGCACGCAGCAGCAAAGCGCCGGATGCCGGTGACTGGGACGCGCGCATCAAACAGCGGCCCAGTGGCCAGCGCAATATCCGCAAGCCCTTGGACTGGCAGCAGCAACCGTATCCCTTCATCTACGGACAATGGGACGTGGGCCTATTTCCCTTTCGCGATTGGCGCAGCTGCGTGCTGGAGTCGCTCCAGGCGCAATCGGTGCGGCGTTGGGCGGTAGACCACATCGACCGCGATGAGGAAAGCTTGGTCACGCAAATCCACGGTCGCCTGTTGCCGGCGCGTGGGATCTGGGTGGAGCGCGATGACATTCTGGTCACCAACGGCGCGCAACACGCCAGCTACCTGCTGGCCAGCGTGCTGATGGATAGCAGCACGCGCATCGGCATCGAAGACCCCGGCTACCCTGACGCGCGCAATGTGTTTGCGCTGCGCGACGCGCAGGTGCTGGCCTTACCCGTGGATGCCGACGGGCTGGTGCCCGGCCCGGCGCTGGCGCAGTGTGACTATGTCTACCTCACGCCCAGCCATCAGTGCCCCACAACGGTCACCATGTCCCTGGAACGCCGCATGGCGGTGCTGGAGCAGGCGCGCGCGCACGATATCGTGCTGCTGGAGGACGACCACGAGAGCGAGCTCAACTTTGCCGGGCGTCCCACACCGGCGCTCAAAAGCCTGGATGTCGACGCCCGGGTGCTGTACCTGGGCAGCCTGTCCAAGACCCTGGCCCACGGTCTGCGCCTGGGTTATCTGGTGGCGCCCGCGCCCCTGGTGCGCGAGCTGCGCGCCATGCGCCGTCTGATGACGCGCCATGTGTCAACCAACAACCAGCAGGCGGCGGCCAGCTTTATCGCCCACGGCTTCCATGAGGCCTATGTGCGCCGCTTGAACGCGGCTTACAAAGAGCGTGCGCGGGTACTGATCGCCGCACTGGCCTTGCACGCGCCGTCTTTGCAGCCTATGCCCGCGCGGGGCGGCTCGGCGCTTTGGGTGCAGGGACCGCCGGGCCTCGATACCGCCGCACTGGCCGCGCGCTTACTGGCACGCGGCGTCGTCATTGAGCCCGGCGCAGTCTTTTATGCTGATCCGCCGCAGCGCTGCAGCCAGATGCGTATCGGGTATTCCTCGATTGGACTGGACCGGATTGAAGCCGGGGTGCGGCTGATTGCGGCGGAATTGCTGGAGATGGGCTTTGGGCGGGCCTGAAGCCCTGCGCGTCGCTTCACACACGCGCCTGTTGTGAAGAGCGCTCAGCCCGCTGGCAGTGCGCGTTTGGCGGCAGGCGGCGGCGCATAGCCGCCGTGGCGGGAGGTGCGCAACCCCAAACGCACCATGCTTTCACACAGTCCGACCGCGCAGGCCAGGCCGTCGAGCACCGGCACGCCGAAGCGCTGCGACAGGGATTGCGCCAGATCGGCCATGCCGGCGCATCCCAGGACGATGGCCTCGGCCCGGTCCTGTTCCAGGGCGAGCGCAATTTCGTCTTCAATTTTTTTCAGGGCTTCGGGCTGGGCGTGTTCGAGTTCCAGCACAGGCACCTCGGACGAACGAACCCGCTGGCACTGGCGGTCCAGGCCGTAACGCATCAGGTTGTGCTCCAGGGCCGGAACCGAGCGGGCCAGCGTGGTCACTACCGAGAATTTATTACACAGCATGGATGCCATGCGGTAGCCCGCTTCGCCAATGCCCACCACCGGCTTGTCGGTCAGGCAGCGCAGCGCGTCCAGCCCGGTATCGTCAAAGCAGGCAATGACCACGGCGTCAAAGTCGCTGGCCTCACGCACCGCCTGCAGCAGACCGGCCAGGCTCATAGCTTCGTCGTAATAGCCCTCAATCGAGGCCGGGCCGTGCGGCGAGGTCAGGGCGACGATGGTGGTTCCGGGTGCGGCCACGCGCTGCGCGGCCGCCGCAATTTTGGCGGTCATGCCAGCCGTGGTGTTGGGGTTGACAACCAGAATGCGCATGGTGTTTCAGAGTTCCCCGCCGAGGTAGGCGGCTTTGATGCGTTCATCGCCCATCAGGGCCTTGGATTCGCCACTGAGAACGACTTTGCCGGTGGACAGTGCGTAGGCGCGATGGGAGATGGACAAGGCCATGCGGCTGTTTTGTTCCACCAGCAGCACGCTGACCTTTTCGTCCCGCGAGATGGCCACAATGGCACGGGCAATGTCCTGCACCAGCTTGGGCGCGATGCCCAGGCTGGGTTCATCGAGCAGCAGCATGCGCGGCTTGGCCATCAGGGCGCGGCCAATCACCATCATTTGCTGCTCGCCACCGGACAGGGTGCTGGCCTGCTGGGAATAGCGCTCGCGCAGGCGCGGGAAACGCTCCAACACACTGTCCAGGCTGCGCGCAATGCCGGCCTTGTCGTCGCGGGTGAAAGCGCCCATGAGCAGGTTGTCTTTGACCGACATGAACGGAAAGACGCGCCGCCCCTCAGGAACCATGGAAATACCTTTGCGCACGATCTCGGCGGTGGGGGTTCCATCAAGGCGTTCGCCCATGAAATGGATTTCCCCCGCATGCAGACGCGCCAGCCCGGTAATGGCCCGCAAGATGGACGATTTACCCGCGCCGTTGGCCCCGATGAGCGCGACGGTTTCACCTTCTTCAAGCGTGATGGAAACGCCCTTGAGGGCGTAAATCTGGTCGTAATACAGCTCGACATTGTCGAAGCGGAGCAGCGCTGTCATGGCCTACATCCCGATGGCAGCGTCTTCGGCACCCAGATAGGCTTCGATGACTTGGGGGTTGTTCTGGATCTCAGCAGGCGTGCCTTCGGCGATTTTTTCGCCGAAGTTCAACACCACGATGCGATCGGAAATTTTCATCACGGCCGGCATGTCATGTTCCACCAGCAGAACGGTGACGCCGCGCTCTTCGCGCAACCGGCGTACCAGCGTGACCATGTGCATGGTTTCATCATGGTTCATGCCGGCAAAGGGTTCGTCCAACAGCAAGACTGCCGGTTGGGTGGCCAAGCCTATGGCCATGCCCAGCGCGCGCAAATGGCCTTGCGGCAGGTTGGAGGCCAGTTCGTCGCGGATGCTTTGCAGGCCCAGGAAATCAATGATGCCGTCGGCCGACTGCGCAAACAAGGCCTCATCGGCTGCGGCGAGGCGGCTGCCCAAAAAGAAGCCCAGCAGGGATGCACGCGAGCGCAGGTGGTGGGCGACGATGATGTTTTCGCGCACCGTCATGGAACGGAAGATGGTGGTTTCCTGAAAGGTGCGCACCACGCCTTTGCGGGCAACGATGTGGGGTGCCAGATTGCTGATGCGCTCGCCCCGGAACAGGACCTCGCCCGCGCTCGTGGGCACAAAGGATGCGATCAGCTTGAACAGCGTGGACTTACCCGCACCGTTGGGCCCGATCACCGACAGGATTTCGCCCTGTTTGACCGAAAAGCTGACCTGGTTGACGGCGACCAGGCCGCCATAGCGTTTGCTCACGCCCTTAACTTCGAGGATGACGCTCATTTGCGTGCCTCCTTGCGGTCCATCAGGCTGAGCAGACCGTTGGGCAGCCACAGCATGAGGGCGATCATCAGTCCCGCATAAATCAGCAACTGGAAGCGCCCGGTCGCAAACAGCAAATCCCAGCCGAAATACAGCAGCAAGGTGCCCAGCATGGGTCCGAACACAAAGCCCAGGCCACCCAGAAAGCAATTCAGCATGAAGTTCACGCTATCGGTAATCTGGAAGGAAGAGGGATAGAGCGACTGCGAGATGGCGACAAAACTGGCCCCGGCGATGCCACCCAGAAAAGAGGAAATCGCATAGGCCAGCACGCGCAACCAGGCAATGTTCACGCCGATGGAAGAGGCCAGTTCTTCGTTTTGCTGCAGGGAGCGGCACAAGTGCCCCAGGCGCGAATGGACGATGCGCCACAGAACCGCGTAGCTCAGCACCATCATGATGACAGCCATGAAATAAAAAGCCAGCTTGGGGTTGGCCAGGGTGTTGAAGTCCGGGATCACGGTCAGGCCCAGGATGTTGAGCTCAGCGGGCAGGCGGATCGAGGTGATGCCTTTGGCACCGTTAGTAAAGGGCATGGCCAGGGCCGTGAGGCGGCTCACCTCGGTGAGCACCAGCGTCACCATCGCAAAGTACACGCCGCGCAGCCGCA
Source organism: Comamonadaceae bacterium (assembly GCA_947380945.1). Classification (GTDB taxonomy): domain Bacteria; phylum Pseudomonadota; class Gammaproteobacteria; order Burkholderiales; family Burkholderiaceae_C; genus Allorhodoferax. Next base: position 10,131 of record CANCTD010000020.1, read on the forward strand.
AAATCGGCAGGCCAATCAGCACCGAGAGCAGGGCGCAAAAAGTACCCGCCAGCGGCAAGGTCCACCAAAAGCTGATGTCGCCGCGCGTGATCAACAGGGCCGACACATAGCCACCCACCAGCGCATATGCACCCTGACCGATATTGATGCGCCCAATATAAAAAGTCAGCCACACGCCAGCCGAGGCGATGGACAAAAGCGCAACTGCGGTGAGCGTGTAGTACAGATCAACGCGCCCGGACGCGGCAATCGCCGCCGGCACCAGCACCAACACGATCAGAAGAAAGAGGGCGACCGCGCCCCAGCGTTGGGAATTGCGCATATCAGCCCCAGGGCTTGCCCATCAGGCCTTGCGGGCGCAAAGCCAGAAACACCATCAACGAGGCAAAAATAGCCAGATAGGTGATCTCACCGGAGGAGGCAAGCAAAGTCAGCCCCACGCTTTCCATCATGCCCAGGATGAAGCCACCCAGAATGGCGCCGGAAATCACACCCGCCCCGCCGATCATGATCATCATGAAGGCCTTGATCGAGGTCGGCCCGCCCATGCCCAGATTGATGCCGGTAATCGTCACCAGCAAGCCGCCGACGATGCCCGCCAGCATGGCCCCGAGCGCGAAACCGATCATGGAGTAGCGGTCCACGTCCACCCCCATCAGGCGCGCGGCCACTTTGTCCTGCGCCAGCGCGCGCATGGCGCGACCGGTTTTGGAGTGCTGCATAAAAAGAATAAAGACCGCCACCAGCGCCAGCGCCAGAACCCCGATCAGGATGCGGTCGTAGGGCATGATGATGATGAAATCCCAGTTCAGCACCCCGTCCACAATTTTGGGCAAGCCGCGCTGCTTTTCGCCAAAGGCGAGCAGGATCACCGCGTCCAGAAAAAACGCGATGCCTGCGGCCAGCAACATGGTGCTTTCCTCGCGCTTGGAATTGCGGATCACGGGGCGGAACAAAAAGCGCTCGACCAGCGCACCGATGACGGCCAGTGCCACGCCGGATGCCAGCAGCCCGACGATAAAGGGCAGCCCGAATTGGGACACCACGGTGTAGGTCACAAATCCACCCAGCACATACATCTGGCCGTGGGCGAAATTGAGCACATTCATCAAGGAAAAAATCAGCGTCAGCCCCAGTGCAATCAGCGCGTATTGCGCGCCCAGGTACAGACCATTCACAAGCACTTGTTCCATGCACGCCTTGCTATCTCACTATTGACACAAGGGCGGCAAGCCTGGCGCACGCCAGACCTGCCGCCGGTTCAGCGGAGCCGCAGCATCAGTCGACGCTGGCCACGAACATGGTTTCGAACTTGCCGCCGTTGTAGACGTTCACCACCAAAGGCACAGAAACCTGGCGCTTCTGGCCAAAGGACGTGGTACCCACGTACTTGAGCTTGGCGTTGCCCACCATATAGGGGTTGGCCGCTTCGAAGGTGTTCATGGTTTTCTGGAACTCTTTCACATCGGTCAAACCTTTGGGGTTGGCCTTGAGGGTTTCCAGGATGTACTCCAGGGCGTAAACCTTGGTGTTGGATTCGTCGTTGTACTCGCCGAACTTTTTGGTGTAGCGGGCCACGAATTCGCGCATCTTGTCGGATGCGAGCTGCGGGGTCGATGCGCCACCCACCGAGATGAATCCATCGGCCAGTTTGCCCGCGCCCTCTTTGAGCACATTGGCGTCTTGCGCGGTTTCAGTGGAGATCAGGCCTTTGTAGCCCATTTCGCGCGCCGAACGGATCAGCTGCGGTGCCTGGGCAGGTGCCACACCGGACAGAACCAACAGGTCGGGTTGGGTTTTGAGCACCGGCAACAGCACAGGCGTGAAGTCGGTGGTGTCCACCTGGTACGTCACATTGGCCGAAACAACGTTCAGGCCCAGCGCCTTGGCAGCCGCCGCACCGCTGTCGCGCTGGCTCAAGGGGTCGGACTCGTTGGCCGCCACAAAAGCGACTTTCTTGACGCCTTTTTCTTTCATCAGGTGCTTGTAAATCGCCGGGCCGGACTGGTAATTGGCCACCATGCCCAGAATGGCGTTGCTGGCGGGCTTGGTGTACAGCTCTTTGGGGAATGCGTAGGGGAAATACATGATCCCACGGCTCTCGGCCACGGGGCGCACGGCGGCAGCGCCGTCATCCACGTTGGGTCCGACCACGTAGTGAATGCCTTCCTGGGCCATTTTTTCCATACCGGCAATGGCGCGCTTGGGGTCTTTCTGGTCGTCAAAGGCGACGATTTGCACGTCGTAAGTGGTGCCGCCGATTTTCACGCCGCCGGTTTCGTTGATCCAGTCGGCACGGGTTTCCATGGAGCGCTGGTTGGAGATGCCCCAGCTTGCAGCGGGACCGGAGGTTACGCCCACGAAGCCGATTTTGAGCACCGGATTGGCTGCGAAAGCCGTGCTGCTCAGAGTCAGGCCGATCACGGCGCTCATCACGCCGGAGACCAGGAAATTGCGTTTTTTCATGTAGAAACTCCTAGAGGAAGGATGAAGGAAAAAAGTGAAGAAACATCCAACCACAATGGACCGATCGCGCGGACGGTTGGTGCGGGGATCATGCATCTTGTTAACAATCGCGTCAATGAACTTCGCCCAAATTGGTGCCTGCATTGGGGTAAATAACTAGGAGATTCCTGCGGGAAGCCCTTGGTTTAACCCTCTTATCGCAGCTCTTTCTTCGGGTTTGTACTGATTTTCGGGGTGAATATCGTTAACAAAAGTAATGCAAGGGATAAGCCGGACAATGCGGCCTGTTGCACGCAATCGCAAAGAGAGATTCCCCCATGGTGACGATGGCCAGCCCCGACGATGCAGAAGAAGCGCGCATCGTCGAACGAATATACGAAGCGGTCATGGACCAGCGCCTGGCCCCGGGCACCAAGCTGTCCGAGGCGGCGCTGTGTGAAGCCTTTGGTGTGGGGCGTATGCGCATCCGGCGCAGTCTGCTGATCCTGGCCAGCCGCGAAGTCGTGGACTTGCAGCCCAACCGGGGCGCGTACGTCGCCCAACCGAGCGCAGAACAAGCGCGGGAGGTGTTCGAAGCCCGTTTGCTGATTGAACCGCCCTTGGCCCGCCTGGCGGCACAGCGCATCAAGCGCCCGGCCATCAAGGCGCTGGAAGCGCACCTGGACAAAGAGGCCGCGGCCCATGCGGCGGGCAACCGGCGCGAAGCGATCCGCCTGTCGGGCTTGTTCCACACGGCACTGGCGCAGGAAGCCGACAACACCGTCACGCTGCGGATTGTCAAAGACCTGATCACGCGCAGCTCCATCATCATCGCCATGTACGGTGATGCCGGTTTCAGCAACTGCCGGGACGACGAGCACAGCGCCATTGTGGCGGCCCTGCGCGACGGCAACGCGGACCAGACCGAGGCCCTGATGCGCGCCCATCTGGGCCATATCAAAGACCACCTGCAACCCGGCCGCCAGCCCATGCAAACCCAGGATCTGGTGGACTTGTTTGGCGGCGCGCGCGCTGCCAAGGTCACCGGCCCCTAAACGCCCGCATCGCCCGAAACGCCCACACCGTCCAATCCGCCACGCCATGCACTTTTACGAACCCCGCCTGGGCCATGGCCTGCGCCACGACCCCTTTAATTCCATCGTCGCGCCACGGCCGATTGGCTGGATCAGCACCTGCGACGCTGGCGGTGCGCCCAATCTTGCGCCCTACAGTTTTTTCAATGCCTTCAACTACACGCCGCCGCTGGTCGGCTTTGCTAGCCTGGGCGAAAAGGACAGCTTGCGCAATGCACGCGCTACCGGTGAATTCGTCTGGAACCTGGTGACCCGCACACTGGCCGATGCCATGAACCAGAGCTGCGCACCGGTTGCCTGCGGTGTGAATGAATTTGAACTCGCCGGCCTGCACAGCGCGCCCTCCCGCCTGGTGCGACCACCCCGCGTGGCGGCCAGCCCGGTCGCGCTGGAGTGCAAAGTCACGCAAATCATCCAGCTCACCGCCCACAGCGGCGCGCCGGTGAACACCTGGCTGACCATGGGTGAGGTGGTGGCGGTGCATATCGATGAAAGCCTGATTGAAGACGGCGTGTACCAGACCGCCAAAGCCCATCCGGTGGTGCGCGGCGGCGGACCGGGTGACTATTTCCACATCGGGCCCGAGCAGCTGTTCCGCATGGGCCGGCCGACCTGAGTCAGAATCCCCCGCTCACTTTTTGTAACCCCTTAGCGAAAGTCCACCATGCGCGCCCTTGTGCTCCACAAAGAAGCTGTTTTTTCCGCCGCCGTTGCCGACATCGCCACCACAGAGTTGCCCGCCGGTGACGTGCGGGTGCAAGTCGACTACTCCACGCTCAACTACAAAGACGGACTGGCAATCACCAATGCCGCTCCGGTGGTCCGCCTGTGGCCTATGGTGGCCGGTATCGACGGCTCGGGCACGGTGCTGGAGTCGCAGCATCCGGATTGGAAGGCGGGCGACGCGTTTGTGCAAAACGGCTGGGGCGTTGGCGAGACCCACTGGGGTTGTCTGGCCGAGCAGGCCTCGCTCAAAGGCGACTGGCTGGTGCGCCGCCCGGCGGCCTTCAGCGCACGCCAGGCCATGGCCATAGGCACCGCCGGTTACACGGCCATGCTGTGCGTGATGGCGCTGGAGCGCCATGGCGTCAAACCGGAGGACGGCGACGTGCTGGTCACCGGTGCCAGTGGCGGCGTGGGCAGCGTGGCGGTGGCGCTCTTGTCCGGCCTGGGTTACCGCGTGGTTGCCAGTACCGGCAAAGCGGCTGAAGCCGCCTATTTGCAGGCTCTGGGCGCGCACAGCGTGGTCGACCGCGCGGCCTTGTCCGAGCCCGCCAAACCCATGCAGGCCGAGCGCTGGGCAGCCGTGGTGGACAGCGTAGGTTCGCACACGCTGGCCAACGCGCTGGCGCAAACCCGTTACGGCGGTGCGGTTGCGGCCTGCGGCCTGGCACAGGGCCGGGATTTGCCTACCACCGTCGTGCCATTCATTTTGCGCAACGTGGCCTTGCTGGGTGTGGATTCGGTCATGGCACCGCGCGCTTTGCGCCAGGCCGCCTGGGACCGGTTGGCGCGGGATCTGGATACGGACAAGCTGGCCTCCATGGTCGAAGAAATCAGCCTCGACCAGGCCGTGGACAAAGCCCAGGCGCTGATGGCCGGCCAAGTGCGCGGCCGTATCGTGGTCAAAATTTAGCGGCCGCCTTCGGCTTTCCGCCAGGCCCTTACGCCCCGCATGTGCCTGATCGCCTGGAACTGGCAACCCGGTCGCGGCCTGCTGCTACTGGCCAACCGCGACGAGTTGTATGAGCGCCCGACGCAGCCGCTGCACCACTGGCCGGACGCACCGGTGCTGGCCGGCAAAGACCTGCAAGGCGGTGGAACCTGGCTGGGCTTGGGCCGGGGAGGGCGGCTTGCGGCGCTGACCAATGTGCGGGACCCGCGCCAGTTCCGCGCCGATGCGCCCAGCCGTGGTGCACTGGTGGCGGACTTTCTGCGTGGGAATATGCGCGCCGCCGCCTACCTGGAGCAGATCGGCCCGCAAGCTGCCGCATTCAATCCCTTCAACTTGCTGCTGTTCGATGGTGGCAGCCTTATGGGCTTTGAGAGCCAGGGCGCGCGCACGCTGACTTTTGCGGCCGGCGTGAATGGTGTGTCCAACGCCCGCTTCAACACCCCCTGGCCCAAGCTCCAGCGCCTGACCGAGGCGCTGAACCAGCACGTTATCCCTGAAGTCGTCGAACCCCATACCCTGTTGCCGCTGCTGACCAATGCCCAAATTGCTGCGGATGCGTGTTTGCCCGACACCGGGGTTCCGCTGGAAACCGAGCGCGCTTTGTCAGCTGCCTTTATCCGCATGCCCGGCTACGGCACACGTGCGTGCAGCATCGTTCACATCCGAGGACCGCAGGCGCACATCTGGGAGCAGGGGTTTGATGCTGCGGGAGCCTTGCAAGCGCGTTCGCACCGGCTTTCCGACATGGAATATCTGACCGCAAAGCCCTGATTTCGGGGAACGAACTTCCCCCACAATGCGCCATGCCTTTTCCCGACACCGCAACCCAAAGCGCCGTGCTGCTCACTGTGCGGCTGGCGGCGTGTACCACGCTGCTTTTGCTGCTGATCGCCACGCCGCTGGCCTGGGTGTTGGCGCGCAGCCGGGGGCGGTGGAGCGCGGTGCTAGGGGCGCTAGTGGCTTTGCCGCTGGTGCTGCCGCCCACCGTGTTGGGCTTTTATGCGCTGCTGGCCTTGGGGCCGCAGGGCTGGCTGGGACAGTTCACGCACAGCCTGGGGCTGGGCAGCTTGGCCTTCACCTTTGGCGGCCTGTTGCTGGGTTCGGTGGTGTATTCACTGCCCTTTGCGGTGCAACCGATCCAGCATGCGTTTGAGGCCATGGGCCCCAGACCGATGGAGGTGGCGGCGACTTTGGGGCTGCCGCCCTGGGAGGCGTTCTGGCGGGTGGCGCTGCCGCTGGCACGGCCCGGGTTTGCTGTGGCGGCGGTGTTGAGTTTCGCGCACACCGTGGGCGAGTTCGGGCTGGTGCTCATGATCGGCGGCAACATTCCCGGCCAGACGCAGGTGATCTCCACGCTGATTTACGGCCATGTCGAGGCCATGGAATACCCGCAGGCGCACGCGCTGGCGCTGGGCATGGTGGTGTTTGCGTTTGCGGTGCTGCTGGCCCTGGGCGCGATCAAGCGCCGCACGCCGCGCATGGTGGCCTGAGCGCGTGCGGGGCAGGGCGATGCACGACACGGCACACATGGTTTCGCAAGCGCATATCCGCTTGCGCTTGGCGCGTGGGGCTTTTGTCCTCGATGTGGATCTGCGGCTTCCGGGCCGGGGCATCACGGT
>CANCTD010000021.1 GCA_947380945.1 Comamonadaceae bacterium
CGAAGACGGGCACAACCAGGTCCAGGGCGTGATCACCGACATCGCCTACCTGGGCAGTCTCACCACCTACCACGTGCGCTGCGGCTCCGGCCTGGTGCTCAAAGTGACCCAGACCAATGCGGCCCGCCATGGCGGCGTGCCGCTGGTCAGTGGTGATCCGGTTTGGGTCTGGTGGGACGGCAGTGACATCGTGGTCTTGACCCGCTGAACATGTCCGCAAATGCCCTGGCCCGCTGGGGCGCGCGTGCACTCATTGGTGCACCCATGCTATTTTTGCTGTCCTTCTTTTTATTGCCTTTTTTTGTTGTATTCAAAATCAGCGTGTCCGAGATGGACACGGTGTTTTTCCGCGATGTGCTGACCTGGGCCGATGGACTGATCACACTCAAGGTCAACTTCGCCAACTACTTCATCTTGGTCCAGGATGGTTTGTATCTGGGCACCTACCTGCGTTCCATGGGCTACGCGGGGGCGACCGCACTGATTTGTTTGTTGATTGCTTACCCGTTTGCGTACTGCATTGCCCGCAGCCCGGCCGAGCGACGGCCTGCTTTGCTGATGATGGTGATGCTGCCGTTCTGGACCTCGTTTTTGCTGCGGATTTACGCCTGGAAAATCCTGCTCGCGGACTCCGGTGTTTTCAACCAGATGCTGATGGCGCTGGGGCTGATTACCGAGCCCATCAAGATGATGAACACCCCGTTCTCACTGGTTCTGGGCATGGTGTATTGCTACATCCCCTTCATGATTTTGCCGCTGTACGCCAATCTGGTGAAGATGGACCTGAGCCTGCTGGAAGCGGCCCTGGACCTGGGGGCTAGCCCCGCGCAAGCCTTTTGGCGGATCACGGTTCCGCTGTCGAAAAACGGCATCGTTGCCGGCTTCATGCTGGTGTTCATCCCCTGCGTCGGCGAGTTTGTGATCCCTGAGCTGCTGGGCGGCCCGCAGACCCTGATGATAGGCAGGGTGCTGTGGGACGAGTTTTTTGGCAATAACGACTGGCCCATGGCCGCCACGGTGGCCGTGGTGATGGTGCTGCTGATCATCGTGCCGCTGGCGCTGTTCAACAAGCACCAGGCGGAAAGCCATGCGAGGGCGGGCGCATGAAGTCCAGGCAGTCGCTGGCCGGCGTGTGGATGGCCCTGGTCTTTGTGTTTTTGTACCTGCCTATCGTCACGTTGGTGGTTCTGAGTTTCAATGCCAGCCCCATGGTGACGAGCTGGGGCGGCTGGTCCTTGCGCTGGTACGAAGCGCTGACCCATGACCAGGAGATGATTGCGGGCTTTCGCCTGTCCCTGGCAATCGCCACCCTGACGGCATGTTCGTCGGTGGTTCTGGGCACGCTGGCTGCCTTGTCCCTGCACCGCTTCAAGCGCTTTCGCGGCCGCACCCTGTTTGTCGGCATGGTCAACGCGCCCTTGGTGATGCCCGAGGTCATCATCGGTTTGTCCCTGTTGCTGTTGCTGGTGTCGGTGCAACGCCTGTTCGGCTTCCCTGAGCGCGGTTTTGCCACCATCTGGCTTGGGCACACGCTCTTGGGTATGGCCTACGCGACGGTAGTCGTGCTCTCGCGCCTGCAGGAAGTCAGCCCCTCGCTGGAGGAGGCTGCGCAGGATTTGGGCTGCCGCCCCTTGCAGGTGTTTTTCCTGGTCACGCTGCCGCTGATCGTGCAGGCCATCGGTTCGGCCTGGCTGCTGACTTTTACGCTGTCGCTGGACGACGTGGTCTTATCCGCTTTTTTGTCGGGGCCGGGCTCGACCACCATGCCCATCACCATTTTCAGCCGCGCCCGTCTGGGCGTGAGCCCCAGCGTCAACACCGTTGCGGCCATTACGGTCGCGGTGGTCAGTGTTGCGGTGGTCGCGGCCAGCGTGCTGATGGCGCGGGCCCAACGGCGGCGCGACCAGGAAATGGCGGCGGCTTACCGCTTGGGTTGACAGGGCAGCGCTTGGCTTCAGGCCGCGCCGCCAAGCAGACTGGCGTTGCGCTGGCGCAGCAGGCCTTCGCCGGGATGGGATTCCAGCGCGCTGACCGGACAAGCGGCCTGGACCCTGGCATGCAAGTCGAGCACGCAGTGTTCGTACGAGGAGAGCGGACCGAAGGCAAAGCCCTCGGAATTCAGCCCCGCTTGGACCCGTTCACACAGGGCCCGGTCTTCCGCGCCGACCTGCCGGTTGATGCGCGTATTCAGGTAGCGCAGCACCTTCATTTCCCGCCGCGCATCCGGCCGCACATAAATCGGATAACGCACCTTGCAGCGCTGCGCGCCCAGCGGGAAGAACTGGAACAAGTCCATGCTGTCGCCATAAATGTCCAGCCCGGTGTTGGGTGGCATGGTGAAGAAAGACCAGGTGGTGCGGACCTGCGCAGGCAAGCGGCTGTTGAGGCCCGGAGCCATGGCCTGGTACATGCGCTCGGCCCAGTTGCTGCTCGGTTGGGGCCGCAGCACACTCAGACTCCCGGCCACGCCATGGCGGTTCATAAAACCGGCGATGTCGCTGTCGAGCAGGCGCTGGTAGCCCGGATGCCCCAGCGGTACGTGGTAGTTCTCCAGGTTGTTGTCCACGCCGACTTTCCAGTTGCAGTTCCACTCTTCATAGCCCCCGGCCTCCAAGGGCACCATCTCCTCGAGTTGGTAGGGCTCAATGAGCGGTAGGTACTCCTGCCACATGCTGCGCAGGCTCTCGCCACCGGGCACGATGCGCACAAACACCATGCCGCACAAGATCTCGATTTCTAAGGGCAGCAGACCCAGGTCGTCCGTTGCGGGCTTGGCAAAGGTGGACTCTGAAGGCCGCCCGGCCAATCTGCCGTCCAGGTGGTAGCTCCAGCCGTGGTAGGGGCAGGTCAGGCGGGCTTTGCACTGCGCCGCGCCGTCCAGGATCTTGGCGCCACGGTGCCTGCAGACATTCAGAAAAGCGCGCAAGACCCCGTCATCGCCGCGCAGCACCAGCACGGGATCGCGCGGCAGATCCAGGGTGAAATAGTCGCGCGGATGGGGTACTTCGTTGATGTGGCACACAAACTGCCAGGAAGTGCGGAACAGCGCCTCGTATTCCAGCTCGGCGAGTTCAGCGCTTTGGTAGGTCCAGGCGGCCAGTGGACGCGCGCTGCCGGCCTTGGCGTCGGTTCGGGGTGTCATGCATGTCCTTCATCGTGGTCCGGCAGCAGGTGCTGAATCGAAGCCATACAGGTCGCTTTGGCCTGCGTCGCGCGGAAGGTTGCCGGATCCAGCGCGGCGTGCAGCCATAAGCCGGTGATCAAGGCCATTAAGGCGCTGGCCTGCTTGTCGGTGTCAATCGCGATGCCGCGCAGCGCGGCGAGCCGCTCGAAAATGCCCTGGTAAATCTTCCAGTCGACCTTGTACAGCGCGCGGTCGAGCTTGCTCAGTTTCGGGTACTTGGGGATCACGCTCCAAAAGCCCAGCCAGATCCGCAGGTTCTCGGTATTGAATATCGAAGGATCAAAGTTCTTGTCAATGCATTGGCGCAGCGCCATGGCCGGGTCTGTGGCCTGCTCAATACCTGCCAGGGTGTAGGCGGTCCAGCTGTCACACACCTGCTGGTAGGCCTGCATGATGAGCTCCTCTTTGGAGCCGAAGTGGTGGTTGATCAAACCCCGCGATACCTGACCTTCGGCGCAGATGCGCTCAATGGTGGTGCCGCTGTAGCCGTGCCGCGCGATGGACCGCGTGGTGGCTTCAATCAGCATGCGCCTGCGCACCTCGGGTTGCTCGCGTACCCGTGTCGCTGCGCCTGTGCGGCCGCCGTCTGGTGTGGTGCTCTTCATGCATTGATCCTCATAAGCCGGCCCGATTGTGCGGGCTGGCTTAAGCCGGCGATAAGGCTGCGCGCAGCGCCTCCAGATACCACTCGCTGTACTGGCGCGCATAAGTCTCCATCGGGTTATAGGGTCCGGGTTCGAAGAACACCGAGTTCACACCGCGCTGGTTGGTCTCGATAATGTGGCGGTCTTCCTGGCTGGTGTGGTCCCACAGCCAGGTCAGCGCATCCAGCTGGTAATCCACGCCCTCTTGCGCCGCGCTGTCCACCAGCCAGATCAGCTCGAATGCCGTACGGTCCACGGTCTGCGGGATGGTGCGGTAGAGCAAGGTGTAGTCCGGGTAGGCGACAAAGTTCGAGGTGGGGCCTACGTCGATAAAGGACGATCCACCGTCATAGCCGCGCCCCTTGAAGTCGCCCATGAGCGGCGCCACGCCCAGTCCGTCCCGGCTGCCGCTGACCACGCCATCGACCATGGCGGAGCGGATGCTGTCCGCGCTTTCCTGGCCCGGCTGCGCTTTGCGGAAATAGAAGTCGGTATCCCGCAGCGCGATGCCCAGCGCCGCATTGCGCTCCCGCATGGCCGTGTCCGCGCCTTCGCGCTGCGCCTCGGTGCGCGCATAGGTATGGCGCTTGGCGTACTCCTGGTGCGCGGGTCCGCAGTGGTAGCACTCCTGGTAGTTTTCCTCGACCAGCTTCCAGTTGGCCTGCATCTGGTAGGTCTTGCGGGCCGCCACTTTGGCCGTGCGCCAGCCATACACCCGCGCGGACGCAGCAAAGGCTTCCTGCACATGTGCCAGGCCCAAAGGCTGTTGCGCCAGGGTGATGAAAATCATGCCCTCTTCGATGTGGACCCGGGCTTGTTTGAGCGGGAAATCGGCGGTGCGGAAATCGGGCTCGCTCAGGCGCGCGGTCTGCAGTTCCCCCGCGCTGTCGTAGGTCCATGCGTGGTAGGGGCAGACAAAGCGCCCTTGGTGCGCGTGGCCCTGGCTTTGGTCACACAGGCGCGCGCCCCGGTGGCGGCAGACGTTGAGCAGGGCGCGCACCGCGCCGTCATCGCCGCGCACCAGAATGAAGGATTCCCCGGCCAGCTCGGCAGTAAAAAAATCACCGGGCGCTGCCAGCATGCTGGTGTGGCCAACACAGTGCCAATGCGCCGTGACGAAGTGGTGCATGTCAAAAGCAAACAACGCGGGGTCGGTGTAGAAGGCGCGCGGCAGCGCATGGCCGGGGCGGCACTGCGCCAGCGCGGCACGCAGGCTGGCGCTGGCTTGGCCGGGTGGGGCCGGAAAGTGGATTGCTTGAACAGTCGTCATGGTGCTTGGTACAAGGTGTGGGCCAGGCGGCGCTCAGCGCAAGGGCGGGGGCAGGGCGCGGCGGCGGGCCGGTGCATAAAAGGGGCGCGGGACTATCCAGCTGCGCACATTGCGCCGCTCCCACTGCAACTCGCGGTGCAGGTACAAGTCCACCCAGAAGCTGGCCTTGCTGTCGCAGTGGGGCGCATCGATGCGGGCGATGGCGATATTGCGTTTGAGGGTGGGGGACCAGAGTGCCGAGCTGATTTCCCCGATCTGGATGGAATTCTCTGCGTCGGCGTAGACGAGCGCGCCGTGGCCCGGCTTGTTGCCGTCCAGTTCCAGTCCGACCAGTTTGCGCCGCACACCCCGGGCGCGGGCTTCCAGCAGCGCGCGCCGGCCGTTGAAATGGCCTTTGTCCAACGCCACCGTCCAGTCCAGGTTCAGCTCCCAGGGCGTGCTCTCGCGCCCCAGCCGCAGGGTTTGGGCGCAGGAGATGAAGTCCACGCCGGGAAGGATGAAGCCCGCTTCAATGCGCGCCATTTCCAGGGCCTGGTAGCCCATGGGCGTGATGCCCCGCAAGGCACCGACCTGCATCAAGCTGTTCCACAGCAACGCTGCGTGTTCCGGCGCAACCCACAGCTCGTAGCCGAGGTCGCCGGTAAAGCCCGTGCGCGAGACCATGACCGGTGCACCCCGCAGTGAGAGTTGGGCAATGCCCATGGCTGCCAAAGTCTCTAAGCCCGTAAGGCCCGCTGCCTGCAAAACCGCATATGCGGTCGGGCCTTGCAGCGCCAAGGCAGCGATGTCGGCCGTCACTTCGGCAATCTGCACATCAAAGCCGAAGGCGCAGTCCAGAAACCAATCCAGCTGCCGGTCCTGGCAGCACACCCGGAATTCCTGCGGCCCCAGGCGGAACACGGTGCCGTCATCCACCACATGGCCCTGGTCGTCGCACCACAGCGTGTACAGCACCCGGTTGGGCGCAAGCTTGGCCATATTGCCGGTGACCATGCGGTTGAGGTAGCGCTCCGCGTCCGGGCCGCTGATGCGGTACTTGACCATGGGCGTGAGGTCGAACAGCGCGCAGCTGTTGCGGATCGCAAAGTACTCCTGCTCGACATAGGAATACACATCGGGTGTGAGGTAGCCCGCCCAGGCGATGAAGCTATCGGTCTGTATCCACGGCTTGCTGGCTTCGAAAAACGGGCTGTGCAGCAAGGGACGCCGGTAGTGGGCTGCCGCATGGGCAGCCGAGGGCAGGTGGTGGGGCGCGCTCCAGGGCGCGGGGGCTGTGTCATGTGCCATGGCGGCCTCCGTCTTGCAGCACGGCGCGCGCGGCATTGCGCCCGGCCCAGCCCGCCACGCCGCCGCCGGGATGGCTTGCCGCGCCGCACAGGTACAGGCCGGGCACCGGGCTGCGGTATTGGTGGCTTTGCGCCACAGGGCGATTGATGAAAAACTGGTCAAAGGTCAGCCCGCCCTGGTGCCAGTGGCCGCCCTCCAGCCCGAACTGGCGCTCCAGATCAGCCGGGCTCAGCAGTTCGCTGGCCAGGACCAGCGCGCCTATGCCGGGTGCGTAGCGCTCCAAGGTGGCCAGGGTGTTCTCCAGCAGTTGCGCCTTGGCCGCTTCCGGGTCGGGGCCGAGCGCATAGGGAACAAATTGCACCAGTGCTGACAGAACATGCTGCCCGGGCGGTGCCAGCGCGGGGTCGTTGATGCTGGGCAGGGTGATTTCCAGCGCCGGATGCTGCGGAATCTCGTGGTACTTGGACGGGTTGAAAGCCTGCTCCAGGTAATCCATGCTCGGGCTGATCAGCAAGCGCCCGCCCAGCGCCGCATCGTCCAGACCGTTGAAATGGGGTTTGGCCCGCAAAGCCAGATGCAGCTTGGCGACCAAACCCTTGGCGCGGAAGTTGCGCACCCGGCGTACGAAGCCGGTGTCCAGATGCGCGACGCCCAGCATGCCAAAGTAGGTGCTGCGCAAACCCGCGCTGCTCAGCACAACCGGTGCTTCCAGCGCCGTGCCATCGGCCAGCAGCACCCCGCTGACCCGGTCTTGCTGCACGGTGATCCGTGCCACGGCCGCGTGCAGGCGCAGCGTCACCCCGGCCGCCACGCAGGCGCTGGCCAGTGACTGGCACACCGCACCCATGCCGCCCTGCGGCTGCGCCAGCCCGCGTGCACCCGCCTGCTGCTGTCCGGCCAAGCGGTGCAGCCAGGTCAGCACGGTGCCCGGTGCACGCGGGCCGTAATCCGCACCCAAGGTGGCGTCAAAAGCCAGGCCACCCTTGAGGAGCGGATTGTGAAAATTGTCGTCCAGCAAGTCGTACATATTCATGCCGCCTATGCGCAGCAACTCACGCAGGGGCGCTTTGCCCAGCAGCCGCAAGCGCAGCGCCAGGCGCAGCATGTCCCAGCGCGCACGCCAGCTCTGCAGCGTAAGCCGTGGCGGCGTGATGGAAAACAGCGTGGCAAAGACATCGGCGTAGCGCGCCATGCGGACCCTGAAGCTTGCGTAGGCAGCGGCGTCGGCAGGCGGTAGTTCGCTGCCAGCCACCTGGGGCGGGTCCATGCGCAATGCGCGCCCGTCGGGGTTCAGCGCGTGGCTTGCCATGCTGGTGGCGGCAAACGACAGGCCGTGGTCCTGCAGCTTGAATTCTTGGATCAGCGACTGCGGCAGTCCGTGCAGCAGGTGGGCGCAGGCGGAGACCTGGAATCCGGGGGCAAAGCTGTGGGTCTGGGCTGCGCCGCCCACTTGGCCGGCAGATTCGAGTACCAGCACACGGCGTCCGGCCCGCGCCAGGTCCAGGGCGCAGCACAGGCCGTTGTGGCCTGCACCGATCACGATGGCGTCATAGCGCGCACTCATGCCGGCACCTTCAGACCCATGTCACCCAAGACCGTGCGCGCCGCGTTGGCACCCGGCGCGCCCATCACGCCGCCGCCCGGATGGGTGCTGGAGCCGCACATGTACAGGCCCTGAATCGGCGAGCGGTATTGGGCGTAGCCCGGAATGGGCCGGTTGAACAGCAGTTGGTCCATGGTCAGCTCGCCTTGGAAGATGTTGCCCTCGGACAGGCCGACTTCGTTCTCAATGTCCCAGGGCGTGCGGATTTCGGCATGGCGGATCAGGCTTTTGAAGTTGGGACTGTGTTCGGCAATCGCGTTGATCACAGTGTCGCCAAAGGCCTGGCGCTTGTCGTCGGTCCACGGTCCATCGGCGAGGTGGTAGGGCGCGTACTGCACGAACACCGACATGTAGTGCTTGCCTTCAGGTGCCATGGTGGGGTCGATGATGGACGGCAGCAGCATGTCCACATAAGGCTTGCGCGACCAGCGTCCGGCCTTCCAGTCGTCGTAGCCGCGCTCGATCTCGTCCATGGTCTCCGAGATATGCATATCGCCCCGTATGGCCGGCGAGTCAGCGGGCAGGGCGGGGAAATGCGGAAGCCCGTCTAAGGCGATATTGAGCTTGCCCGAGGACCCGCGGATCTTGAAGCGCCGCACCAGTTGTACAAAATCCGGTGGCAGTTCTTTTTCGTCCACGGTTTGCAAAAAGGTGCGCTTGACATCCATATTGCTGATCACCGTGCTGGCGTAGAACTCTGCGCCGGACTCCAGCGCCACACCGTAGGCGCGTCCGTTGCGCGACAAAATCTGGGCCACCGGGCTGTCGGTGCGGATCTCGCCACCGCTGGCGCGCAACGAATCCGACATGGCGCGTGTGACCGCACCCATGCCACCGCGCGCAAAGCCCCATGAACCGACCGCGTCGTCGATGTCGCCCATGTAGTGGTGCAGCAGCACATAGGCGCTGCCCGGCGAGCGTGGTCCCAGCGCGGTACCGATGATGGAGCTGCCAGCCATGGTGGCCTTGATCAGGTCGTTTTCAAAGTACTCGTCCAGGTAGTCGGCGGCGCTCATGGTCCAGAAACGCACAGTCTCGTGCATGCGCTCCTCGCCCAATGCGTGGAAGCGCTGGCCCAGGTACAGCAACTCCATGATGTCGCTGGATTTGAAGGAGGTCGGGTCCGGTGGCGTGCGCATCAGCAGCGGCTTGATGAATTTGCACTGGCGCATCACGTCGCGTGAGAAGCGCTCATAGGCCTGTGCATCGCGGGGCGAGTGGCGCTCGTACTCGCGCCGCTGCGCATCGTGGTTGGGGTAGGTGGCCAGGTGGCGTCCGTCTTTGGTGAACGCAGCGCCGCCGCCGTAAGGAATGACTTGCAAGCCGAACTTGGGCAGCTCCAGCGCACGCATGATTTCCGGGCGCAGCAGACTGCACACATACGAGCAGTTGCTGTAGGTGAACTCCGGGTGCAGGCTGCGGCTGACGGCGGCACCGCCTATGTAATCGTTGCGCTCCAGCACCAGCACCTTCAGGCCGGCGCGCGCCAGGTAGCAGGCACTGACCAGTCCGTTGTGGCCGGAACCGACCACGATCACATCGTATTTCTCTTTGCCTGCCATGCGCTGCTCCGTACCGCGCGGCACGCCCCATTGGCGGCAGGTATGCGCAGGTAGAAACTTTACTGTACGGTTGTTTAATAAACCGCGCAAGCAGTATTCACGCGACATCGGGTTTGTCCTAGTGCCGCTGCCTTGCGCAGGCATTGACGCCGCGCTCTTACTAAACTATCGTTCAACAAAAGCGGGTTCATACGGGGCCTGCTTGTCCCAGCGGAATCCACCCATGGCCTACCCCTTGTCTGAAGACGCTCTGGCTTGGCAGCGCAAGGCGCGCGCCTTTGCCGACCAGGAACTCCTGCCTTTTGAGGAAACTGCGGAATTCAACGAGGGGGAGCTGCCGCCCGAGGTCTACGCGCGCCACCGGCGCATCGCGCTGGAGTTGGGTATCCCGCTGATGGACGCGCCCCGCTCGGTGGGTGGCCTGGCTTTGCCTTTGCTGACGCAGGCGGTGGTGTGGGAACAACTCGGGCGGGTCACCAACGCGCTGTGCTGGTGCATGTCCGAGGCCCAGTCCTGGATGTTTGAGGCCTGCAATACCGACCAACTCAAACGCTATGTGCTGCCCATGATGCGGGGTGAGCGGCGCGAGTGCTATGCGATCACCGAGGCGGAAGCGGGTTCGGACAACACCTCCATCCGCACCACAGCGCGCCGCGACGGGGACGATTACCTGATCAACGGCGAAAAGTGGTTTGTCACCAGCGCCAACAAGGCGGATTTCTTGTTTGTGCAAGCGGTCGTTGAGGAGGGCGCGTCGGCCGGGCCGGCGCATGCGCTGTTCTTCGTGGACATGAACAGCCCGGGCATTGTGATGCTGGACAACCCCTTGTTTGGCCATACCTACTCGTCGCACCATCCGACCTATGCCTTGCGCGGTGTGCGTGTTCCGCTGGCGAACCGCATTGGTGCTGCCGGGACCGGCATGGAGTACACCCGCGCATGGTTCCGGCGCGAGCGTTTGATGATCGCGGCGCGCTGCTGTGGCGCGGCCGCGCGGCTGATTGACCTGGCCAGCGAATTTGCCCAGAAGCGGGTGGTGTCGGGTCAGCCGATTGCGCAGTACCAGATGATCCAGGCCATGCTGGCCGACAGCATCACCGAGCTGTGGGCGGCACGCTTGATGACCTACGAGGCGGCCGCCATGCATGACCGGGGCGAGCCGGTGGCCTTGATACATACCCATTGTTCGATGGCCAAGCTCTACGCCTCCGAAATGGCCAACCGGGTGGCCGACCGGGTCGTGCAAATTTTCGGCGGGCGCGGCTATATGCGCAGCAACCCGGCGCAGCGTTTTTTCCGCGAACTGCGGGTGGACCGGATTTGGGAGGGAACCAGCGAAATCCAGCGCCTCATCATTGCGCGCAGCCTGCTCAAACGCGGCGTATCCGGTGTGATTGGCGCATGAGTACTCCGCACATTCCACCCATGAAGTCCAGCAAGCTGGGCGAGGACGGCTTTTTGCAGCTGCGCGATGTCAGCAAACAGTTTGGCAAAGTGACGGTGGTCGATAAGGTCAGCTTGTCGATACGCCGGCAGGAATTTTTTGCTTTGCTGGGCAGCTCGGGCTGCGGCAAATCCACCTTGCTGCGGATCATGGCGGGACTGGAGACACCCACCAGCGGGCGCATCGTTCTGGATGGCCAGGACATCACCGACATCCCTGCACACCGGCGTCCGGTCAATATGATGTTCCAGTCCTACGCGCTGTTTCCGCACATGGACGTAGCTTCCAATGTGGGCTACGGCTTGCGCCGCGAAGGCGTTGCGAAGGCGCAGATCCGCGAGCGGGTGGATGAGGCGCTGGCGCTGGTGCAGATGGGCAGCTATGCAGCCTCCATGCCTGCGCAGTTGTCGGGCGGCCAGCAGCAGCGGGTGGCCCTGGCGCGCAGCCTGGTCAAGCGCCCCAAGCTGCTGCTGCTCGATGAGCCCATGTCGGCGCTGGATAAAAAAATCCGCCAACAAACCCAGTTTGAGCTGGGCAGCATCCTGCAAAAAGTCGGCGTGACCTGCCTGATGGTGACCCACGACCAGGAAGAAGCCATGACCATGGCCGACCGGCTGGCGGTGATGAGCGAAGGCGTGATCGTGCAAATGGGCACGCCGGAGCATGTGTACGAGGCGCCCAACACCCGCTTCTCTGCCGAATTCATCGGCTCAACCAATGTCTTCACCGGGGCCTTGGCAAGCGACGGCGGCGATGTGCTGGAGTGCGATGCACTTGACCGGCCTTTGCAGCTGCCCCATGCGCTGGTCCATGCCCGCAAGGGGCAGGCGGTGACGGTCTCGGTGCGGCCCGAGCGCATCCGCCTCTCCTGGCCAGCAGGCCATGAAAGCCCGGAGCGCAGCGAGCAGGTGTGCAACACGGCCCAGGGCGTGGTCGAGCAGATCGGCTACATGGGCAGCTACACCTTGTACTACCTGCGCCTGCCCTCGGGACGCATCATCATGGCCCACGTCCCGCGCGAAGTCCTGGCCGGCTTTGAGCGGGAGCCGGATTACGGCGACACCGTGGCCCTGCGCTGGTCGGTACGCAGCCTGGTGGTTCTGGGCTGAAGCGCAGCATGACCGAATCCACCGCAAGCGCTTGGCGTTTCCCGGGATTGCCCAGCGGCCGTACCTGGGCGATTGCGATCCCGTTTGCCTTTTTGCTGGTGTTTTTCATGCTGCCGTTTTTGCTGGTGCTGAAGATCAGCTTCGCGCAGTCGGCGATGGAGGTGCCACCCTACACCGCTTTGCTGCAATACCAGGACCAGCAGCTCAGTTTCCTGCTGAGTCTGGAGAGCTACATCACCATCTTCAGCGACGACATTTATTTTTCGGCCTACGCGAGTTCGGTCAAGGTGGCTTTCTTCACCACCTTGGTCTGTCTGTTGGTGGGTTATCCGGCGGCCTGGCTGATTGCCAATGCCCGCCCCGGGGTGCGGGAATTGCTGCTGATGGGCGTGGTGCTGCCTTTTTGGACCTCGTACCTGGTGCGGATTTACGCCTGGGTTGGCATCCTGAAGGACCAAGGATTGGCCAACCGCTTGCTGCTGTGGTCGGGTATGACGGATGCGCCCTTGCAGCTCATGCACAACACCATAGGCCTGTATGTGGGCATGGTGTATTCCTACCTGCCCTATATGGTGCTGCCGCTTTACGCCTTTCTGGTGAAGATGGACCGCAGCCTGCCCGAGGCCGCGCGCGATCTGGGCGCACAACCCTGGGAGGTCTTCTTTACCGTCACCTTGCCGCTGTCCCTTCCCGGAATCACCGCCGGCTGTCTGCTGGTGTTCATACCGTCTGTGGGCGAGTACGTGATCCCGGAGTTGCTGGGCAGCTCCAGCGACTTGATGATAGGGCGGGTCATGTGGTCCGATTTCTTTAACAGCATTGCCTGGCCGCTGGCAGCGGCGGCAACCGGGGTGATGGTGGCCTTGCTCTTGGTGCCCATGGCATGGTTCCAGCGGGTGCAAAGCCGCACCGGGGCGGTGGCATGAGCGGGTTGGGAACTTGGCTGGGGCGGGGCTTTTTGACCCTGCTGTTTCTATTCTTTTATCTGCCGATTGCCAGCGTAGTTTTCTATTCCTTCAATGCCTCTGCATTGGCCAGCGAATGGACCGGTTTTTCCTTCCACTGGTACGCCAAACTGATCCAGGATGATGAGCTACTGGATGCCTGCCGCATCAGCATCACGCTGGCAACGGCAAGCGCCTGCAGCGCGGTCCTGGTGGGCGCGTGGATTGGCTATGTGCTGGCGACCTACCGGCGCTTTGCCGGTAGCGGCCTTTTTTCTGCCATGGTCAATGCGCCGCTGGTCTTGCCCGAAGTCATCTCCGGCATATCGCTGTTGCTGTTGTTTGTGTCCCTGGAGCAAAGCCTGGGTTGGCCCCAGGGACGCGGCATGGTGACCATGTGGATAGGCCACACCATGTTGTGCGTGTCATATGTGGCGATCACGGTGCAGGCGCGTTTAGCCTCCATGGACCGCTCGCTGACCGAGGCTGCGCGCGATCTGGGGGCCGCGCCCTTGCGGGTATTTTTCGACATCACCCTGCCGCTGATAGCGCCCTCGCTGTTTGCCGGGTGGGTGCTGTCGTTCACGATTTCATTGGACGATGTGATCATGTCGGCCTTCTTGTCCGGACCCGATACCACCACGCTTCCGCTGGTTTTGCTCTCGCGCATGCGCCTGGGCCTCAACCCCGAAATCAATGCGGTGGGAACCCTCATCATCGCGGTGATCAGTGTTGGCGTGGTGGGTAACAGCTGGTACCTGATGCACCGCGAGCGGGCGCAAGCCCGCTTGCTGGCGCAGGCAGCGCAAGCCCGATCACCCCGCGCGGCGCAGGTGCCTGTGTCCGCCTAACGTTGTAGCCCCTTCTTTGTGACGCCTTTTGCATGAACCACCAAACACCACCCCCCAGCCTCGCCCAAACCCAGGACGAGCAGTTTTGGATGCACCCCTGGGAATACATGTCCAGTGCCGGCACGGCACAGCGCACTGTCATCAGCCACGCCGAAGGCATTTATGTGTACGACGAATCCGGTGCCCGCATGATCGACGGACCGGCTGGCATGTGGTGCACCCAGATCGGCTACGGCCGCCAGGAAATGGCCGACGCCATCGCCGCCCAGATCACCCGGCTGACCTATATCAACCCCTTTGCGCTGAGTGCCGGGCCCCCGGCCGCGCTGGCCGCCCGCTTGGCGCAGATGGCTCCCGGCGACATGCACCACGTCTTTCTGACCACCGGTGGCACCACGGCGGTCGAGACTGCGCTGCGCTTTGTCCATTACTACAACAACGTGCTGGGCCGGCCCGAGAAAAAGCACATCATCTCGCGCGCCGACGCCTACCACGGCAGCAGTTACCTGACCGGCATGGTTGCCGGCAAGGACCGGGACAAGAGCTTTCTGGACATCAGCATGCCGCAGGCGCACCTGCTGTCCAGCGTCAATCCACGGCGCCGGCCCGAGGGCATGACGGTGCAGGCGTTTTGCGATGCGCGGGTGGCCGAACTGGAGGCCAAGATTCTGGAAATCGGCGCGGATCGGGTGGGTGCGTTTATTGCCGAGCCCGTGCAGGCCTCGGGTGGCGTGATCGTCGCGCCCGAGGGTTATTTCAGGCGTGTGTGGGAGGTCTGCCGCAAACACGATGTGCTCTTCATTGCCGACGAAGTGGTCACCGCGTTTGGCCGTTTGGGCCATTGGTTTGCCAGCAAAGAGGTGTTTGGTGTGGAGCCCGATCTGGTGACCTGCGCCAAAGGCATCACCTCCGGCTATTTGCCCCTGGGGGCCTGCCTGATCTCGGACCGGGTGTTTGATCAGGTCGCAGGCGACAAAGCCAAAGGCGGCTCCTTCGCCCACGGCTATACCAACTCCGGCCACCCGGTATGCAGTGCGGCAGCCCTGAAAAACATCGAGATCATCGAGCGCGAGGGCTTGCTGGAAAAAGTGCGCGCACTGGCGCCGCATTTCCAGCAACGTCTGCATGCCTTGCGCGATATCCCGCTGGTGGTTGACACCCGCGGCATCGGTTTGCTGGGGTGCGTGGAGTGCACGGTGCGCGGGATAGAACACAGCGGCATGACGCCGCAGGAGCATTTGGCTTTCGATGCCGATCTGGGTGCCCGGATTGACCGCCATTGCCAGGCCATGGGCTTGATGCTGCGGCCCATCGTGAACCAGTGCGTGTTCTCCCCGCCGCTGGTCATCACCCGGGAAGAGATCGACCAGATGTTCGACATCATGCGCGAGGGCATTGTGCGCACGATGCGCGACATCGAACGCGACCTGGGCTACCGCCTAGCCCCGGCCCAGGCGACGGGTTAAAGCCCGGACTTGAAGCGCAGCCAGAGCTTGTTGGTGGCGCGCAGCAGGCTGGTTTCCTGCGGCTTGAACGCGAAGTACTCGGCCATTTGCGCTTCGCTGGGGTACAGAAACGGGTCATTCGCCAGCTCGGGCTTGATCAGCGCCCGGGCCGCTCCGACTGCGCTGGTGTAGGTGATTTCGTTGGTGTTCTCGGCGGCGATCTCCGGCGACAGCAGGAAGTTGATCCACTTGTGCGCCGCCTCCTTGTTCTTCGAGTCCTTGGGGATGCCCATCATGGTGAACCACAGGCCGGTCGCGCCTTTGGGCGTGGCGTAGCGGATATCAAAGTCTTTGCCCGCCGCCTTGGCCCGCCGCTTCATCACGTTGTAGTCCCCCGACCAGCCGGTGGTGATGCAAATGTCGCCGCTGGCCATGTCCTGGATCACGTTGTTCGAAAACATCTTGATGTAGGGGCGGATCTTGGCCAGTTCCTTGAACGCGTCTTCGGTGTCGCTCAATTTGGGGCTGTTGGGGTCGCGGCTCATATAAGCCAGCATGGTGCTGGCTTCGCTGGGTTGGTCGATCAGGGCGATGCCGCATTTTTGCAGCTTTTGCGCGTTCTCGGGCTTGAACAGGAGGTCAAAACTCAGCGCTGGCAAATCGCCGCCCCAGACCTGGCGCGCCTTGGTCATGTTGATGATCATGCCCTCGGTGCCCCAGACGTAGGGGACACCATATTTGTTGTCTGGGTCGTTTTTGGCGGTTTGCGCCATCACGCCAGCATCCAGAAATTTCTTGTTCGGAATCTGTGCCCAGTCGATGGGCTCGAATACGCCAGCCTTGATTTGCTTGGCCATGTAGTTGGAGCTGGGGTAGACCACGTCATAGCCGCTGTTGCCGCTGAGCAACTTCGCTTGCAGCGTGTCGTCGCTGTCCAGGATGCTGTAGACCACCTTGATGCCCGTGGCCTTCTCAAACTTGGCCACTGTCTCGGTACCGATGTATTCCGACCAGTTCAGGACTTTCAAGGTCGTTTGGGCCTGCGCCGCGCCGCCAAGGCCCATCAGACAGGCGGTGGCGATCAAGGCGATGCAGCGGCGTGGGGCGGAAATCGAGGGCATAGGCGGGTCCTTTCTGGAGAGTCTGTGGCTGACAAATCCTGACACGGCAGGCAAGAAGCCGCCAGTGAAAACGCGCGAGGGCGCTCCAACTCGCGCCATATTACTTGCTATCCGTTCAATAAGGCTAAGGGTTTGCCCCGTGCCAGTCTGGGTTTGTGCGCCCCGGTTTGGGGATAGCATGTCATGCCGTTTGGGACGACTGCTGCGCGCTCGGGGCCGCCTATCCCATATGATGCTTTCCGAAGAATAAACCTCACAGGAGCCTGAAATGCGGTTTCAAAAACGATTGCTGGTAATTGCTGTAGCCTGCGCCTTCCCGCTTGGAAGCGTATTCGCGCAGTCGGCGGCCGA
>CANCTD010000022.1 GCA_947380945.1 Comamonadaceae bacterium
TGCTCGACGCTGCGCGCACCTATGCCGCGCGCCGGAAAATTGACCACGCGCATAAAGCTGGTGTCGTCGTTGGGGTTTTCCAGCAAGCGCAAATAGGCCAGCGCATGTTTGATTTCGGCGCGCTCGAAAAAGCGCAAACCGCCGTAGACCCGGTAGGGCACGGCGGCGTTGAACAGCGCGGTCTCAATCACCCGGCTTTGGGCGTTGGAGCGGTACAGCACCGCCACCTCGCTGCGCGGCAAGCCGTCACGCAGGAGTTGGCGCATTTCGTCGACCATCCACTGCGCTTCAGCAAAGTCGCTGCTCGCCTCGTAAACCCGCACCGGCTCGCCCGGCCCCTGGTCGGTACGCAGGTTTTTGCCCAGACGTGTGCTGTTGTTACTGATAAGCGCATTGGCGGCATCCAGGATGTTGCTGTGGCTGCGGTAGTTCTGCTCGAGCTTGATCTGGTGGCGCACGCCGAACTCGCGCACAAAGTCCGTCATATTGCCCACCCGCGCGCCGCGAAAGGCGTAAATGCTCTGGTCGTCATCACCCACCGCCAGCACCGCCCCACCCTGCCCCGGCGGGCCTGCCACGCCGCTGGCGTCCACACCGGCGAGCATCTTGACCCAGGCGTACTGCAACTTGTTGGTGTCCTGGAACTCGTCAATCAGGATGTGGCGGAATCGGCGCTGGTAGTGCGCGCGGATGTCGGCGTGGTCGCGCAGCAACTCGTAGCAACGCAGCATGAGCTCGCCAAAATCGACCACGCCTTCGCGCTGGCATTGTTCTTCGTACAACTGGTAGAGGTCGACCTTGCGCCGGGTCTCGGGGTCGCGCAGTTCCACATCCTGCGGGCGCAGGCCGTCTTCTTTGCAGCCCGCGATAAACCACATCAGCTGCTTGGGCGGCAGCCGGTCTTCGTCCACACCCATTTGCTTGCACAGGCGTTTGACGGCGCTCAACTGGTCCTGGGTGTCCAGAATCTGGAAGGCCTGCGGCAGGTTGGCCGTTTTGTAGTGGGTGCGCAAAAAGCGGTTGCACAGGCCGTGGAAGGTGCCTATCCACATGGCGCGCACATTGACCGGCAGCATGGCCGACAGCCGCGTCATCATTTCCTTGGCCGCCTTGTTGGTAAAGGTAACCGCCAGCACGCCACCCGGCGTGACCTGGCCGCTTTGCAAGAGCCAGGCGATGCGGGTGGTCAGAACCCGGGTCTTGCCGGAGCCCGCGCCGGCCAGGATCAGGGCGTGCTCGGCAGGCAGTTCAACAGCGGCACGCTGCTCGGGATTGAGGGATTCGACCAGGGGGGATGGGGGCAGCATCAGGGGATTGTAGGAAGTCGATAGAATCAGTCACCGGGCCCAAGCATTTGGCACCCGGTATTTTTTTGCCGGTACCAATCCAAGCGCCCCGGCCGTCTAACGGCTGGCTTAGCAGACTTCACCTGGAGCTTGGATCATGGAAATTTTTGACTACGACAACGTCTTGCTTCTGCCCCGCAAATGCCGGGTCGAAAGCCGCTCGGAATGCGACACCAGCATCACCCTGGGCAAACACAGCTTCCGCCTGCCGGTCGTGCCGGCCAATATGAAAACCGTGGTCGACCCGCAGATTTGCGCCTGGCTTGCGCGCAATGGCTACTTCTACGTCATGCACCGCTTCGACCTGGACAACCTGCAGTTTGTGCGCGACATGGCCGCGCAGGGTTTGTACGCCTCGATCTCGGTGGGCGTCAAAAAGGCCGACCACGCATCCATCAGCCGCATGCGCAGCGAGGGCCTTTGCCCGGACTTCATCACCATCGACATCGCCCATGGCCACGCCGACAGCGTGCATGCAATGATCAGCCATATCAAGGAAAACCTGCCCGATGCCTTCATCATTGCGGGCAACGTGGGAACGCCGGAGGCGGTGATTGATCTGGAAAACTGGGGCGCGGACGCCACCAAGGTCGGCATCGGTCCGGGCAAGGTCTGCATCACCAAACTCAAAACCGGTTTTGGCACCGGCGGCTGGCAGCTCAGCGCCCTGAAGTGGTGTGCCCGCGTAGCAACCAAACCCATCATCGCCGACGGCGGCATCCGCGAGCACGGCGATATTGCCAAGAGCGTGCGCTTTGGCGCGAGCATGGTGATGATCGGCTCCATGCTGGCTGGGCACGAGGAAAGCCCTGGCGCGACTGTGGAAGTCGACGGCAAGCTGTACAAGGAATACTACGGCTCAGCCTCCGACTTCAACAAGGGCGAATACAAGCATGTCGAAGGCAAACGCATTCTGGAACCCGTCAAGGGCAAGCTGGCTGAGACGCTGGTGGAGATGGAGCAGGATTTGCAAAGCTCCATCAGTTATGCCGGCGGCACCCGCTTGATGGACGTGCGGCGGGTCAATTACGTGATCCTGGGTGGCGACAATGCCGGCGAACATTTACTGATGTAAGCGGAGTTGCCCATGCAAGTTGCATTGATAGGAATCGGCCTCATGGGCCTGCCCATGGCCAAGCGCCTGTGTGAGGCCGGCCTGCAGCCCCATGTCTGGAACCGCACCCGCGCCAAAGCCGCGCCCTTGGCTGCCCTGGGGGCGCGCGTGCACGACACCGTGGCGCAGGCGGTGCGCGATGCCGACATCGTGGTCACCATGCTGGAAGACGGCCAGATCGTGGAATCCGTGCTGTTTGCGCAAGGGCTGGCGCAGGCGCTGCAACCGGGCAGCTTGTTGATTGATATGTCGTCCATCCAACCCGTCCAGGCCCGCAGCCACGGGCAGCGGCTGGCGGCGCTTGGCGTGGGCTACCTGGACGCCCCGGTCTCGGGCGGCACCCTGGGCGCGGAAGCCGGTAATCTGGCCATCATGGCCGGGGGCAGCGCAGAGGACTTTGAACGCGGCCGTAAAGTGCTAACGCACTTCGGCCGTCCCACCTTGGTCGGGCCAACGGGTTCCGGCCAACTGGCCAAACTGGCCAACCAGATGATTGTGGGTGTGACGATTGGCGTGGTGGCCGAGGCCCTGCTGCTGTGCGCCAAGGGCGGCGCGGACATGGCCAAGGTGAAGGAAGCCGTCACCGGCGGCTTTGCCGACAGCCGCATCCTGCAAGTCCACGGGCAACGCATGATCGAACGCGACTTTGCGCCACGCGGGCGTATCTCGGTGCAACTCAAAGACATGCGCAACGCCATGGCCACCGCGCAGGAACTGGGCTTTGATGCGCCGATTACCGGGCTGCTGGAAGCGCTGTACGCCAGCGCCAGTGAAAACGGCCTGTCCGGGATGGATCAGGCCGCTTTTTTTGCCGAACTCGCCCGCCGCAACGGCATGGCGTGACAACCGGGCGCCTTGCGCCCGGGTTTGCTATCAGGCCTCGGGGGCGAAACGCTTCTTCGCGTCGCGCGGCACAAACACCTTGCCACCGGCACCGGCCGGTTTCGGGAAACCGCCCGGTTTGCCAAAGGTCGGCTTGCCCAAAGTCGGACGCGCTGCGCCGGGTTTGCGGTCGGCAAACGCTGGACGTGCGTCAGGGCGTGCATCAGCGCGCGGGCCAGCCGGGGGACGGCTGTCCGCACGGAAATCAGGGCGGCTATCAGGACGGGTGTCTGTGCGACCCATGGCCGGGCGGGCATCGGCGCGGGGCGCGCGCGGTGCTTCGCGCTGATCAAAACGCGGATCGCGGTTGTCACGGGTATCGCGCATGTCACGGCTGTCCCGCGCGTCACCGGCGAAACGGTCATTGAAGCCGCCTTTGCGGGCGTAGGACGGGCCTTCGCTACGCGCATTGAAGTCGCGCGGGCCACCGGCCGGCTTGCGCGGACCACCAAAACCACGGGCCGGACCGGCACCGTCGCGCGCGCCGCGACCGGCAAAGCTGGGGCGCGACTCGGGCATGCGCTGCTGCGGCTCCAGACCGGGAATGGTCTCGGCCTTGATAGGCTGGCGGCTGTAGGCCTCAATATCAAAAATCTTGCGGCGGTCACGGAACTCGGCAAAGGTGATCGCCAGACCGTCACGCCCGGCACGGCCGGTGCGTCCGATGCGGTGGGTGTAGTCCTCGGCCTTCATGGGCAGGCCGAAATTGAACACGTGGGTAATCGTGGGCACATCGATACCGCGCGCGGCGACGTCAGTGGCCACCAAAATCTGCACCTGACCTTGGCGCAAGGCCATCAGGCGGCGGTTGCGCACGGCCTGGCTGAGCGCGCCATGCAAAGCTACGGCGGAAAAGCCGTCCTGCTGCAAATCATTGGCCAGGCCGTCGCACTCGATCTGGGTACTGGCAAACACGATGGCCTGGTTGATGGTGGTATCGCGCAGCCAGTGGTCCAGCAGCTTGCGCTTGTGGCTGGCGTTGTCGGCCCAGAACAAAACCTGCTTGATGTTGGCGTGCTTTTCCTGCGGGCTGTCGATGGTGATGCGCTGGGGCTCGCGCATCACGCGGGCAGCCAGTTGCTGGATGCGCGGCGCAAAGGTCGCGCTGAACATCATGGTTTGCTTGCGGCCAATGGTGAGCTGGTTGACTTCGGCCAAATCGTCCGAGAAACCCAGGTCGAGCATGCGGTCGGCTTCGTCGACGACCAGAAACTGCACTTCGTCGAGTTTGAGTTGCATGGAGCGCTGCAAGTCCAGCAAACGTCCAGGCGTTGCAACCACCAGGTCGGCGTTTTGCAGCTTGGCGATTTGCAACTGGTAAGGCATGCCGCCCACCACGTTGGCGATGCGCAGACCGCGGCAGTGCTGAACCAGGTCGATGGCGTCGTGTGCGACCTGTTGCGCGAGTTCGCGCGTCGGGCACAGCACCAGCGCGCCAGGGGTGGCCGCTTTGAAGTTGCGGGGGTTGGTCGGGTCTTTGCGCTTGGCGCGTTTGGGAGGTGCTTCGCCTTTGGCCAGCGCGTCGGCCACGGCCTGCTCGTACTCGGCTTTTTCGGCCGCTTCCGCATCGGCGCGCTGGGTCAGCAGCGTGTGCAATACCGGCAGCAGGAAAGCAGCGGTTTTGCCGCTACCGGTCTGGCTGGAGACCATCAAGTCAATAAAGTTCGATGCCTTGGCACCGGGAACCTTGGGCAAGGCCAGCGGAATCACTTTGTGCTGCACCACCGTCGGTTCGGTGTAGCCCAGATCGGTGGTTGCGGCCACCAGTTCGGGGGCCAAGCCCATCAGGGCAAAGCCATTGGGCGGGGCTACAGCCAATTCGGCCGCGTCCAGGTCCGCAAGCGGAGATTCATCGGTAGTCGGGGCAGCGAGGCCGTGCCCGGCGTCGGGGGCTGCGTGGTCGGCGGCCTCGGTAGTGGACGGGAAATATTCTTCGGCAGCCGATTGCTCGACGCCTGAGCCAAAAGATTCAGTCATAGTTTCATACTCACACGCAAACGCCAGGCGCTGCCTGGTCGTTCCGTCAATGGTTAAAGGACATCAACCATCAAACGGAACCTGTCGGAGCCCAGTCAAAGGCTTCCGGTGCGGGAGGGTCCACTTGGCGGGACCCGGTGTATGAGGGGAGATGCAACACTTCGCGCCAGATTCCAAAGGACGCTGGCTAGCGAAGCCCGCGAGTATGCCACAGCTAGGGGTTTCTACCTAAACATCAGGCGCTGGGAAGTCCCGCGACCTCCAGTCGCAAGAAATGTTGGCGGTAGTGCAGGAGTTCGTCGATCGACTCATGTACATCGGCCAGCGCGGTATGGCTTTGCTGCTTTTTGAAGGACGCATAGACCTCGGGGCGCCAGCGCCGGGATAACTCCTTGAGCGTGCTGACATCCAGGTTGCGGTAATGGAAAAAGGCCTCTAAAGCGGGCATGTATTCCACCAAAAAACGCCGGTCCTGCCCGATGGTGTTGCCGCACATCGGCGACTCGCCCTTGCCCACATAGGCGGCCAAAAAATCCAGCAGCTCGGATTGCGCCTGCGCCTCGGTCACGGTGCTGATCCGCACCCGGTCGATCAAGCCGCTTTTGCCATGCGTGCCCTGGTTCCACGCGTCCATTTTGTCCAGTTGGGCCTGGCTTTGGTGGATGGCAAAGACCGGGCCTTCCACGCGGATCTGGAGATGCGGATCGGTCACCACCACGGCTATTTCCAGCAAGCGGTCTTCCTTGGGGTTGAGGCCGGTCATCTCGCAGTCGAGCCAGACCAGGTTGTTCTCGGATTTGGCCAGTACGCCGGCGGGGCTGTTGGTATGGGCTGGGTTCATCAGGGAATTGTCGCCTATCACCTAAACTCCGCCCCATGCAAGACACCGCTTTCGACCCCTCTTACACGCTGACGCTGGCCTTTGCTGCGGCGCTGCTGGCGCATACCTGGCTCAAATTCTGGCTGGCCTCACGGCAGATCCGCCACGTGGCCGCCCACCGCGAAGCAGTGCCGCCCTTGTTTGCCACCAGCATCAGTTTGGCGGCCCACCACAAGGCGGCGGACTACACAATCGCCAAAACCCGCTTCGGCCTGCTGGAGCTGGCCTGGGGCGTGGTTTTGACGCTGGGCTGGACGCTGCTCTCAGGCCTGTCCACACTCAACATACTGCTGGTGCAATGGCTGGGCGAAGGCATGTTGCAACAGGTGGCGCTGGTGGCGGCATTCACGCTGATCAACGGCCTGCTGGAGTTGCCGTTTTCGCTCTACATGACTTTTGTGCTGGAGCAGCGTTTCGGTTTCAACAAGATGACACCGGCACTATGGCTGCAGGACGCGGCCAAATCGCTGGTTCTCAGCGCGCTGATCGGACTTCCCTTGCTGACTTTGTTTTTGTGGCTCATGGGCGCGACAGGTTCCTTGTGGTGGCTGTGGATTTGGGCGGCCTGGATGGCTTTCAATTTGTTGGCCATGGTGATTTACCCCACCTGGATTGCCCCTTGGTTCAACCGATTTGAGCCCCTGCAGGATGATGCGCTGGTGCAGCGCGTGACCGCGCTCATGCAGCGCTGCGGCTTCCATGCCAAGGGCCTGTTCGTGATGGACGGCAGCAAACGCAGCGCCCATGCCAATGCCTATTTCACCGGTTTTGGCGCCGCCAAGCGCGTGGTGTTCTATGACACCCTGCTCAAGCAGTTGGACCCGGCGGAGGTGGACGCCGTGTTGGCGCATGAATTGGGACACTTCAAACACCGCCATGTGACCAAACGGATCGTCTTGCTTTTTGCGGTGAGCTTTTTTGGCTTTGCCGCCCTGGGCTGGTTGAGTTCCCAAATTTGGTTTTACACCGGGCTTGGGGTGCTGCCTATGCTGGGCAGCGCCAACGACGCGCTGGCTTTGCTGCTGGCCATGATGGTGATGCCGCTGGTGGGTGGCGTGCTGCGTCCGCTGCTGGCGCAGGTCTCACGCCGTGACGAGTTCCAGGCGGATGCGTATGCCATTGCGCAAACCCGGGGTCAGGACCTGGCTTCCGCCTTGCTCAAGCTGTACAAGGACAACGCCGCCACCCTCACGCCCGATCCTTTGTTCGTGCGCTACTACTATTCGCATCCGCCGGCCAGCGAGCGCCTGGCGCGCATGTCGGCCGCTTTCTCCTGAGCGCCGCGCATGGCCCGCCCCAGCGCCTTCAGCGCGCCGCAACTGCTGACCCAACTCGCGACGCTGCCACAGTGGCGTTTGCACGGGGACGGACCGACGCTGGCGATAGAGCGGGTTTTTGCATTTGACAGTTACCTGGCCGCCATCGCATTTGCCAACGCCGTCGCCTATTTGTCCGAACGCATAGACCACCATCCTGACATGCTGCTGCAGTACCAGCGCTGCACCGTGCGCTGGCGCACCCACGAACCGCCGGGGATTACCGTACTGGATATCCAGGCCGCGCAACAGGTCGACACCTTGTTCGACACCGGCGCGGGCAAGGCCTGAAGCGCGTGGCAAGCGCCCGCGCGCCCGCTGCCGCCCTGCGCGAAGGTCTGGTCGTGGCCAGCCACGGCCGCCATGTGTGGGTTGAAACGCCGCAAGGCGATCGCTGGATGTGCCACGCGCGGGGTAAGAAAAGCCAGACCGTTGTGGGCGACAGGGTGCTGTGGATGCCGTCGGAGGACGAAGGCACGATTGAGCAGGTGCTGGAGCGGCGCAACCTGCTGTACCGGCAGGACGAAATACGCACCAAATCCTTTGCCGCCAACCTGGACCTGGTGCTGATTCTGATCGCAGCCGAACCCGAGTTTTCGGAAAGCCAGCTCACCCGCGCACTGATCGCAGCCGCTGCACAGGACATTCCTGTCCTGATCGTCCTCAACAAAAGTGATTTGGAACCCTATTTCAGCCGTGCCTGGGAGCGGCTGTCACCCTACCGCGCGATGGCGTACACCGTGCTAGCAACGGCCCTGCGGCCCAAGGGCACCAGCCCGCTTGCCGAACACGATGGGTGGCCCGCGCTGCTGGCTGCGCTGGAGGGAAAGACCACGCTGGTACTCGGCCCCTCCGGCGCAGGCAAGAGCACGCTGATCAACCGCCTGGTGCCCGGCGCACAGGTCCTGACCCAGGAAATCTCCACCGCACTGAATTCCGGCAAACACACGACCACCAGCACCACGCACTACTGGACGGACACAAAGCGGACTACCGCGCTGATCGATTCGCCCGGCTTCCAGGAATTCGGTCTGCAGCACATAGACCCCATGCGCCTGGCCAGCCTGATGCCGGATGTATGCGCCTGGGTCGACCAATGCAAGTTCTACAACTGCAGCCATTTGCACGAGCCCGGCTGCGGCGTGATGTCACGGTTAGCGGGTTCTCGCGGTGACCCGCAAGAGGCCCCGATCAGCGCCAGCCGTTACCGGATCTACCAGGAGCTGTTTGCCGAACTTTCGCAACAGCGTTACTAAGTCCCGCGCACTAACCGAGCAGCCGCGCCAGCGTCATCAAAGCCAGAAGGACCAGCCACATCACCACCGTGCGCCAGACCAGGCCGACCACAGCG
The DNA here is from genome assembly GCA_947380945.1 of Comamonadaceae bacterium. Taxonomy (GTDB): domain Bacteria; phylum Pseudomonadota; class Gammaproteobacteria; order Burkholderiales; family Burkholderiaceae_C; genus Allorhodoferax. The sequence goes on from CANCTD010000022.1 coordinate 8,867, forward strand.
GCAAGATGCCCGATCTGAGGGGGCTTTTGGGTCGATACAGCCGCGTCTGATGCGGCTTCCACCTCGGACGGGTCGGATGGCATGGGCGACTCGACCAAGCCCATGGGCTCCTCCAGCTGTATGCCGATCGCGCCGGCTGTGGCGGCAATCAGCAGCGCGTCGTTGTCGCCGGGATCCCGCATCTCCCGGCGGCGCCACAGGTCAATCGAATCCTCAAAGCTCCCTACAAACGCAAAACCCATCGCGGTCATGCGCACCGGCAACCAGTCCAACAACCACCACATCTTGCCAGCGAGCTGCTGAACCGCGCTACTGGCGTGCAAACCCGTATCGGTAACTGCGGCAGCTCTCGCATGCACATAAGCACCCAGGCGGTACACCACCGCGCCTGCAGGCCCCAGACCCAGCAGCGACCCGATGGAATACCAGGTGAAAACGCCGAAAACATGGCGGTGTGCGCTCAGCACCGACTGCACCACCACGCGGCGGATCAGTTCGGCGCGGCTCAGATCGGCGGGCAGTCGCCCGGTCCAGGATTCCAACCAGCTCCGAGCAGCGTCCTCGTCGCCGGCATCCAGGGCCTTGCGTATTTCGGTAAAGAAGTGGCTGAACTGCCGAAACCCCAGGGTGGCGTACAACACCAGCACATTCCAGAGAAAAGCGCTGAACCAGCCCACCCACAACGCCAAGGCCCAATGGATCGCAATGACCAGGCCTGCGGGCACCAAGGCCGCAATCGCCCAGCACGCCACGCCTTGGCCTGAATCCCCGGAATCGAAATGCTCCACGACCCAGTCAACCCAGGACGCGCCCCAGGTCCACAGACGTCCGACACCGGAAAACGGACGCACCTGCTCCACGATCAGCGCGAACAGCAGGGAAAAAAAGCTCATGAACGCATGATAGCGGGCAGGCGTGCCCAGGCGCACTTGCGCTCAGGCGGCCAAAAACCGGTAGAAGTTGCGCAGAATGCCGGCGGTCACCCCCCACACATAGCGCTCCACAGGCGCAGGCTGCGACTGCGCATCCAAATAAGGCATGGACAGCCACTGCCGCCGCCGCTGTTCCCAATCGGCGCTGTGCCAGCGGTGATTGGCCGGATCGGTGAAATGCGCCAGTGGAATCTCAAACGCCTCGGCCACCTCGTGGCTGTTGGTACGCAAGGAAAAACCGGGCGTGACAAGCGCAACCACCGGCGTCACGCTGTATGCGCTGCCCGTGGCATACAAAGGCAAATTGCCCAGCACCGTGACAAAACGCCGCTCCAAGCCCACCTCCTCCCAGGCTTCACGCTGCGCGGCGTCGGCGGCGTCAACATCCTGCGGGTCGATGCGCCCCCCGGGAAAAGCAATCTGGCCCGCATGGCTGCGCAAGTGCGCGGTGCGCTGGGTCAACAACACCGTGGGTTCGGGCCGCAACACGATGGGTACCAGCACCGCTGCGTGGCGCAGCACCGCGCCGGATGCGGCGCTCTGGTCACCCGGCAGCTCGGCCTGCCATTGCGGCGGATGGGCAAAGCGCCGCACCAGCGCCGCCGCCTGCAACTCCGCCCGCTCGACCGCAGGCAGGTGCCGGTCCACCGCATCGACGGGAACCAGGCGGGGGTCAAATACAGAATGGGTCATGCCGGGATGCATCCGCCAGGGGCAACAAAAAAGCCGCCACAGACCAGGTCCGGGGCGGCTGCTTGCCTCTGCAGGCCGGGAAAATCAGGCGGCCGTCTTCTTGGCTGGCAACTTTTCCTTGATACGCGCGGACTTACCGCTGCGGTCACGCAGGTAATAGAGTTTGGCGCGGCGCACATCACCACGGCGCTTGACTTCAATGCTGGCAATCAGCGGGCTGTAGGTTTGGAAAGTACGCTCCACGCCCTCGCCGCTGGAGATCTTGCGCACGATAAAGCCGCTGTTCAGACCACGGTTGCGCTTGGCGATGACAACGCCTTCGTAGGCCTGCACACGCTTGCGGCTGCCTTCAACAACGTTGACGCTGACAATCACGGTGTCGCCGGGGGCGAATTCGGGAATGGTCTTCCCGAGGCGGGCAATTTCTTCTTGCTCCAGGATTTGGATGAGGTTCATAGCTTCTTTCGTTGATCGTGCGCGCACCGGCAATCAGGGATTGATGCCAAGCAAAATTCTTCCGGAATGAAAGAGCCGCTTTGGTCGGACAGAGGATCAGGTTAGCCCACGATTATACGAAACCCGTACCGTGCCGGGCAGAACGCGCAGCCAGGCGTCCCAGCGGGGACCCAAAACCCCGATCAGCCGCCCTTGGGCTGCGCCTCCAGGCCGCGCAAAAACGCCTCATCCTGCTCCGCCAGCGCACCTGCGGCACGCGCCCTGGCCAGCAACTCGGGACGCAGCGCTGCGGTGCTGCGCAGGCTCTGCTGACGCCGCCACAGCGCAATCTGCTGGTGGTTGCCCGAGGTCAGCACGGCCGGTACCGGCACATCGTGCCAATGCTCCGGACGGGTGTAATGCGGACAGTCGAGCAAGCCATCCAGAGCCGGGTTGAAGCTGTCGAAATGGTGGCTGTCCTGGTCGCCCAGCACGCCGGGTTGCAAGCGGGCAACCGCATCGATCAAGGCCATGGCGGCAATCTCGCCACCGGACAACACAAAGTCACCCAGGCTGATTTGCCGGTCCACATGGGCGTCGATAAAGCGCTGGTCCACGCCCTCGTAGCGGCCGCAAATCAGGATCGCACCGGCGCTGTCGGACCATTCCTGCACCGCCGCATGGTCCAGTCGGCTCCCCAGCGGTGAAAACAAAACCACCGGCGCCTGGTCCCCGCGTTGCTGGCGAATCGCAGCCAGGGTGTCAAACAGCGGTTGCGCCATGAAAACCATGCCCGGGCCACCGCCAAAAGGACGGTCATCGACCCGTCGGTAGGTATCGGTCACCGCATCGCGCGGATTAAAACAATGCAGTTCCACCGCGCCGGTCTCGAAGGCGCGCCGGTTGATGCCCACGCGCACAAAGGGCTCGAAGAGCTCGGGGAACAGCGTGATGACGTCAAAGCGCATGGCGTCGGCTCTTCGGGTGGAGGGGTGCTTCAGTAATCGGGCTGCCAGTCGACACGGATCTGCCGCTGCGCCATGTCGACCGCATCCACGTAGACCGACACAAAGGGAATCAGGATTTCGCGCAGGGTGTCGCCCTCGGCGTATTCGATCGCCAACACGGTTTGTGGCCCCGTGGCAATCAGATCCCGCACCAGGCCCAGAACCAGGCCTTCGCGGTTGACCACGGACAGTCCTATCAGGTCGACCCAGTAAAACTCATCCGCCGCAGCAGTCGGAAAACTGGAGCGGGCGACAAAAATACGGGAACCTTTGAGTGCTTGCGCGGCGTCGCGGTCTGTGATGTCGTGGCACCGCGCCACCACCGTGCCGGAATGGTCTTTGGCTTCACGGATGGCCATCAAGGCCACACCGTCAAAAGCCTTGGCACCGCGCTCGGTCGGCAGCAGGTACCAGCGCTTGGATGAAAAAAGCGCCTCAGGCTGGGCGCTGTGCGAAATGACTTTGAACCAGCCTTGAACGCCCCAGGCATCGGCTATGCGGCCGACTTCGACTGCATCTGCCGGGAGGTCAGCGGGTTCAAGTCCGGCAAGCATGGGGGTGGCTGGCAACAAGGCGGGGCAAGCCCCGCCTTGCAGCGCACTCAGGCCGCAGGTGCGGCAGCTTTGGCGGCCTGGCGGATCAAACGATCTACCGTTGGCGAGGCCTGTGCGCCCACGCCTTGCCAATAGGACAGGCGATCCTGCGCGATGCGGATGCTCTCTTCGTTGGCGGTCGCAATCGGGTTATAAAACCCGATGCGCTCAATGAAGCGGCCGTCGCGGCGGTTGCGCTTGTCGGCCACAACGATGTTGAAGAAAGGGCGCGCTTTAGCGCCGCCGCGGGAAAGTCGAATAACGACCATAGTGGGTCCTTTGGGTGACTGAAGGGGGTCAATCGTAAAATTCGGAGCTTGAGACACGCGACTGACCACCCGGCCAGCGACACTCAGAATAGCCCTCGATTATATCTTTCCCACTCCATGCCCCTGATTCGCCCCAGCACCGACGCCGATCTGGCCCAGATCACGGCGATTTACCAGCACCATGTCCTGTTTGGAACCGGCACCTTTGAGATCGAGCCGCCCTCACCCACTGACATGGCCACGCGCCGCCGCGACGTGCTGGACAAGGGCTTGCCGTTCCTGGTTCTGGAGGACGCTGGCTCGGTGCAAGGCTTTGCCTATTGCAACTGGTTCAAGCCACGCCCGGCTTACCGCTTTTCTGCGGAAGACTCGATTTACCTTGCCGCGCAGGCCGCCGGACGCGGTTGGGGCCGATTGCTGCTGCAAGAGCTGATGGCCAGGGCCGAGCGCGCCGGGGTGCGCAGTCTGATTGCGGTGATCGGCGACTCGGGTAACGCGGCCTCCATCGGTGTGCACCGCGGCTGCGGTTTCACGCAAGTCGGCGTATTGGCCGCCTGTGGCTGGAAGTTCGACCGCTGGCTGGACGTGGTCTTGATGCAAAGGACGCTGGGCAACGGCAGCGACGCACCACCCGCACAATCGGGCCCATGAAAAACAAAACCCTGGCCGTCTGGCTGACTTTTTTGACCGGTCCGCTGGGCCTGCACCGGCTGTACTTGTACGGCCGCTACGGCATCTGGAGCTGGCTCAGCTGGGTGCCGGTTCTGCTGGGAGGTTACGGGGTCTTGCGCGCGCGCAACATCAGCCTGGACGACCAGCTCAGCTGGCTGCTGATTCCTCTGCTGGGACTGACCATCAGCGCTTATGCGCTGCGCGCCATCGTGTACGGGCTGCAAAGCGCAGCTGCCTGGAACGCGCGCTTCAACCCGGGGGAAGACCCCGAATCCGCAGCCGGCCAGACCCAGGTATTGACCGTGTTCGGACTCGGGACTTCCCTGCTGGTCGGGACCGGGGTGCTGTTGGCGACCATCGCCTTCAGCTTCCAGCGCATCTTCGAATACAGCGCCTGATCCAGCAGCCCTGCTTACGCGGGGCTGGCAGCTGCCACCTCGGCGTATTCCTCGATGCGGTCAAAGTTCATGTACTGGTAAATCGCCGCACCGGCCTTGTTCACCACGCCCATGGCATCGTGGTATTCGGCCACGGTGGGCAGCTTGCCCAGCTTGGAGGCGATAGCCGCCAGTTCGGCAGATGCCAGAAACACCTGGGTGTTCTTGCCCAACCGGTTCGGGAAGTTGCGGGTGCTGGTGGAGACCACGGTTGCGCCCTCGCGCACCTGGGCCTGGTTGCCCATGCACAGGCTGCAACCGGGCATCTCGGTGCGGGCACCGGACGCGCCAAACGCGGCGTAATGGCCTTCCTTGATCAGCTCGCTTTCGTCCATTTTGGTGGGCGGCGCGACCCAGAGCTTGACCGGGATATCGCGCTGCCCGCCGAGCAAGGTGGCGGCGGCGCGGAAATGGCCGATATTGGTCATGCACGAGCCGATGAAAGCCTCATCGATTTTGGTGCCCGCCACTTGTGACAGGAACTTGGCGTCATCCGGATCATTGGGGCAGCACAAAATCGGCTCTTTGATGTCGGCCAGATCAATCTCTATCACCGCCGCGTATTCGGCGTTCTTGTCCGCTTCGAGCAAGGACGGTTTGTCCAGCCAGGCCTGCACCTTGTCGATGCGGCGCTGCAGGGTGCGTGCGTCGGCGTAGCCCTGGGCGATCATGTTTTTCATGAGCACGATGTTGCTGGTCAGATACTCCTGTATCGGGGCCGGATTGAGCTTGATGGTGCAACCCGCAGCCGAGCGTTCAGCCGACGCATCCGACAACTCAAAAGCCTGTTCGACCTTGAGGTCCGGCAGGCCTTCAATTTCCAGAATGCGGCCGGAAAACACATTCACCTTGCCCGCCTTGGCCACGGTCAGCAGACCGGCCTTGATGGCGTACAGCGGAATCGCATGCACCAGGTCGCGCAAGGTCACGCCGGGCTGCATGCTGCCTTTGAAACGCACCAGCACGGACTCCGGCATATCCAGCGGCATGACACCGGTGGCCGCGCCAAAAGCGACCAAGCCCGAACCCGCAGGGAAGCTGATGCCGATGGGGAAACGCGTGTGGCTGTCGCCACCGGTGCCGACCGTGTCGGGCAAGAGCAGGCGGTTCAGCCAGGAATGGATCACACCATCACCCGGGCGCAATGCGACGCCGCCCCGGTTGGACATAAAGGCCGGCAGCTCGTGGTGCATCTTCACGTCCACCGCTTTGGGATAGGCGGCGGTATGGCAAAAAGACTGCATCACCAGGTCGGCGCTGAAGCCCAGGCAGGCCAGGTCTTTCAGCTCGTCGCGGGTCATGGGACCCGTGGTGTCCTGGGAGCCGACGGTGGTCATGCGTGGCTCGCAATACGTGCCCGGGCGCACGCCCTGGCCTTCGGGCAAACCGACTGCGCGGCCGACCATCTTTTGCGCCAGTGTGAAGCCGGCTTGGGTGGCAAGCGGCGGCTGCGGCAGGCGGAACTGGGTGGACGCCGGCAGCGACAGAAACTCGCGCGCCTTGGCCGTCAAACTGCGCCCGATGATGAGGTTGATACGGCCGCCAGCGCGCACCTCGTCGAGCAGAACATCATTCCTGAGTTTGAACTCCACCACGGTAGCACCGCCCCGGGTGATTTTTCCGTCGTAGGGGTAGACCTCGATCACGTCGCCCATTTCCAATTTCGACACATCGACTTCGATAGGCAAAGCCCCTGAATCTTCCTGTGTGTTGAAGAAAATAGGCGCGATTTTTCCGCCCAGCGTCACACCGCCAAAGCGCTTGTTGGGAACAAAAGGAATGTCCTGACCGGTCGCCCAGATCACGCTGTTGGTCGCCGATTTGCGGCTCGATCCGGTGCCCACCACGTCGCCGACATAGGCAACCAAATGGCCTTTTTTCTTCAGGTCTTCGATGAATTGCATAGGGCCGCGCTTGCCGTCCTCTTCGGGGCGGAAGGCCGCATCAGCGCGGGTATTTTTGAGCATCGCCAGGTAATGCATGGGGATATCCGGGCGGCTCCAGGCATCGGGCGCGGGAGACAAGTCATCGGTATTGGTTTCCCCGGGGACCTTGAACACGGTGACCGGGATGCAGCGCGGCACCTCGGGCCGGCTGGTAAACCATTCGGCATCGGCCCAGCTCTGCATCACTTCTTTGGCCATGGCATTGCCGGCCTGCGCTTTGACCGCGACGTCGTGGAAAAAGTCAAACATCAGCAAGGTCTTTTTCAAGGCCTGCGCAGCAATCGCGGCCACGTCTGCGTGGTCAAGCAAATCAATCAGCGGCTTGACGTTGTAACCACCCACCATGGTGCCCAGCAACTCGGTGGCTTTGGCGCGGCTGATCAGCGCCACGTCCACATCACCGTGGGCGACAGCGGACAAAAACGAGGCCTTGACCTTGGCCGCATCGTCCACCCCGGGCGGCACGCGGTGGGTCAGCAGGTCCATTAAAAATTCCCCCTCTCCGGCAGGCGGCGCTTTGATCAGTTCAATCAGGGCTGCCACTTGTTTGGCATCCAGCGGCAGGGGCGGAATGCCCAGGGCGGCGCGCTCGGCAACATGGTCACGGTAGGCTTTCAACATCAGATTTCTCCTCAACAACAATGGGTTTCGGTACGGCGTACCGGTCTTCAATGGGCCACGCCAGGGGCGGGCCGGTTCAACAAGGTTTGCAGGGCGGGAGCGAGCTGCACGCCGCTGCGCTGGGCGGACTCCATCACTTGCCAGAAATACCGGTAGCTGGCACGGTCGTGCAACACACCATCCACGGCGATCGGCGCCCAATCCTGCGCAATAGCGGCTTCGATGATGCGCTGCGCTTGTTCAACAGCCTGGGCCGGTGGGGAAAAGGCCCGCAGAATCGGCCGGATTTGGTC
>CANCTD010000023.1 GCA_947380945.1 Comamonadaceae bacterium
GTTCCCCGTAAAACACCTTGACCGGCCCGCCCACAGCGACCACCGGAACCGCCGGTTTGATGCTGATGCGCGCCAGACCCAGGGTGTGCTCGCCATTGCAAATCGCGTTGCTGATGCGGTCTTCGGGCAATGAAAAACCCAGCGCCGTATCCAGGATGACGCGGGCGCTCAGACGCACGGTTTCGCTCCAGACTGCGTGGGCATAGTCGCGGGTGCGCTCGGGCGTGGGCATCTTCATTTCACGCAGTCGGCAACCCAGCTGCGCCGCCATATAGGCCGCCGGGCGCGACCAATTCGCCTGCAAGTCCAGCACATGCCCAGCGTCTGACGGGGTGAAGCCCGCCACTTGAATCAAACCTTTGCGTTGCAGGGCGGTGATGGCGCGTTGCGCGTTCATGGATGTGGCCAGCGTCCGCAGCGGTTGCGGGCCGGGCCGCACCAGGCCCAGCAGCTCGGCTTCGCGGGGCGCCAACTCGTCACCCACACGCGGCGCGGTTGCGCCAAAGGGCAGCAACACAAAGCGCCCGTGCATGGAGCCGCCGCCTTCCACGTCGGCCAGATCGGCCTCCAGCAGCGCCAGGGTTTCGGGGAAGCGCGCCGCCAGCAGCGAGACGGGCACGATGCGCTGCGGCCGGATCTCCAGCCGCCCGTTCGCCGCCAAAGCCACTTCGCTGTCGCCGCCCAGGCCGATGGTGCGCACGTCAATTGCCCGCACCATGGTGCGCCAGCCGCCCACCTCGGCCCCATCCAGGTTCACGCGCGGCAGGCCGTCGACCAGCGCGCCCACGTCGGTGGTGGTGCCGCCCATGTCGGAGAGGATGAAGTTGTCCAGGCCGCTGAGCCAGCGTGCCCCCACCAGGCTGGCCGCCGGGCCCGAGAGCACGGTCTCAATCGGTCGTTTGGCCACGCTCTGCGCCAGCGCCAGCGTGCCGTCGCCTTTGACAATCATCAGCGGGCAGGCGATCTGCAGCTGCGCCATGGCGCGCTCCACTGCGTCGATCAAATGGGTCACCCGGGAAATCAGCCGCGCGTTCAGCGTGGCGGTGAGTGCGCGCCGGGGCGCGTCCAGGCTGGACGACAACTCGGTCGACAGCGTGACCGGTTTGCCGCAGCGCTCCGCGATGCGCGCGCGCGCCTGCTGCTCGTGCGCCGGGTTGCGCACCGCAAACGCAGCGGCCAGGGCAAAGGCGTCAACCTGCGGCGCCATGCGGTCAATCGCCGCATCCAGCGCTTCCAGGTCCAGCGGCGCGGCTGCTTCGCCGTTGTGGTTGTGTCCGCCGCCAATGCGCTCGACCGCCATACCGGGAAAGGCCTTGGCAATGCCGGTGCGCTCGGCCATGGCCGCATCAAAGCCGATCAGCAAAACGCCCACCGCGCTGCCGTGGCCTTCGACCACGGCGTTAGTGGCCAGCGTGGTGGACACCGACACCAGCGCGATGTCCTGCGGACGCAGGCCTGCGGGCAGGGCGGCAATCGCCTGCGCAATCGCGTCGCCCACGCCCAGCGCCAGATCGCCCTTGGTCGTGATGGACTTGGCTGTGGCAATGACGCGCTGGCTGTTGGCGTCGATGATGGCGGCGTCGGTGTAGGTGCCGCCGGTGTCTACGCCAATCAGGTAGTGCGGGGTGGGGTTTGGCGTGGCGGTGGGATGCATGAAAAGGGCAAAGCTGCGTATTGTGGGGGTTGCGCCGGGGGAGGGTGCACCATATTGGGGCTTGCCCGATTTGACAGCGGCCTCGCCTGCGGCTAGGGTTGGCCTATGAAAACCATACGCCGCTTCCCCCGCACCGTCACCGAAACCCCCAACCTGTTCATCCCGCTGCGCGACGGCACCCGCCTGGCCACCCGGGCCTGGATGCCGGCCGATGCGCTGAAAAAACCGGTGCCGGTCATTCTGGAATACCTGCCTTACCGCAAGCGCGATGGCACCATCGTCCGCGACGCGCTCACCCACCCTTATCTGGCCGGCCACGGCTACGCCTGTTTGCGGGTGGACATGCGGGGCAACGGCGACTCCGACGGCCTGATGGACGATGAATACACCGAGCAGGAGCTGGCTGATGCCGAGGAGGTCATCGCCTGGGCCGTGGCCCAGCCTTGGAGCACCGGGCGCGTGGGCATGATGGGCATTTCCTGGGGCGGCTTCAACAGCCTGCAGGTGGCTGCGCGCCGTCCGCCGGGCCTGCAGGCCATCATCACCCTGTGTTCCACGGTGGACCGTTACAGCGACGATATTCACTACAAGGGCGGCTGCGTGCTGGGCGAGAACCTGGGCTGGTCGGCCACCATGCTGGCCTATTCCTCGCGGCCGCCGGACCCGGCCATCGTCGGCGAGCGCTGGCGCGCCATGTGGCTGGATCGCCTAAAAAATGAGCCCTTGCTGGCCATTCCCTGGCTGCAACACCCGCACCGCGATGCCTACTGGAAGCACGGCTCGGTCTGCGAGGACATTGGCGCGATTGAGGCCGCCGTGCTGGCCGTGGGCGGCTGGAACGATGCCTACACCAATGCGGTGTCGCAGCTAGTGGACACGGTGCAGGCACCGGTCAAAGGCATCGTCGGCCCCTGGGCGCACAAGTACCCGCACTTCGCCGTGCCCGAGCCGCGCATCGGCTTTTTGCAAGAAGCCTTGCGCTGGTGGGACCGCTGGCTCAAAGACGCGCCCACCGGTGTCGAGTCCGACCCGGCGCACCGCACTTACATCATGGACTTGCAAGCCCCGGGCGGCAGCATCAGCCAGGTGCCCGGCCGCTGGGTCGCCGACGCTGCCTGGAGTGGCCCCCACGTCACTCGCCAGCCGCTGTTTCTCAACAGCAGTGGCCTGGGCGAGAGCGCGGAAAAAACCACGCGGCGCAGCATCTGCTCGCCCCAGCACACGGGCGCGGACAGCGGGGAATACTGCATCATCTGGCTGGGCCCTGAGTTCCCGGGCGACCAACGGCAGGACGATTCGGGCTCGCTGACCTTTGACGGACCGGCGCTGAAGGCTGACGCCGATCTGATGGGCGCACCGGTGCTCACGCTGACCTTCAGCGTGGACCAGCCCGTGGCGCAGGTGGCGGTGCGGCTCAACAGCGTCTGGCCTGACGGCACCGTTTCGCGCCTGACCTACGCCGTCGCCAATCTGGGGCATCTGGCGGCCGGTGGCACCCATGAAAAACCGCAGCCGCTGGAGCCGGGCAAAACCTACACCGTGCGTATTCAGTTGGACGACACTGCCTGGCGCGTGCCCAAAGGCCACCGGCTGCGGGTGTCGCTGTCCACCAGCTACTGGCCGCTGATCTGGCCTGCGCCCAAGCCGGTCACGCTCACGGTGCACACCGGCAAAAGCCATATCGATCTGCCCTGGCGCAGACGCCGCCGGGGCGAAAAAGCCCCGGAGTTCGCGCCGCCCCAGGCCGCAGCGGCGGTGGAGCTGATCGAGCTGGATGCACCGTGGCACAAGCGCGAGGTGCAAATCGACCAGGCCACCGGCGAGCGGCGCATGACCATCATCGACGACTTCGGCCGCTCCACGATTGCCGCGCACGGCCTGACCACCTGGGGCTGCGGCCGCGAGTACTACCGCATCCTGCCGAACGACCCGCTCTCGGCGCGCCAGGAATGCCACTGGTCCATGGAAACCGCGCGCGGCGACTGGGTGACGCGCACCGAGACCTACTCGACCATGACCGCCAGCGCCACCCATTTCCGTATCACCGGGCGGCTAGAGGCCTATGAGAACGGCAAGCAGGTGCTGGTGCGCGAGTGGGACGAGTCGGTCAAGCGGCGGCTGGTCTGAGCGTCCGGCCCTTTGGGGATGAAGGGCGATTAAGGGCTCTTGGCTCCGTCTGCAAACCAGCGGCCTAACAACGCGCGCTCTTGCGGCGTGATGCCGGTGGCGTTGTTCATGGGCATGGCCTGCAAGACCACGGCCTGTTGGTAAATCGCCTGTGCGTGCTGGCTGATGCCCTGCGGCGTATCCAGCACCACGCCCTTGTTCGCCAATTGCGCGTTGTGGCAGACCACGCAGCGCTGCGTGACCACGGCTTGCACTTGCGCAAAGCTGGGAGCTGGCTCGGATACCGACACCGGGGCTTGCGTCGCGGGGGCCAAGGCCACGACCACTACCGCAATCAAGCCCACGCCGATCGCGGCAAATTCCCAGGGCACGCGCCGCCCTTGGAGTAGCGCCTGGTGGCGTGCCACAAAGCTATGGCGGACCAGCGCGCCGGCCAGCATGAGTGCGACAAGGAGCGCCCAGTTGTGCGGCGCGCCGCTGAGCCAGCCGTAGTGGTTGGACAGCATGGCCACCAGCACCGGCAGTGTGAAATAGGTGTTGTGCACGCTGCGCTGTTTGCCGCGCCAGCCGTGGATGGGGTCCACCGGCTGCCCCGCCTTGTGCTGCGCAATCACCGTGCGCTGGCCGGGAATGATCCAGACCAGGACGTTGGCGCTCATGGCCGTGGCCATCATCGCGCCCACCAGCACAAAGGCGGCCCGCCCGGCAAACAACTGGCAGGCCAGCGCGCTGCCCAGCACCACCGCTACCAGCACGCCCGCGCCTACCAAAGCATCGCCGTTTTTCTTCTGCCCCAGGGTGCGGCACAGCGCGTCGTAGACCAACCAGAATGCCAGCAAAAAGCCTACCGAGGCCAGCGCGGCCGCACCGCCCGAGGACCAGTCGTACACCCGTTTGTCGACCAAAAAGGTGCTGGCGTTGAACAGATACACCACGGTGTAGAGCGCAAAGCCGCTGAGCCAGGTGGCATAGCTTTCCCAGTAAAACCAGTGCATATGCGCGGGCAGGGTGGGCGGCGCGGGCAGGTACTTTTGCGGGTTGTAAAAACCGCCGCCGTGCACCGCCCAGAGTTCGCCGGTGACGCCCTTGGCTTTCAAGGCCTGGTCCATCGGCGGCGTGAGGTTGTTGTCCAGGAACACAAAGTAAAACGATGCGCCTATCCAGGCAATCGCCACCACCACATGGGTCCAGCGCAAGAGCAGCGCCGCCCATTCCAGCAGGTAGGCTTCCATGGCCTAGGAGCCCCGGTAGGTGGAATAGGACCAGGGCGAGACCAGCAGCGGCACATGGTAGTGCGCCTGCGCGTCGGCGATGCCGAAGTCAATCTGCACCGTGTCCAGAAAAGCCGGGTCTGGCAGCACCACGCCGCGCGCGCGGAAGTAGGGCGCTACCGCAAACAGCAGCCGGTACTGGCCGGCGGCCATGGCCGCTGCATCGAGCAGCGGGCCACCATCGCAGCGGCCATCGTGGTTGAGCGTGAGGGTGCGCAGGGTGACCGGCTGGCCCTTGTCGATGCGTTGCAAGACCACGCCCATGCCGGCGGCAGGGCAACCGTGCGTGGTGTCGAGCACGTGGGTGCTGAGATGTCCCATGTGCGAGTCCTTCAGAAACGGTTTACACGTTGGAGTCGGCGAACGAAGCCTTGCGCCGGTTCATGTAGTCCAGCACGGCCTCGTCCGCAGCGGGGTCCAGGGGAGGTGCTTCGTATTCTGCCAGTTGCTTTTTCCACAGCGCGTTGGCGCGTGCGGACAGGTCCTGGCCGCCTTCGGCTTCCCATTGCTCGAAGCTGTTGTTGTCGGTAATCGGCGAGCGGTAGAAGGCGGTCTCGAAATTGGCTTGGGTGTGGGCGCAGCCCAGAAAGTGTTTGCCGGGGCCGACTTCGCGGATCGCGTCCATGGCCTGGCCGTTCTCGGACATGTCCACGCCGGCCAGGAGGGTGTGCATCATGCCGGCCTGGTCGCAGTCCATGATGAATTTCTCATAGCCCATGGACAGGCCGCCTTCCAGCCAACCGGCGGTGTGCAGCACAAAGTTCACGCCGCCCAGGCAGGTGGGCAGCATGGTGTTGGCCGATTCCGAAGCCGCTTGGGCATCGGCAATTTTGGAGCCGCACAGGCCGCCGCCCGAGCGGAAGGGCACGCCCAGCCGCCGTGCGAGCGCGGCCATCACGTACAGCACCAGCGCCGGTTCCGGCGTGCCGAACGTGGGCGCGCCCGATTGCATGGACACCGAGGACGCAAAACTGCCCATCACCACCGGCGCACCGGGGTTGACCAGCTGCACAAAAGCCATACCGGCCAGCGCTTCGGCCAGGGTCTGGGCGCAGGTGCCGGCTACTGTGACTGGCGACATAGCTCCGGCCAGGATGAAGGGCGTGATGATGGTCGCCTGGTTGGCGCGGGCGTAGACCTTGGCGGCACCGAGCATGGTGTCGTCAAAGGTCATGGGCGAATTGGCGTTGATCAGGCTGATGCAGACCGTGCGGTTCTTGCCGGTCGCGGGGTCGACAAAGTTGTCGCCGAACAGGCGTTTGGCCATCTCCACCGTATCCTGGGCGCGCTCGGGCTTGGTCACCGAGCCCATGAAGGGCTTGTCGCTGTACTTCATGTGCGAATAGACCATGTCGAAGTGGCGCTTGTTCACCGGCAGGTCCACCGGCTCGCAAATCGTGCCGCCGCTGTGGTGGATGGCGTTGGCCATATAGGCCAGCTTCACGAAGTTCTGGAAGTCGTGCAGGGTCGCGTAGCGGCGGCCTTTATCCAGGTCGCGCACAAAGGGCGAGCCGTAGGACGGCGCGAACACCGTGTTCTTGCCGCCTATCACCACGTTATGCGCCGGGTTGCGGGCGTACTGGGTGAACTCGCGCGGCGCGCTGGCCTGCACGATGGCGCGGCACATGCCGCCGGGGAAGCGCACGCGCTCGCCCGTCACTTCGGCACCGGCTTTGCGCCAGATGTCCAGGGCCTCAGCGTCGTCGCGGAAATCGATGCCGATTTCTTCCAGAATGGTGTTGGCGTTGCGCTCAATGGTGGCCAGCCCTTCGTCGTCCAGCACCTCAAAGTAAGGGATCTTGCGGGTGATGTAGGGCACGGATTGGGCGCTGCGCCCGGCGCGGGCGGCGCGTTTGGCTTCGCGGCCTCCGGCGCTGCGGCGGGTGCGGGGTGCGGCGTCGGCTTCTGGCAGGGTCACGGTGTCGCTCATGGCGTTCTCCAATACGGGCTGTGCGGGTTAAGTCCGTGAGTATCGGCAGGCCGTCGCTTGCACGGCGGTCACTGTGCGACGCGCACTTTCACCTAAACGCCAATTGGCCTGTCGCCCCGGCATCCGGGCGCGTCGTGTGACCGACAATAGAAAGCGACGCCCGGCTCCCACAATTCCCCGGGAGCGCGTGCTCGTAACCTGTAAGGCTTTGCGCATGTCATTGAGCGTTTTCGACCTCTTCAAAATCGGTATCGGTCCGTCGTCTTCGCACACGGTCGGGCCTATGAAGGCTGCGGCCATGTTTGCGCGCTCGCTGACCACCAGCGGGCTCTTGTCGCGCACCGCCCGGGTCGAGGTGCGTTTGTACGGCTCCCTGGGTGCCACCGGCAAAGGCCACGGAACCGACACCGCCGTCATGCTGGGCCTGGAGGGCCTGATGCCCGACACCATAGACCCCGACACCATTGCCGGTCGCCTCAAGGCCATCCGCAAGGAAAAGGCGGTCCTGCTGGGCGGGCAGGCGCGTATCGCCTTTGCTGAAAAAACCGATGTGCTGTTTTTGCGCCGTGAAACCCTGTCCTTTCACCCCAATGGCGTGAAATTCATCGCTTTGGATGCCGATGGCGCGCAATTGGACGAGCGCCGCTATTTTTCGGTGGGCGGGGGTTTTGTGGTGTCGCAGGAAGATGCCGACGCCGACCACGCTGCCACCCGCCAGGCCCCGCGTATCGTGGCGGACGCCACCGTGTTGCCGCACCCCTTTCACAGCGGTGATGAGCTGCTGGCGATCACCGCGGATACCGGCATGAGCATCGCCCAGGTGATGCGGGCCAACGAACACGCCTGGCGCAGCGACGCCGAGTTGGACGCCGGACTGGACGCGATTTGGGACGCCATGAAGGCCTGCGTGGCACGCGGCATCCGCACCGACGGCCACCTGCCCGGGAATCTGCTGGTCAAGCGCCGCGCTGCCGAATTGCACCGCACCCTGAGCAGCCGCCCCGAAGAGGCACTGCGCGACCAGCTCACCATCCTGGACTTTGTCAACGTCTACGCCATGGCGGTGAATGAAGAAAACGCGGCCGGCGGGCGCGTGGTTACAGCGCCCACCAATGGCGCGGCCGGCATTGTCCCGGCGGTCATGCATTACTACGACCGCTTTATCTCCGGCGCGAACCAGAACGGCATCCGCGACTTTTTGCTGACCGCCGGTGCCATTGGCTTGCTCTACAAGGAAAACGCCTCGATCAGCGGTGCCGAGGTCGGCTGCCAGGGCGAGGTCGGCGTGGCCTGCTCGATGGCGGCGGCCGGTCTGGCGGCGGTGATGGGCGGCACCCCGGCGCAGGTCGAAAATGCGGCCGAAATCGGCATGGAACACAACCTGGGCCTGACCTGTGACCCGGTTGGAGGGCGGGTGCAGATTCCCTGCATTGAGCGCAACGCCATGGGTTCGGTCAAGGCGCTGAACGCCGCGCGCATGGCGCTGCGCGGCGACGGCACGCACTTTGTGTCGCTGGACCAGGTGATCAAAACCATGCGCGACACCGGGCGCGACATGATGACGAAATACAAAGAAACCAGCCGGGGCGGCCTGGCGGTGAATGTGATCGAGTGCTGAGATGTTGAGCCCCCCGGCGGACGCGCACTGTGATTTATTGGCTTTTGGAGTGACTGAGCAAATATGAGTAATTTTTCCATCTTCGCCCTGGCGCGCAACGCCATGTCCTACCACGAGAACTGGCAAAAGCAGTGGCGCAGCCCTGCGCCCAAAGCCAGTTACGACGCCATCATCGTGGGCGGCGGCGGCCACGGCCTGGCTACAGCGTATTACCTGGCCAAAGAACACGGTATGCGCAATATCGCAGTGGTGGAGCGCGGCTGGTTGGGCGGCGGTAATACCGCGCGCAACACCACCATCGTGCGCTCCAACTACCTGTGGGACGATGCCACGCATTTGTATGAGAAGGCCTTGCAACTGTGGGAAGGCCTGTCGCAAGACCTGAACTACAACACCATGTTCAGCCAGCGCGGCGTGATGAACGTAGGCCACTCATTGCAAGACATGCGTGACATTGAGCGCCGCGTCAACGCCAACCGCTTGAATGGCGTGGACGGTGTGGTGCTGACTCCCGCGCAAATCAAAGCCATGGTGCCCATCATGAACACCAGCAGCAGCCTGCGCTACCCCGTGATGGGCGCGTCCTTCCAGCCGCGCGCCGGTGTGGCGCGCCACGACGCGATTGCCTGGGGCTTTGCCCGCGCCGCCGACTGCCTGGGCGTGGACATCATCCAGAACTGCGAAGTCATTGGCGTGCAGCGCGAGGGCGACCAGGTGGTGGGCATAGAGACCACGCGCGGCGTGATCAAGAGCAGAAAAATTGGTGTGGTCGCCGCCGGCCACAGCAGCGTGATTGCCGACATGGCGGGCATCCGCCTGCCGCTGGAAAGCCATCCGCTGCAGGCCTTGGTGTCCGAGCCCATGAAGCCGGTGTTGCACACGGTCGTCATGTCCAACGCCATCCACGCGTACGCCAGCCAGTCTGATAAAGGCGACCTGGTGATTGGTGCGGGCATTGACGCCTATGTGGGCTATGGGCAGCGCGGCAGCTTCCCCATCATCGAGCACACGCTGCAAGCGATTTGCGAGCTCTTCCCCATCTTCCGCCGGGTGCGCATGAACCGTCAGTGGGGCGGCATTGTGGACGTCGCGCCCGACGCCTGCCCCATCATTTCCAAGACGCACATCCAGGGCCTGTACTTCAACTGCGGCTGGGGCACCGGCGGCTTCAAGGCCACACCCGGTTCGGGCTGGGTCATGGCGCACACCATTGCGCAAGACCGGCCGCACGCGCTGAACGCGGCGTTTGCGCTGAACCGCTTCAACACTGGCCATTTGATTGACGAACACGGTGCCGCAGGCGTCGCGCACTGAAACCGATTCGAGAGAACACCACGATGCTACTCATTACCTGCCCCTGGTGCGGTCCCCGCGCCGAGAGTGAATTCAGCTGCGGCGGCGAGGCACACATCGCCCGCCCGCTCGACACCGACGCCCTGAGCGATGAACAGTGGGGCGACTATTTGTTCATGCGCAAAAACCCCAAAGGCCTGCACCGCGAGCAGTGGCTGCACGCCGCCGGCTGCCGCCGCTGGTTCAACGCCGAGCGCAACACCGTGAGCTACCAGTTCACCAAGTTTTACAAGCCCGGCGAAAACCCCGATGCCGCAAGCGGCGCAGGAGCTGCAGCATGAGCGGCCAACGCATCAACGGTCTGGGTGAGCGGCTGGACCGCAGCCGCAGCATCCGTTTCACCTTCAACGGCCGCAGCTACCAGGGCTTTGCCGGCGACACGCTGGCTTCCGCCCTGCTGGCAGCGGGCGAGCTGCTGTTCTCGCGTTCCTGGAAATACCACCGTCCGCGCGGCATCGTGACTTCGGGTATCGAAGAGCCGTCGGCGCTGGTGCAACTGGAGCGCGGCGCGCACACCATTCCCAATGCCAAGATGCCCGAGGTGGAGTTGTATGACCAGCTCGTGGGGGAAAGCGTCAACGGCTGGCCGGGCGCACTGGCGCGGCTGTTCAGCGTCAACCGCTGGGGCACGCCGCTGTTCCCCGCAGGTTTTTATTACAAGACCTTTATGTGGCCGGCCAAGGCCTGGATGTTTTACGAGCGCTTTATCCGCAAGGCCGGTGGCCTGGGCGCATCGCCGCAAGTCGAGGACGAGGCCACCTATGTGCACCAGAACATCCATTGCGATGTCTTCATCGCCGGTGGTGGCGTGGCCGGTTTGGCGGCTGCCCTGGCGGCAGGCCGCAGCGGTGCGCGGGTGGTTCTGGCCGAGTTGCAATCGCAGCTCGGTGGTTCGGCACACCGCCAGACCGCCACGATTGACGGCCAATCGGCCAGTGCCTGGGTGCGTGAGGCCGAGGCCGAACTGGCCACCATGCCCGAGGTGCGCATCATCCGCCGTGGGGTGGTATTCGGTTACCACGACCACAACTTTTTGACGGTGCGCGAGGCGCTCACCGACCACCTTCCGTTATCAGCGCGCAGTGGTTTCCGTGAGCGCCTGTGGCGGGTGCGCGCCAAGCAGGTGATCCTGGCTACAGGTGCGCACGAGCGCCCCATGGTTTTTGGCAACAACGACCTGCCCGGCGTCATGCTCTCTTCCGCCATGGCCGACTACGCCACGCTCTACGGCGTGCTGGTCGGGCGCGAGATCGTGCTGCTGACCAATAACGACACCGCCTACGCCGACGCCCTGGTCTTGCGCCAGGCCGGTGCCCGCGTCAGCGTGGTCGATGTCCGTACGGGCAAAGCGCCCGCCGGTGGTTTGGTCGAACAGGCGACCAACGCCGGTGTAACCGTGTTGCGCGGCCATGTGCCAGTGCAGGCCGGTGGCGGCCTGGCGGTGACCGAGGTTGTTGTCGCGCCCGTGAATGCCGGTAAAGCGGGCGATCCGCGCCGCACTTTGCCCTGCGATGCGCTGGGCATGGCAGGGGGTTGGAACCCGGCCATCCATTTGTATTCGCACTCCGGCGGCAAAGCGCAGTGGAATGACGCGCAATGTTGCTTCGAACCCGGCAGCCGCATCGCCGCTCAGACCATTGTTGGCGCGGGTGCTGCGGACTTCGGTGTAGCCACTGCTTTGCAATCAGCCAGCCAGGCCGGCGCACAGGCCGCCAGCGTCGCAGGTTTTGCGGCGCAGGCCATTAGCTACGCGGTCACAGAGTCGGTGGCGGAGCCCATTGCCGCGTTCTGGATTGCTGAGACCGGCGAGCCGGTGTCGCGCCGCGCCAAGGCCTTTATCGACTACCAGAACGATGTGGGAGCAGCCGATATCGAGCTGGCAGTGCGCGAGGGCTTTGAGTCGATTGAGCACATCAAGCGCTACACCGCCATGGGCTTTGGTACCGACCAGGGCAAGCTGGGCAATATTAACGGCATGGCGCTGGCAGCGCGTGCGCTGAACAAGCCCATAGGCCAGGTCGGCACCACCACCTTCCGCCCCAATTACCTGCCCATCACCTTCGGCACTTTCGCCGGCGTGGACCGGGGTGATTTGTTTGATCCTGCGCGCCACACCAGCCCGCACCCCCACCACGTGGCCAGCGGCGCGCCGTTAGAGGACGTGGGCCAGTGGAAGCGCCCTTGGTATTTCCCCAAACCTGGTGAAGACATGCACCAGGCAGTGCACCGCGAAGTCATGGCTGTGCGCGAAGGCGTGGGCATCATGGACGCGTCCACCCTGGGCAAGATCGATATCCAGGGCCCCGATGCAGCCAAGCTGCTGAACTGGATGTACACCAACCCCTGGCTCAAGCTCGAAGTCGGCAAAGCTCGTTACGGCCTGATGCTCGACGAGAACGGCATGGTGTTTGACGACGGCGTCACGGTGCGTTTGGGCGAAGAGCGCTTTCTGATGACTACCACCAGCGGCGGCGCAGCCCGCGTGCTGGGCTGGATGGAGCGCTGGGTGCAAACCGAGTGGCCCGATATGCGCGTTTACATGACCAGCGTGACCGAGCAGTGGAGCACCTTCGGCCTGGTCGGACCGAAGGCGCGTGCGGTCCTCGAAAAGGTTTGCAAAGACGTGGATTTGTCGCTGGCCGCTTTCCCCTTCATGAGCTACCGCGAAGGCACGGTTTGCGGCGTGGCGGCGCGCATCATGCGCATCAGCTTCTCCGGCGAGTTGTCCTTTGAGGTCAACGTGCCCTCGCATTACGGCGCTGCAGTCTGGGCCGCGCTCCTGGCCGCCGGGGCCGAGTTCAACATCACGCCCTACGGCACCGAGACCATGCACGTGTTGCGTGCCGAGAAGGGCTACATCATCGTGGGCCAGGACACCGACGGATCGGTCACGCCGCACGACCTGGGCATGGGCGGCATGGTCTCGACCACCAAGGACTTTTTGGGTCGCCGCTCACTGACCCGCAGCCACACTGCAGGCCCGAATCGCAAACAGCTGGTCGGCCTGCTCACCGACGAGCCTGCCACCGTGCTGCCCGAGGGCGCGCAAATCACCGAAGTGGACGCAGGCGCGGTCACACCCGTGCCCATGCTGGGCCATGTGACGTCCAGTTATTTCAGCCCCACGCTCAAACGCTCCATCGCCATGGCGCTGGTGCGCAACGGCCACCAGCGCATGGGCCAAAAAGTGCAGGTGCCGCTGGTCGACGGCAGGGTGGTCAGCGCCACTGTTGCCAGCACCGTGTTCTATGACCCCGAAGGAAAGCGCCACCATGTCTGAGATGACTTTGCAAAGCCCTCTGGCCCCGATTCTGGGCGCAGGCCCGCGCGCCCTGCAGGTGGACGGCCACGCCGTGGCGCTGGGCGAATGCCCGCTCATGGACATGCTCAATCTGCGGGGCAATCCGCAGGACGCCGCCTTCGCCGTGGCCGTGGCTTCGGTGACTGGTCTGGAACTGCCGCTGCAGGCCAATACCGCCACCTTGGGCCGAGGCCGCACCCTGCTCTGGCTGGGGCCGGACGAGTGGATGCTGCAATGCGAACTGGGGCAGGCCGCAGCGCTGGAAAAAGCCCTGCGCGCTGCGACGGCCGGCCAGCATGTGTCTATCGTGGAGGTGGGCCACGGCTTCACCACCCTGAGCGTGCAAGGTCCCGGTGCGGGCGCGCTGTTGTCGCGCGGCTGCCCTTTGGACTTGCATGCCCGCGCATTCCAGACCGGGCAGCTGGCGCAAACGCATATCGCGCGTGCCAACGCCATCGTGCTGTGCCGCCAGACCGGCACGGACTACACGCTCACGGTGCGGCGCAGTTTCGCGGACTACCTGTTCCGCTGGCTCAGCGCGGCGGCGGGCGCATGAGCCTGCAGCGCTAGGGCGGGGCACACCATGGCCTACGCGCTGGGTATCGATACCGGCGGCACTTTCACCGACGCCGTGCTGCTCAATGCGGCGCGCGAGGTGGTCGCTGCTTCCAAGAGCCTGACCACCCGCTTTGACCTGGCGCTGGGTATCGCCGCTTCCCTGGATGGTTTGCCTGCGGACTTGCTGGCGCAGGTGGAGCTGGTGTCCTTGTCGACCACGCTCACGACCAACTCGGTGGTGGAGGGCAAAGGCTCGCCTGTGTGCGCCCTGCTGCTGGGCTATGACGCGCAGCAAATCAAGACCAGCGGACTGGTGGACCTGCTGGGCCACGATGCGATTGAAAGCCTGCCCGGTGGCCATGACGCGGGCGGTGTCGCGCTGGCCGCGCTGGACGAGGCCGCTTGCCGCGCGGCGATTGCCAGGCACGCACCCCGGGTCTCGGCCTTTGCGATTTCCGCCACCTTTGCGGTGCGCAACCCGGCCCATGAAACGCAGCTGCGCGCCTGGGTGCAGGAGCTGTGCGATGTGCCCGTGACCTGCGGCCATGAGCTGGCATCCAGCCTAGGCGCGCCGCGCCGCGCGCTCACCGCTGCGCTGAACGCGCGCATGATTTCCCATGTCAAAACCCTGATTGATTCGGTGCAACGCACCCTGGCGCAGCGCCAGATCGACGCGCCGCTGATGATTGTGAAAGGCGACGGTTCCTTGATCAACGTGGCCAGCGCCTTGCAGCGCCCGGTCAGCACGGTTTTGTCAGGCCCGGCTGCCAGCGTGCTGGGCGCGTGTGCGCTCAGCGGCCTGGACAACGCTATCGTCGCCGACATGGGCGGCACCACCACCGATATCGCCGTGGTGCGCGGCGGTTTGCCGGCCCTGAGTTTTGACGGCGCGATGGTTGGCAATTGGCGGCCCATGATCGAAGCGGTCAAGGTCTACGCCATTGGCCTGGGCGGCGACAGCGAGGTGCGCCTCCAAGGCGGCGAGGGCCTGACCATTGGTCCGCGCCGCGTCCTGCCCTTGAGCCTGCTGGTGCACCAGCATCCGCAGTTTCTGGCAGTGCTGCAGCGCCAGCAAAGCGAGATTCCGCACGCCAGCCAGATGCGTTTTGCCCAGGCTTTGTCAGCCGATGCGGCGCATCTGGGCCGGCTCAATGATTCCGAGCTGCGCGCCTGGGAGCGGCTGTGCCAAGGGCCGGTCGATCTGGAGGCGGCCAATATGCACGACCGCGATTTGGCCCGTGCGGTGGCGCGCTTGGAGCGCAAGGGGCTGGCTATTTACACCGGGTTTACGCCCAGCGACGCCGCCCATGTGCTGGGCATGTCCGACCATTGGAGCGCCGAGGCTGCGGTCTGCGCCGCGCGCATTTGGGCGCGGCAGATGCGGCATATGTACGGCCTGGGCAAGTGGCCCCTGGGTGACGCAGTGGCACCGGCACGCGATGTGGTCGCCAAAGTTACCGACACGATTTGCCAGAAGCTGATTGAGGCCGGACTGAATGACGCCGGTCAGATGACCGAGGCCAATGCGGGCAAGGTTGCAACCCTGCTCACCGCGATGGCTTTGGGGCGCAATACGTCCGGGTCTGTCGCCTCCGCGAGGCCAGCGGACGCTGACTTGCAGCAGCCAGTGTTCGCGCTGCAGTTTTCGCCCGACCTGCCGCTGGTCGGCGTGGGCGCGCCGGCCGGTAGTTATTACCCCGCCGTGGCCCGGGGTCTGGGCGTGCAACTGGTGGTGCCGCCGCATGCGCATGTGGCCAATGCGGTGGGCGCGGTGCTGGGGCAGGTGGCGCAGCGGGTGCACATGACCGTGACGCAACCGGTGCGCGGCATCTTCAAGGTTTTCACCCCCGCAGGGCCGGTGGACTTCCGGGTGCTTGATGAGGCGCTGGCGCACGCCCGCGCGCTGGCTGCGGACGAGGCCCGTGCCCGTGCGCTGGCAGCGGGCGCGGCAGCGGTGGCCTTGTCCTTCGGCCAACTGGATAACCGCGTGGAAAACGAGATCGACGGCGACGTGTTTTTTGAGTCCACCGTGAGCGTGACCGCATCGGGGCCGCCGCTGCGCAAGCGGTTGCGGAGCTGAATGGCCACCCGGGCGGCCTTGTCCGTTGCATTGGCAGCCCACGGCCTGCAGCTGCGCGGCGGTTTTTGTCCGGAGCCCGGGGACGGACTGCAGTTGCCCGATGGCCGACCGGCTGCTGTGTTGTGGCTGGCGGGCAATGTGGGCGGCGCGATGTGGGAGACCTTTGCCGCGTCCGCGTATGCCCGCGATGGCCTGCCTGACCCTTTGGACCGCTGGAGCCGCGCAGTCGGCGACGCGCTGGCCTTGCAGTTGGGGGGCGCAGCGCTCTATCCCTTTACCGGCCCGCCGCAGCAGCCCCGCTACCACCCGTTTCAGCAGTGGGCGGCGCGCAGCGAACCGGTGCACACCAGCCCGCTGATGCTGCGCATCCATCCGCAATATGGGCTGTGGCACGCCTACCGCTTTGC
>CANCTD010000024.1 GCA_947380945.1 Comamonadaceae bacterium
GCCTGCCCGAAAACAAAGAAATAGCAAAACGCCGCGCCTGTGTAAAAGAGGATGGTGCTGGCCGCCACCAGCGGAACCACGAGGCGCTTCTCATGCCGGTACAAGCCCGGGGCGACGAAGGCCCAAATCTGGTACAGCACCCAGGGCAACGAAGCGGCCAGCGCCGCCAGAACCGTGACTTTGATGGGCACCAGGAAGGGCGAGACCACGCCCACCGCAATCATCTTGGAGCCTTCAGGCAGGGAACGCACCAGCGGCATCGCCAGGTAGTCATACATCTGCGAGGGACCAGGGAAAAAACACAAGACCGCGAAGATGGCGGCAACGCCGTACACGGCTTTTAGCAAGCGGTCGCGCAATTCCACCAAATGCTGGATGAACGGCTGCTCGGTGCCGGCTAATTCATCCGGAGAATCGTTGGAAGTGCTCATGAATGGATTTTGGCCGGACGGTGGCGTGCAACCCGGGCCGCGCCCGACTGCACCCGGGTACGCACCCGGTTCCGCGCTTTGTACCAGTTAGGTTTGGCGCTGACCTTGTTGCGCCAGCCGCGTTTGCGGGGGGTGTACTGGGGCGGCCGACGCCATTCAATGGCCTCGGAAGGCTCTTCCAGTGCGGTGTTCAGGG
Organism: Comamonadaceae bacterium; assembly: GCA_947380945.1. Lineage (GTDB taxonomy): Bacteria > Pseudomonadota > Gammaproteobacteria > Burkholderiales > Burkholderiaceae_C > Allorhodoferax. The sequence goes on from CANCTD010000024.1 coordinate 628, forward strand.
ATTCGGCGGTGCTTTGGATGGAGTTGTGCACATCATGGGCCGCGCTTTCCATGGTCTCGCGCATTTTGCGCAACTCTTCCAGGTCCATGGAGCGGTTGACCTCGGCCTTGACATCGGAAACATAACGGCGCGCGCGTCCGACCAGGGTCCCGATGGTGCGGGCCACCGCCGGGAGCTTTTCGGGTCCGATGACTACCAGGGCAATGCCGCCAATGATGGCGAGCTTGGTGACGCCAATGTCAAACACAGCGGGGCAGATTCAATAGAGCGCGCAGGAAAAATTCAATGCTTGGTCTTGGCCTCAACATCGATGGTCTCTTTGGCCGCAGCGGGCGCAGCAGTGCTGACCTGCCGGGTGTGTACCGGTGCGGCGGGGGCCTCAGGCGGCTTCTCGCCGCCGTCTTTCATGCCGTCCTTAAAGCCCTTGACCGCGCCACCGAGATCCGAGCCGATGTTGCGCAACTTCTTGGTGCCGAAAATCACAACGATGATGACCAGGAAAATGATCAAGTGCGTGGTGGAAAGTCCCATGGTTTTCTCCTAAATGCCGGTAGTCAGTGCAAGGCGAAGATTATGACCGCAAGCGCCCTGCTCAGCCGCGCAGCCAGGGCCGGCTGCCGCCCATGATGTGGAAATGCAAGTGGTGCACCTCCTGCCCGCCTTCGCTTCCGGTGTTGGTCACGACCCGGTAGCCGCCTTGGGGATAGGGATTGCAGCCCTCCTGCAAAGCCAGACGCGGAATCAGCGCCATCATGTGCGCCATCAGGGGCGCGTGCGCATCCGTGACCTGGGCCAGTGAAGGGATATGGGCCTTGGGGATCAGGAGGAAATGCACCGGGGCCCAGGGGTTGATATCGTGAAAGGCATAGACCTGCGCGTCCTCATGCACCGGGCGCGACGGAATTTGCTTGGCCACAATCTTGCAAAAAATGCAATTCGGGTCGTGTTCGGTGCTGTTCATGGCTCGCTTTTATCCCGCAAAATAGCTTTGCGCAGGGCTTTTTCCTCGATCCCGCTGGTGCCGGCGCGGCGCTGCAGCTCGGCCAGCACGTCGGCAGGCGACAAACCATAGTGGGCCAGTGCGACCAGGGTGTGAAACCACAAGTCGGCCACCTCGGCAACCACTTTGGCCGGGTCACCTCCCGCATCTGCATCTTTGGCCGCCATGACGACCTCGGTGGCTTCTTCACCGATTTTTTTCAGAAACGCGTTGGGGCCCTGGTGCAACAGGCGGGCAACATAGCTCGCGCCCGCGTCGCCGCCGTGGGCGGGTTTGCGGCTTTCGATCACGGCGGCCAAGTCCGCCAGGATGTCATGGGAAGGGGGAGCGGTCATGGGGCGTAGATGGTTGCGGGATCTTTGAGCACCGGGTCGACGGCCTGCCAGCGTCCGTCGCGCAGAACGCTGAAAAAACAGCTGTGCCGCCCGGTGTGGCAGGCAATGCCCGGGCTGTGGCCGCGCTGGGTGACACGCAAAAGAATGACGTCGTTGTCGCAATCAAAGCGGATCTCATGCACCGCCTGCACATGGCCCGACTCCTCGCCTTTGAACCAGAGCTTGTTGCGCGTGCGGCTGAAATACACCGCGCGCCGCAACTCGGCGGTTTTTTGCAAGGCCTCGCGGTTCATCCACGCAAACATCAGCACGTCGCCGCTGCCGTCCTCCTGGGCGATCACAGGCACCAGGCCTTTGTCGTCCCAGCGCACAGCGTCCAACCAAGAGGCAGTGGTATTCATAGACGCACCGGAATGCCGCGCGAAGCCATGTGCGCCTTGGCCTGCGCAACGGTGAATTCGCCGTAGTGAAAAATGCTGGCCGCCAGGACCGCGTCGGCACCGCCCTGTTGCACGCCGTCGGCCAGGTGGTCCAGCGTTCCGACGCCGCCCGATGCGATAACCGGAACCGGCACGGCATCGGCCACCGCGCGGGTCAAACCCAGGTCAAAGCCCGACTTGGTACCGTCACGGTCCATGCTGGTGAGCAGAATCTCGCCCGCCCCCTGCGCGGCCATGTGCTTGGCCCAGGCCACCGCGTCCAGGCCGGTGTTGTGGCGACCGCCATGGCTGAACACATCCCAGCCCGGCCCCATGGGCGTGCCCTTGGCGTCGGCACGCTGTTCTTCTGCCAGGCTGCGGCGCTTGGCGTCAATGGCCACCACTATGCACTGGGCACCGTATTTCGCCGATGCGTCGCAGATCACCTGCGGGTTGGCAATCGCAGCCGAATTGAAGCTGACCTTGTCCGCCCCGGCGTTGAGCAAGCGGCGCACGTCCTGCACGCTGCGCACGCCACCCCCCACGGTCAGCGGAATAAACACCTGGCTGGCCACGGCTTCGATGATGTGCAGGATCACATCGCGCGCGTCGCTGGTGGCGGTGATGTCCAAAAAGGTGAGCTCATCGGCACCCTGGTCGTTATAGCGCGCGGCAATTTCCACCGGGTCGCCGGCGTCGCGCAGTTCCACGAAGTTGACGCCCTTGACCACGCGGCCACCGGTCACGTCCAGGCAGGGAATGATGCGTTTGGCCAGCATGTTCAGGCCTCGACACGCAGACGCTGCCAGCCCTGCCAGTGACCGGCCGGCGGCAGCGCCACCGGCTGAAAGACCTGCGCGGCTTCCACACACAGCATGTGGGCAAAACCGTCGGCCGGCATATCAGCCATGCTGGCGCAGGCAGATTCGCCCGGGTTCCAAACCACGGTGTCTGCCCACTGCGGACTTTGGGAAATCTCCAATTGGTGCGCGCCGTCCTGCAAGATCAGCGGCAGCGCTGCGGCCGCGTACACGCGGTCGAATGCGCCCTCAAACCGCAGCAGCGGCGCTGCTGCAGCATGGCTGTCGCGCAGGGCATCCCACTCGCGCTGACCACCCAGGCCGCTCAGGCTGGCCTGGGTAATATCGTCCAGCGCCAGATAGGTGTGCAAGGCCGCGCTGAACTGCAAGGCCTGCGCGCCGGTGTTGTCCACCGCCAGCGTGACCTCGACTTGACCCGGGCTCAGGGTCACGCGCACCTGCGCCTCAAACGCGTGGGGCCAGATGCCAAGGCTGCGGGCGTCGGCGCGCAGCGCACAAACAAGTTGCGCGCTATCGGCCTGCGCACGTGCCGGCTCCGCAACCGTCCAGGCCAGGTTGCGGGCAAAACCATGTTTGGGCAAACTGCCGCGCGCGTTGAATTGGGGGAAACAAACCGGAATGCCGCCACGGATCGCGGTGTGGCCATCCCAGCGGCTGGCCGGACTCAGAAAAAGGCGTTCACGCCCGCCGCTGACCCAGGACACAAGCTGCGCGCCCTGCTCGGCGACCAGCACTGTCTCGCCGCAATCAATGCGGATGCGGTGGCAGGGTTGGCCCTGAAAAAGCTCAAGCATTGAGTTCGTCGGCACGGGCCTGGGCAGCGGCAAAGTCCAGGTCGCCGCTGTATATCGCCCGCCCGCAGATCACGCCTTCGACACCTTCATCCTCGACCGCGCACAAAGCCTCGATGTCGGCCATATTGCTCAAGCCGCCGGACGCGATCACCGGAATCGTCAAGGCCTGCGCCAGTTTGACGGTGGCCTCGATATTGATGCCGCTGAGCATGCCGTCGCGGCCAATGTCGGTGTAAATGATGGACTCCACGCCATAGTCTTCGAACTTTTTGCCCATGTCGATGACATCGTGGCGGGTGAGTTTGCTCCAGCCGTCGGTGGCGATTTTTCCTTCGCGCGCATCCAAGCCGACGATGATGTGGCCGCCAAACGCGGTGCAGGCGTCCTGCAGGAAACCGGGGTTCTTCACCGCTGCGGTGCCGATGATGACGTAGCGCAAACCTGCATCCAGGTAACGCTCAATCGTGTCCAGGTCGCGGATGCCGCCACCGAGTTGCACATCGATTTCGCTGCCCACGGCTTTGAGGATTTTGCGGATCGCCTGTTCGTTTTTGGGCTGACCGGCGAATGCGCCGTTCAGGTCCACCAGATGCAAACGCCGCGCGCCCTGGGCCAGCCAGGTACGGGCCATCACATCGGGTTCCTCGCCAAAGGTGGTGGATTGGTCCATATCGCCTTGTTTGAGGCGAACGCAGTGACCGTCTTTCAGGTCGATTGCCGGTATCAACAGCATGGTGCTTTACACAGAAGGTCAGAACAAACGCAAAAAATGGCTCGCCAAGTATCAGGGATTCCAGCGCAGGAAATTGCGGTACAGCGTCAAACCCTGCGCCGCGCTTTTTTCCGGGTGGAACTGGGTGGCAAAAATATTATCCCGTGCCACCGCGCTGCAAAAGTCCTCGCCATACCGGGTTTGGCCTGCACTGTGGCACAAATCCGACGGCTGCGCGTAATAACTGTGCACAAAATAAAAGTGGCTCTGGTCGGCAATATCGGCCCACACCGGGTGCACCGCCCGGCCATCAGCGCTCTGCTGCACCGTGTTCCAGCCCATATGCGGAACTTTGTAACGGCTGCCATCGGCCTGCATACGCCCGGCCAAATCAAATTTACGCACCCGACCGGCGATCAGACCCAGGCTGGGCGTGTCCTGTTCTTCGCTGTGCTCCAGCAGCATTTGCATGCCCACGCACACGCCCAATAAAGGTTTGTGGGCGGCCGCGTGCAATACCGCGTCCTGCATGCCGCTGTCGCGCAGCTCCTGCATGCAATCCCGCATCGCGCCCTGCCCCGGCAGCACCACGCGCTGGGCCGCCATCACCTCGGCCGCGGTGCGTGCCCAGACGACTTCAATGGCCAGGCCCTGCGCGGCGTGCACAACGGCCTGCGTCACCGAGCGCAAATTGCCCATGCCGTAGTCGACCACCGCAACGGTTTTCATGTGCGCGCAAAGGCCTAGAGGCTGCCCTTGGTGGAGGGAATAACACCCGCGCTGCGCGGGTCGGGTTCGACTGCGGCGCGCAAGGCGCGGGCAAAGGCCTTGAACACCGATTCCGCCTGATGGTGGGCGTTGTGGCCCTTGAGGTTGTCGATGTGCAAGGTGATACCCGCGTGGTTAACAAAGCCCTGGAAAAATTCATGGGTGAGCTGGGTATCAAAGCCGCCTATCGCGCCGCTGGTAAAGGGTACGTGCAGCTCCAGGCCGGGACGGCCGGACAGGTCCACCACCACGCGCGACAAAGCTTCGTCCAGCGGCACGTACGCGTGGCCATAGCGGCGCACGCCCTTTTTGTCACCCAAGGCCTTGGCAAAGGCCTGGCCCAGGGTGATGCCCACGTCTTCCACCAAGTGGTGGCCATCGATATGCAAATCGCCCACGGCCTGGATATCGAGGTCGATCAGCCCGTGGCGGGCGATCTGGTCGAGCATGTGGTCAAAGAAGCCAATGCCGGTGGCCAGGTGGGACTGGCCGCTACCGTCCAGATTGAGCTTGACAGTGATGCGGGTCTCGGCCGTGTTGCGGCTGACTTCGGCGGTGCGGTCGGTCATGGGTTTCCTTGGGTGAGCGCGGCGCGCAGGGCGTCCAGCAATTGCGCGTTCTGATCGGGGCTTCCCACCGTCAGGCGCAGGCAATTGTGCAGGAGCGGATGCATTGTAGAAACGTTCTTGACCAGCACGCGGCGGGCTTTGAGGCCCTCGAACACGGCTGCGGCGCGACCGGAGGGGCCCACCACGCGCAACAAAACCATATTCGCCTCGCTGGGAAAAACCTGCAGGCCCGGCAACGCCGACAGCGAGCGGAGCAGCAGCGCGCGCTCCGCGCGGATCACCGCCGCCTGCTGCGCGAACACGGGCGCGTGCTCCAGGGCAAACAAGGCGCACTCCGCATTGAGCACACTGATGTTGTAAGGCGGGCGGGCTTTGTCGATTTCCTGGATCAGCGCTGCCGGTGCAATCAGGTAACCCAGGCGCACACCGGCCAGGCCGAATTTGGAGAGTGTGCGCAGCAACAGCACATGGCTGTTGGCCTGCGGATCCCGGCGGATCTCGTCCATCCAGCTGCGGCTGGCAAAAGGCTGGTAAGCCTCGTCCATGACCACCAAACCGCCATAGGACCGCACCTGCGCGATCAGGCGGCGGATGACCCCGTCGTTCCACAGGTTGGCGCTCGGATTGTTGGGGTAAGCCAGGTACACCAGGGACGGCTGCTCGCGGGCTATTGCCTCGGCCATGGCGGCCTCATCGAGTTCAAAGTCGGCGGTGAGCGGCACACCGGTATAGCCCAGGCCCTGCAACTGCGCGCTGATGGCGTACATCACAAAACCCGGCTCGGGTGCCAGCACGCGCGCGCCCGGCATGGCGCAGACCAGAGACAGCAGGGAAATCAGCTCGTCCGAGCCATTGCCCAGCATGAGGGCGTGGCCGGGCGGCAGGTCTGCATAGGCAGCCAGCGCGTCCTTCAACTGGGGAATGGACTCGCCTGGATAGCGGTTAATGGCTAAGCGCCCCAGGCGTGCACCCAGCGCAGCCTGCACATCCGGCGGCAGCGCAAACGGATTTTCCATGGCGTCGAGCTTGAGCATGTCACCTGCCGGTTGAACCACGTAGGCATGCATGGCCTGCACATCGGCGCGGATCCGGGCCAAGGGGTTCGGTGGCCTGCTCATGGACGGGGACCGGGCACGGTATCCAGCCGCATTTCGGCAGCGCGGGCGTGGGCTTGCAAACCCTCGCCATAGGCCAGCTCTGCGGCCACAGGCCCCAAAACCTGGGCACCGGCCTGGCTGACTTCGATGATGCTGCTGCGTTTCTGGAAGTCGTAAACGCCCAGCGGCGAGGAAAAGCGCGCAGTCCCGCTGGTGGGCAGCACATGGTTGGGCCCGGCGCAGTAGTCGCCCAGGCTTTCGCTGGTGAATGCACCCAGAAAAATCGCCCCGGCGTGGACCAGCAAAGGCTCCCAGCGGTGGGGGTCGGCGCTGCTGACCTCGAGGTGTTCGGGTGCGATGCGGTTGCTGATGGCGCAGGCCTCTTCCATGCTGCGGGTCTGAATCAGCGCGCCGCGTCCGTTCAGGGACGCGGCAATGATGTCGCGCCGGGGCATACCGGGCAGCAGCCGGTCTATGGACGCCTGCACCGCATCGAGATAAGCCGCATCCGGGCACAGCAAAATGCTTTGCGCCAGCTCGTCGTGCTCGGCCTGGCTGAACAAATCCATGGCCACCCAATCGGCGGGCGTGCTGCCATCGGCCAGCACCAAGATTTCGCTGGGACCGGCAATCATGTCGATGCCGACTTTGCCAAACACCCGGCGCTTGGCGGCCGCTACATAGGCGTTGCCCGGACCGGTGATTTTGTCGACGGCGGGAACCGTGGCACTGCCATAGGCCAGCGCCGCTACCGCCTGCGCGCCACCCATGGTGAAGACCCGGTGCACCCCGGCCACGTGGGCGGCGGCCAGCACCAGCGGGTTGCGCTCGCCCTGCCCCGCAGCCATGCCGGCGCGCACAGGCGTAGGCACAACCATGATGATTTCGCCAACCCCCGCCACCTGCGCGGGGATGGCATTCATCAACACGCTTGACGGATACGCCGCCTTGCCGCCGGGCACATAGATGCCGACCCGGTCCAGCGGCGTGACTTTTTGTCCGAGCAGGCTGCCGTCGGCGTCGCGGTAGCTCCAGCTTTGGCCGCTGGCGGCTTTTTGGGCTTCGTGGAAGCTGCGCACCCGCGCAGCAGCGGACTCCAAAGCGGCCCGCTGCGCTGCCGGCAGGCCCACAAAAGCGGCCTGCAAGTCGGCAGCGCTGATTTCCAGGTCGGCCACGCTACCAGCCTGCAAGCCGTCAAAACGGGCGGTGTATTCGAGGATGGCCGCGTCGCCGCGCAGCTGCACGTCCGACAGGATGTCGGCCACGCGCGACTCAATCGCCGAGTCGGTATCCGCTGACCAGTGCAAGCGGGCCTGGAACCGGGTTTCGAAATCAGATTGCGTCGTGTGCAAGCGCACCGGGCGGGCAAGGGGGACAGCGGCGGACATGGTCAGAGGCGGGTGAAGGCAATCACGTGGCGCGGGCGGCCACGGCGGCGGCAAAGGCGTCAATGATGTGGCGCAGCGCTTCGCGCTTGAGCTTGAGCGCCGCCTGGTTGACCACCAGCCGCGAGCTGATGTCCATGATGTGCTCAACCTCGACCAGGTTGTTGGCCTTGAGGGTGTTGCCGGTGGAGACCAGATCGACAATGGCATCGGCCAAACCAACCAGGGGCGCGAGTTCCATGCTGCCGTAGAGCTTGATCAAATCCACGTGCACGCCTTTGGAGGCGAAAAATTCGCGGGCGATGCCCACGTATTTGGTCGCCACCGTCAAGCGCGAACCCTGGCGTACAGCGCTGCTGTAATCGAAACCTGCCGGCGCGGCCACACTGATGCGGCATTGGGCAATTTGCAAATCCAGCGGCTGGTACAGGCCCTGGCCGCCGTGCTCGATCAAATTGTCCTTGCCCGAAATGCCCAGATCCGCACCCCCGTATTGCACATAGGTGGGCACATCGGTGGCCCGCACCAGCAGCAGGCGCACCGCCGGATTGCCGGTGCGCAAAATCAGCTTGCGCGAGGTTTCCGGGTCATCCAAAACCTCGATCCCGGCGGCCCGTAACAGCGGCAGGGTTTCCTCAAAAATACGTCCTTTGGACAGTGCCAGCGTGATCATGGAGGGGCGGTACCTTTATTTGACACGCTCGATGTCCGCACCGAGTGCGCGCAACTTGGCTTCCATGCGGTCGTAGCCCCGGTCCAGGTGGTAAATGCGGTCCACAATGGTTTCACCGTTTGCCACCAGACCGGCGATTACCAGCGATGCCGACGCGCGCAAATCGGTGGCCATCACGGTCGCACCCGACAAGGGCGCGCCGCCCTCCACCATGGCCAATTTGCCGTCGATCTGGATATGGGCACCCAGACGGACCAACTCGTTGACGTGCATAAAGCGGTTCTCAAAGATGGTTTCCGTAACTTTGGACGTGCCGCTGGCCACGCAGTTGAGCGCCATGAACTGGGCTTGCATATCGGTCGGGAAGCCGGGGTATTCGCGGGTGCGAAAGCTTTGCGCGCGCAGCGGCCCGTTGACTTCGATGCGTATGCCGGCGTCCAGCGCTGTCACGGTGGCACCGGCCTCACGCAATTTGTCAATCACTGCCTCGAGGTGGTCGGCGCGGCCGTGGCGCAGCACAACATCGCCCCCGGTGGCGGCGACGGCGCACAAAAAGGTTCCCGCCTCGATGCGGTCGGCTACCACCCGGTGGCTGCAGCCATGCAGGCGCTCCACACCGCGGATGCGGATACGTGAACTGCCGTGGCCTTCGATTTGCGCGCCCATGGCGATCAGCATTTCCGCCAAGTCGGGGATCTCGGGTTCCTGCGCGGCGTTTTCCAGCACGGTCTCGCCGTCCGCCAGCGCTGCAGCCATCATGAAATTCTCGGTGCCGGTCACGGTGACCATATCGGTGGTGATGTGGGCACCATGCAGACGCGACAAGCCCGGGCGCAGGCGGGCAACCATGTAGCCCTGCTCCACGGCAATCTGCGCACCCATGGCTTGCAGGCCTTTGATGTGCTGGTCCACCGGCCGCGAACCAATTGCACAACCGCCGGGCAACGATACCCGCGCATGGCCAAAGCGCGCCAACAGCGGCCCCAGCGCCAACACCGACGCGCGCATGGTTTTGACCAGGTCATACGGTGCTTCGGGCAGGTTCAAGGCGGCAGCATCCAGACGCACCACGCCATCGTCCTGCACATCCACTTGCACGCCCATATTGCGGATCAGCTTGACCATGGTGGCTACATCCTGCAGGCGCGGCACGTTCATCAGCGTGACCGGATCGGCACTCAGAATCGCGGCGCACAGCTGCGGCAAAGCCGCATTTTTTGCACCCGAAATCGACACTTCCCCGTGCAGGCGCTGACCGCCGCGTATGCGCAATTTATCCATGCGAAGCTCCGGCGTCCGCCCATTCGGCGGGTGTGTGGGTTTTCATGGACAAGGCATGGACTTCATCGGTCTTCATGCGCTCGCCCAGCGTGCCGTACACCATTTGGTGGCGTGCAATCGGACGCTTGCCCGTGAACGCTGCACTGACAACGGTGGCGTACCAATGGCGGCCATCGCCCTCCACGCGGCAATAGTCGCACGCCAGTCCACTGCGTATCAGGGCCTCCAGCTGTTCTGCGGTCATACAAGGTCCATTTGAAAAAATCAGGAGCGGATTTTGTAGCCGGTACGCAGCAAATGCAGCGCCACCGCACAGGCCAGCAGCACAAAGCCTCCAACCACCGCACAACTGAGCCAGGGCGAGACATCGCTCTGGCCGAAAAAGCCGAAACGGAATCCGTCGATCATGTAGAAGAAGGGATTGGCATGGCTCACGGTCTGCCAAAACGGCGGCAGGGAATGGATGGAATAAAACACGCCACTCAAAAACGTCATGGGCATCACCACGAAATTCTGGAAAGCGGCAAGCTGGTCAAACTTTTCAGCCCACAAGCCCGCGATCAAGCCCAGCGTTCCCATCAGCGCCGCACCCATCAGCGCAAACACGGCAATCCACAAGGGCTGCGCCAGGGTCAACGGCACAAACAAGGCCGAAATCAGCAGCACACACAGCGCCACCACCAGACCGCGCACCACCGCTGCGCCAACATAGGCAATAAACCAGTCGCGGTGCGACAAGGGCGAGAGCAACAGAAACACCAGATTGCCCATCATCTTGCTGGTGATCAGGGACGAGGAGCTGTTGGCAAAGGCGTTCTGTAACAGACTCATCATTGCCAGACCGGGAACCAGAAACGCGGTGTAGGACACCTGGTCGTAGACCTTCACATGGTCTTGCAAGGCGTGGCCGAAGATGAGCAGATACAACATGGCATTGAGCACAGGCCCGCCTATGGTCTGGAAAGCGACCTTCCAGAAGCGCAGCACCTCTTTGTAAATAAGTGTTTGCAAGCCGGTCATGCGTGCGCTCCCGCGGGGCTGGATGCGGCTGCCTTGTGCATCACATCCAAAAACACATCTTCTAGATCCGCCTTGCGTATCTCCACATCCTGGGCCTGCAAACCGGCCTGGCGCACAGCGCTGAGGTAATGCTCAATCTCCGCCGCATCCTGGGCCGGGAACTGCACGATGCGTCCGGTCACGCGGGCCCGTGCACGCAGCTCGTCGGGCAAGTCGCCGTCCAGCTTGAAACGCAGCACGTTGCTGGACGCCGCCTTGAGCAGCTCGCTGGTGGTATCCAGCGCCACCACCCGGCCGGACTTGAGCATGGCAATGCGTCCGCACAAGGCTTCAGCCTCTTCCAGGTAATGCGTTGTCAGCAACACGGTGCTGCCATGTTCGCGGTTCAGGCGGGCGATGAACTGCCACAGGGTCTGGCGCAGCTCCACGTCAACGCCTGCGGTGGGCTCGTCGAGCACGATGACGGGCGGCTTGTGCACCAGCGCCTGCGCCACCAGCACCCGCCGCTTCATGCCACCCGAGAGTTGGCGCATATTGGCATCGGCCTTGTCACTCAGGCCCAGGCTGTGCAGAAGTTCATCAATCCAAGCACCGTTGTTTTTGACGCCGAAATAGCCCGACTGGATGTGCAAGGCCTCGCGCACACTGAAAAAAGGATCGAACACCAGCTCCTGCGGCACCACCCCGAGCAGACGCCGGGCGGCCGCGTAATCGGTTTGCACATCGTGGCCGAGCACACTGACGCTGCCCGAGCTTGGCCGGCTCAAACCGGCCAGCATGCTGATCAAACTGGTTTTGCCCGCACCGTTAGGGCCGAGCAGGCCGAAGAATTCGCCCTGCGCAATGTCCAGGCTGACCCGGTCCACGGCGAGCACACCGGCGCCTTCGCGCCGCGCGGCATAGGTTTTAGAAATCGCTTGGAAGGAGATCGCGGGCATGAAACCGGGGATTTTACCCGCCGGGTTCAGAGCCTAGGCGCAGAGCAAGGGCGTGGCGCGCGCAGGCTATGTATTCCACAGGCTTTCAAGCCCGTACACCACCGCCAGATCGTGCAAGCGCGCAGGCACCGCGCGCAACTGCAAACGGCTGCCCTGCGCCCGGGCGCGCCGGCCGAGTTCGAGCAAAAGCGCCAAAGCGGCCGAGTCGAAATGCTGCAAGTCCGCGCAGTCCAGGGTTAATGGATCGCCCTGCAAGCTACCCAGCTGCGCAGACCATTGCGCCAACTGGGCAGTGGCCTGCGCATGGGTCAAGGTGGCAGGCAAATGCAGTTCCATACAGCCGGTCTACTTTTTGGCGTTGGACTTGTTGCGTTCGCTCAGGCTGCTGATCAAGCCATCCAAGCCTTTGGCGTTGATTTCGGAGGCGAACTGCGTTTTGTAGGTATCAACCAGCCAGACGCCCATGACATTGAGGTTGTAAATTTTCCAGCCCGGCCCCTGGCCCGGGGTTTTGGTCAGGCGGTAGTCCATTTGAACGACCTCGCCGCCGTTTTTGATTTCGGTGCGTACCACCAGGTCTTTGTCCTCTGCACTGCCGCGCAGCGGTTTGACTTCGACGGTCTGATCGCCTACCTGCGCCAAAGCGCCCGAGTACGTGCGCGTGAGCAGAATTTTGAATTCTTCCTGCAAGCGGGTCTTTTGCTCGGGGCTGGCCTGACGCCAGGCGGGCCCCACAGCCGACGCGGTCATACGCACAAAGTCCAGATTCGGCATGATGCGCGTGTCCACCAGCGCCATCACCCGGTTGACATCACCGTTGCGCATGGCTTTGTCGGCTTTGATGCTGTCCAGCACCTCCACCGACACGCGCTTGACAAACTGCTCGGGCGCTTCGTCTTCGGCCCGCACGGCCCATGGCAAGGCCAGCAGCAAGGTTCCTAACAAGAAACCGATGGCACCGATTTTCATTTGCCGCATTGCATCTCTCCGTCATCACGCATGGTCAGGGTTCCTCGTAGGGTGGCTCTTCCGGCTCCGGCGGATTGCCATCGTATTGAATATACCGCTGGCGTTGCAAGTACGCGTCCCGGATAAATGAATACGCGTCCAAGGCCGCACCCTCGGCCGTGTCACTGGCACCCAGATAGGTGGCACGGGTGTCGACGAGGTTGAGCACCTTCAAGGTGTCGCGCGTGGCGGCTTCGGTGAACTGGTTGGTCAGGTTGGCGCTGTAGTCAACCGGCAGCGCCGCCACTTCGCGCAAGGTCCCGGGACCGAGCAAGGGCAGCACGACATAGGGTCCGGGCTTGACGCCCCAACGGCCCAGCGTGGTGCCGAAGTCGGCCTTGTGGCGCTCAATCTTGAGCTCGGTGGCCACGTCAAAAACTCCCAGTACGCCCAGCGTGGTATTCACAAAAACGCGGCTGATGCTGTCCGCCGTGTCCTGCCTGCGTGCCGCAAGCCCGTTGTTCACGGCCGACCACACATCGCCCAGATTAGCGAAAAAGTTATGGACGCCTTTGCGGGTCCAGTTGGGCACCACATCACGGTAGGTGGTGGCCACCGGCCTGAGGACAAAGCGATCCAGTTTCTCGTTGAAGCTGAACACGCTGCGGTTCATGGACTCCCAGGGATCTCGCTCGTCTGGCGTTTGCACCGTGGCGCAGCCGCTGAGCAGCAGCGCCACCAGCAGCCAAGCAAGCGGGCGTCGACCATTCATTTGGTGCTGCCGGACGGGCCGTCCGCCGCTTTGCTGTACAGAAACTGGCTGATCAGGTTTTCCAGCACGACGGCGGACTGGGTTTGGCTGATGGTGTCACCCTCAGCGAGGTTGTCCGGCTCGGCACCGGCTTCGATACCGACGTACTGCTCACCCAACAGACCGCTGGTCAAAATCTTGAGCGTGCTGTCCTTGGGAAAGGCATAGCGTTGGTCCATGCGCAACAGAACCCGGGCCTGGTAGGTTTTGTCGTCAAAACGGATCGCATCCACATGGCCGACCACCACGCCGCTGCTTTTTACCGGGGCTTTCGGCTTGAGGCCGCCGATATTGTCAAAGCGCGCACTGACTTGGTAGCTCGCATTCCATTGCAGCGTGAGCAAATTGGCGGATTTCAGGGCCAGAAACAACAAGGCCGCCGCGCCCAACAGCACAAACAAGCCAACCCATACATCTTTAGTCGAACGTTCCATTACGGCCTTCCTGTTATCTCAGACACTGAACATCAAAGCGGTCAGCACAAAATCCAGCGCCAGCACTGTCAGCGATGCCAGCACGACCGTCCGCGTGGTGGCCAGTGAAACGCCCTCGGGCGTGGGCTGCGCCACATAGCCTTGCAAGAGCGCGATAAAGCCGACCGTGAGGCCAAAAATCAGGCTCTTGACCACGCCGTTGCCCACATCGGCCCAGACATCCACGCCGCTTTGCATCTGGCTCCAAAACGCGCCCGCGTCCACACCAATCATCACCACACCAACCAGCCAGCCGCCCAGAATTCCCATGGCGGAGAACACCGCCGCCAACAAGGGCATGGCAATCAGCGCACCCCAAAAGCGGGGCGCAAGAATGCGGCGCACCGGGTCTACCGCCATCATCTCCATGGCGCTGAGTTGCTCGCCCGCCTTCATCAAACCGATTTCGGCGGTCAGGGCGGTTCCGGCGCGTCCGGCAAACAACAGGGCCGAGATCACCGGCCCGAGCTCGCGCACCAGACTCAAGGCCACCAGCAAACCGAGCGCCTCGGATGAACCGTAACGCTGCAGCGTGTAATAACCCTGCAGCGCCAGCACAAAGCCGACAAAAGTGCCCGACACCGTGATGATGGCCAGCGAATAGTTGCCCATGTAATGCACCTGGTCGCTCACCAGACGCGGCCGGCGCCACAAGGAAGCCCCGGGCCACAGCAAGCGCGCCAGGAGCCGCGCGCCGTAACCCCAATCGGCCAAGGCCTTGCGGACCGAAAAACCGATCTCTGCAGGGTGCAAAGGCGAGCGGGCCGGGGCTTTCATGCTGCGCGCTCCACGCCAAAGTCCATGTCCAAAGCGGCGGCTGGGTAGTGAAATGCCACCGGGCCAGTCGGCAAGGCGTTGACAAACTGGTGGACCAAGGGATCGGTGCTGTGGCGCACCGCCTCAGGGCTTCCGGCTGCGGCAACCTTGCCGTTGGCCAGAATCACCACGTGGTCGGCAATCTGAAAAGTCTCGTGCAAATCGTGCGACACCACCACGCTGGTCAGGCCCATGGCGTCGTTCAGGCTGCGGATCAGGCGCGCCGTGGTTCCCAGGGAAATCGGATCCAGGCCGGCAAAGGGCTCGTCATACATCAGCAGCTCGGGATCGAGGGCAATCGCCCGGGCCAGCGCCACCCGCCGCGCCATGCCACCGGATATCTCCGAGGGCATCAAATCCCGCGCGCCGCGCAGTCCGACGGCGTTGAGCTTCATCAGCACAATGTCGCGCAACATCGCAGGCGGCAGATCGGTATGTTCGCGCAAGGGGAAAGCCACGTTGTCGAACACACTCAAATCGGTAAACAAAGCGCCGAACTGGAACAACATACCCATACGGCGGCGCGCAGCGAACAGGGCCCGCGCGTCCATACGCCCCACGTCCTGCGGGG
>CANCTD010000025.1 GCA_947380945.1 Comamonadaceae bacterium
AGTCCCACCATGATGCCGCTTTTGGTCGGTATCTCGGGAAACAGGGCCTTGAATTTTTGCAGCAAGGTCAGGCTGAACAGGTAGTCCGAACCAGGGCGCGCCTCCTTGTACAGGCGCGGCACGGTCTCGATGTTGTGGTTCATGACATCGGGCGGCGCGGTGCGCAGAATCGACAGGGCGCGGTCGTCGCGGCCTCGGAAATCGGGCACCAGAACCTCAATCTGCGTGGCAGGCGATGCGGCGCGGATCGCCTCAATGCAGGCCACAAAGTGGGCCGCTCCGCCGTCGCGCAAATCATCGCGGTCCACGCTGGTGATCACCACGTAGCGCAACTGCAGGGCGGCAATCGTGCGCGCCAAGTTGGCCGGCTCATCGGCATTGAGCGGATCCGGACGGCCGTGGCCCACGTCGCAAAACGGGCAGCGGCGGGTGCATTTGTCGCCCATGATCATGAAGGTCGCCGTCCCTTTGCCGAAGCATTCGCCGATGTTCGGGCAGGACGCCTCTTCGCAAACGGTGACCAGGTCGCTGTCGCGCAGGATTCTTTTGATGTCGTAGAAGCGGCTGCTCGGGCTGGCGGCTTTGACCCGGATCCAATCGGGCTTTTTCAGCAGCTCGGCCGACTGGACCTTGATTGGGATGCGGGCCAGCTTGGCTGCAGCCTTTTGCTTCACGCTGGGATCGTGGGGGGTGGGGGTGATGGACATGGAACGCTTCAGGGTGATAAGCCTTGGACCAAACGCTGGCCCAAGGCGGCAGCGGCCTCTTCCCAGCCGACATCCACGCCGATTGTAGAAAGGTCCACGGTCCGCAAGCCCGCATAGCCGCAGGGGTTGATGGCCTCAAAAGGCGACAAGTCCATGGCCACATTCAGCGCCACGCCGTGGTAGGCGCAGTGGCGGCTCACCTTGACACCCAGCGCGGCGATCTTGCCCAATCCGGCAAAGTCCGGCTTGTCCGCCGTAACCGCGAATTCCAGACGGGCGTGGCCGCCGGGGTCATCGACCCGCACGTAAATGCCCGGCGCACCCGGCACGCGGTGGCCCGTCACACCCCAATGGCGCAAGGTGCGTATGACCGCCTCTTCGATGCGGTAGACATACTCTTTCACGTAATAGCCCGCGCGCCGAAGGTCCAGCAGCGGATAGGCCACGACTTGCCCTGGTCCGTGGAAAGTGACCTGCCCGCCCCGGTCCGTGGCGACGACCGGGATCGCGGACGGCACCAGCAGATGCGCGCTGCGGCCGGCCAAGCCCTGGGTGTAGACAGCGCCGTGCTCGCACAGCCACAGCGCATCGGCCGTGGCGCTGTCGCGCGCTGCGGTGAAGGCCTGCATGGCGTGGTAGGTCGGCTCGTAGGCGCAGCGGCCCTTGACGATGGTCTGCATCGGCCCCATAGCCACCTGTCTTACAGGGTCACCTTCACACTGGGGTGGCCCGAAAGCGCCCGGTACACATCATCCAACTGGCTGCGGCTGCTAACCCACACATGCAAGGTCAACCCGAGGTACTTGCCACCACTGCTTTGGCGGACCTCTACGCTGTCAGCCGGCATGCCCGGGTCAAAACGGTGCGCCACCGCGAGCATTTCTGCCAAAAAGTCATCCGACCGTTCGCCCATGACCTTGATCGGAAACCGGCAGGGGTAGTCGATCAGCGCCTTTGCATCAGGTGGAAGCTCAGAGCTGGGGGCTTGTGTAGACATGGGGATATGCAGACAGTGGTTCTCAAAGCCATTATGGACACATCGCAGCCCTTGCAGCGCTTGACACGCGGCTTACAAAACCTGTGTGCGCAATGCCTGCTATATACTCGGAGGCTGTGCTCAAAAGCCCCGAAGTATCGGAGCGTACAGTTCCCCAACCGAGCGTAGTGTGTGTGACAAACCGCTGGCAAGACGAACCCGAAGAAGAGTTCACCCCCCTCAGCGCTGAAGAAGCGCGCCAGTGGCGGTCACGACAACACGCAAGTCCCGTCTGGCGCATGCTGGCCTGGCAGATTGGCGTGGGACTTTTCGTTGCGGCGGGGGTCGGTTTGATGTGGCAGAGCGAAACACTGGCGCGGTCGGCGGCGTATGGAACATTCGCAGTCGTGTTGCCGCAAACGCTGCTGTTGCGCGGTATGGCGAATATGCAAGGACGCTGGAGTCCGGAAGCGTTATTGCTTCGGTTCTTCGTTTGGGAATTGGTCAAGATTGCATTGACCGTTGCGATTTTGGGTAGTGCCGTGAAGGTGCTTGGTGAAGTAAGTTGGCCTGCTTTATTGGCAGGCTTGGTTGTAACAATGAAGGCGAACTGGTTGTTGCTGGCTTTTCAGACCGCAAACCGTTCACCCGATGCCAAAGGCTGATTGATATATGTCTGCTGAGCAGGGACCGAGCGCTGGTGAATACATCGGCCATCACCTTACCCATTTGCAAAACAAGCACATGGGCGGCATTGTCGACTTCACCGTGTTCAACATGGACTCCCTGTTCTGGGCCATTTCATTGGGCGTCATTGGCTGCTTGGTCATGTGGTTTGGAGCCAGTCGCGCGACGTCAGGCGTGCCCGGTCGTTTGCAGGCGGCCGTCGAATTGCTGGTCGAGATGGTTGACGCACAAGCCAAAAGCATTGTCCACAACGCCGAGAGCCGCAAATTTGTGTCGCCCCTGGCGCTAACCGTGTTCATCTGGATTTTCCTGATGAACGCCATGGATTTGCTGCCGGTCGACTTGATCCCCATGATCTGGGAAGTAATCTTCACAGCCAACGGCGGCGACGCGCACCATGCGTACATGCGCGTGGTCCCCACCGCCGATCTGTCTGCCTCCATGGGCTTGTCGGTCAGTGTTTTGGTGATCTCCTTGTAT
The DNA here is from genome assembly GCA_947380945.1 of Comamonadaceae bacterium. GTDB lineage: Bacteria > Pseudomonadota > Gammaproteobacteria > Burkholderiales > Burkholderiaceae_C > Allorhodoferax. The sequence goes on from CANCTD010000025.1 coordinate 2,851, forward strand.
TACTGCGTCAAGATCAAGGGCTTAGGCGGCTGGTTACACGAGCTGTTCACCGCACCCTTTGGCAACCACTTTTTGCTCTACCCCTTCAACTTCGCCATGCAGATGATTGAGTTCGTCGCCAAAACCGTTTCGCATGGCATGCGGTTGTTCGGCAATATGTATGCGGGTGAATTGGTGTTTTTGCTGATTGCTTTGATGGGTGGCGCGTTTTCCATGTCCTTCACCGGCATCGCCCTGTCCATAGGCCACATCATCGCTGGCACCTTCTGGGCCATCTTCCATATTTTGATCATCACCCTACAAGCATTTGTTTTCATGATGTTGACCCTCGTCTACGTGGGCCAGGCGCATGATCACCACTGATTGTTAACCCTGTTTTTCTGTTTTTTTTAAGGAGCTACCATGGAAAGTCTTATCGGTTTTGTCGCGCTCGCCGCTGGTTTGATCATTGGTCTGGGTGCCTTCGGTGCCTGTATCGGAATCGGCATCATGGGCAGCAAATACCTTGAAGCCGCAGCGCGTCAGCCTGAGCTGATGGGCGAACTGCAAACCAAGATGTTCCTGCTGGTCGGTCTGATTGACGCGGCCTTCATTATCGGAACCGGTGTGGCTCTGTGGTTCGCCACGGCCAACCCCTTCCTGGCCCAACTGGCCAAGTAATCCATTTGCCCCTTGGACGTTGCGACGCGGACCGCGCCGCAACCCGCCTGAGCCCTATGGAAAAGGATACGAAGTGAGCATTACCGGTACCCTCATTGTTCAGATGATTGTGTTCCTGATCTTGGTCGGGTTCACGATGAAGTTCATCTGGCCGCCCGTGGTCAAGGCCTTGGACGAACGTGCAGAGAAAATTTCGCATGGCTTGGCGGCTGCCGAGCACGCGAAAATTGAGCTCTCCAACGTGCACCGCGAAGTGGAAACCCGCCTCGCGGCCACCCGCTCCGAGTCGGCCGCTGTATTGGCGGACGCCGAGCGCCGGGCGCAGCAAATCATCGACGAAGCCAAGTCGCGTGCAACGGCGGAAGGCCAGCGCATTGTGGACAGCGCCCGCGCTGAAGCTTTGCAACAAGCTGTCAAGGTGCGTGAATCGCTGCGCGAAGAAGTCGCCGTGCTGGCTGTCAAAGGCGCTGAGCAAATCCTTCGCAAAGAAGTCAATGCCCAGGTCCACGCTGACTTGCTGTCGCGCTTGAAGAACGAACTTTAGAGGCGCGCATGGCTGAACTCGCAACCATCGCCCGTCCCTACGCGGACGCGCTTTTTAAATCCAGCGTCTCGGACCATACTGCCACGTCGCAGTGGTTGGACCGCATGGCCGCGGTGGCGGGTGACCCCGACTTGTTGCGCTTTGCGGACAACCCCAAGTCCACCGTGGACCAGGTGGTGGGTCTGGTGGAAGGCGTGATGCAAGAGCCCTTGACCGCAGTGGCGCGGCAATTTTTGCGTACCGTTCTGGAGAACGGACGTCTGAGCGCCCTGCCTGAAATGGCTGCGCAGTTCCGCGCGCACATGAACAGCGAAGGCGGCGCGTCCGATGCCACGATTTACAGCGCTTTCCCCATGGAAGGCGCAGCGCTCGCGGACGTGACCCAGGCGCTGGAAAAGCGTTTTGGACGCAAGTTGTTTGTGACGGTGGAATTGCAGCCCGAGCTGATTGGCGGCATTCGCGTGCTGGTGGGCGACGAGGTGCTCGACACCTCGGTCAAAGCCCGCCTGGAACAGATGAAAGTGGCGTTGGCTGCGTGATGCGGCCAACAACTGTGCTTTAGTTTTACCAAGAAAGAGGGAAAGAGTCATGCAACTCAATCCGGCAGAAATTTCCGAACTGATCAAGAGCCGTATCGAAGGGCTGTCCGCCAGCGCCGATATCCGCAACCAGGGCACCGTGATCTCGGTGACCGACGGCATCGTGCGCGTCCACGGCTTGTCCGATGTGATGCAGGGCGAAATGCTTGAGTTCCCCAACAACACCTTCGGCTTGGCGCTGAACCTCGAGCGCGACTCGGTCGGCGCGGTGATTTTGGGTGACTATGAACACATCTCCGAAGGCGACACGGTCAAATGCACCGGCCGCATTCTGGAAGTACCGGTCGGCCCCGAGCTGATAGGCCGCGTGGTGAACGCGCTGGGCCAACCGATTGACGGCAAAGGCCCGATCAACGCCAAGATGACCGACGTGATCGAGAAGGTCGCGCCCGGCGTGATTGCCCGCGAATCGGTCAGCCAGCCCATGCAAACCGGCTTGAAGTCCATTGACTCCATGGTGCCAATCGGACGCGGCCAGCGCGAACTGATCATCGGCGACCGCCAGACCGGTAAAACCGCTGTGGCGATTGACGCGATCATCAACCAAAAAGGTCAACACATGACCTGTATCTACGTGGCGATCGGACAGAAAGCCTCGTCGATCAAAAACGTGGTGCGCGCGTTGGAACAAGCGGGCGCCATGGCTTACACCATTGTGGTGGCCGCTTCTGCCTCCGAATCTGCAGCGATGCAGTATGTGTCGGCCTATTCCGGCTGCACCATGGGCGAGTACTTCCGCGACCGCGGCGAAGACGCGCTGATCGTGTACGACGATTTGTCCAAGCAAGCCGTGGCCTACCGCCAGGTTTCCTTGCTGCTGCGCCGCCCACCGGGCCGCGAAGCCTATCCCGGCGACGTGTTTTATCTCCACAGCCGCTTGCTCGAGCGCGCCGCCCGCGTGAACGCCGACTATGTCGAGCACTTCACCAAAGGCGAAGTCAAAGGTAAAACCGGTTCACTGACCGCGTTGCCGATTATTGAGACGCAAGCGGGTGACGTGTCCGCTTTCGTGCCCACCAACGTGATTTCGATCACCGACGGTCAGATCTTCTTGGAGACCTCGTTGTTCAACGCCGGTGTGCGCCCCGCTATCAACGCCGGTATTTCGGTATCCCGCGTGGGTGGCGCTGCCCAAACCAAGCTGATCAAAGGCCTGTCCGGCGGTATCCGTACCGACTTGGCGCAGTACCGTGAATTGGCGGCCTTTGCCCAGTTTGCGTCGGACCTCGATGAGGCAACCCGCAAGCAGCTCGACCGCGGCGCACGTGTGACCGAGTTGCTCAAGCAAGCCCAGTACAGCCCGCAAACCATCAGCCTGATGGGTGCCACGCTGTTCGCTGTGAACAAGGGTTACCTGGACGACATCGAAGTGAAACAGGTTCTGGCTTTCGAAAGCGGTATGCATGCCTATCTGAAGGACAAGCACGCCGACCTGCTCGCCAAGCTGGAAGCTGCCAAAGCGATGGACAAAGATGCCGAAGCCGAACTGAGCGCCGCCCTCACAGCGTTCAAGAAGAACTTTGCGTAAATCCCGCTCTGACGTCACAAGGAGCCTCTGATGGCAGCAGGTAAGGAAATACGCGGCAAGATCAAATCGGTGGAAAACACCAAGAAGATCACCAAAGCCATGGAAATGGTAGCCGCTTCCAAAATGCGCAAGGCGCAGGATCGCATGCGTGCGGCCCGCCCCTTCACGGAAAAGGTGCGCAATATTGCCGCCAACCTCGGGCACGCCAACCCCGAGTACGTGCACCCGTTCATGGAATTGAACGAGTCCAAAGGCACCGGGTACATCGTGGTCACGACCGACAAGGGTTTGTGCGGCGGTTTGAACACCAATGTGTTGCGCGTTCTGACGCAAAAGCTGCGCGAAGGGCAGGCTGCGGGCTTCACGCCGCAGGCCGTTGCGATCGGCAATAAAGGACTGGGCTTTCTGGGGCGCAACGGCGTCAAAGTGGTTGCGCAAGCGATCCAGCTGGGCGACACCCCGCATCTGGAGCGCCTGATCGGGCCGGTCAAAGTTCTGCTGGACGCCTATGTCAACGGCGAAGTCAGTTCGGTTCACCTGTGCTACACCCGCTTCATCAACACCATGAAGCAGGAGCCTGTGATCGAGCAACTGCTGCCCCTGTCAGCCAAAGGCATGCAAAGCGGTCGCAGCGGCCATTCCTGGGACTACGTCTACGAGCCCGACGCGCAGACCGTAATCGATGACTTGTTGCTGCGCTACGTGGAGGCGCTGGTCTACCAGGCCGTGGCCGAAAGCATGGCGTCCGAGCAATCGGCCCGCATGGTGGCCATGAAGTCGGCCACCGACAACGCCGGCAATGTGATCGGCGAACTCAAACTCATTTACAACAAGACGCGCCAGGCTGCGATCACCAAGGAATTGTCCGAGATCGTTGCGGGCGCAGCGGCTGTCTGATTTTTATTTTTGGAGCGGAATAACATGGCGCATGAGACCACCCACACGAACGCTGGCGTTCAGGGAAAAATTGTTCAATGTATCGGCGCAGTGGTGGACGTGGAGTTCCCGCGCGATCACATGCCCAAGGTGTACGACGCCTTGAAGCTTGCCGGTACCGCCTTGACGCTGGAAGTCCAGCAACAGTTGGGCGATGGCATTGTGCGCACCATTGCGCTGGGCAGCTCCGACGGCCTGCGCCGCGGACTGATGGTCACCAACACCGGCGCGGCGATCACCGTACCGGTTGGCAAGGCCACCCTGGGTCGCATCATGGACGTGCTGGGCAGCCCGATTGACGAGCGCGGCCCCGTGGACCAGACACAAACCGCCTCCATCCACCGTAAAGCACCGGCCTATGACGAACTCAGCCCCTCGCAAGAGTTGCTGGAAACGGGTATCAAGGTGATTGACCTGGTGTGCCCCTTCGCCAAAGGCGGCAAGGTGGGCTTGTTCGGCGGTGCCGGCGTGGGCAAGACCGTGAACATGATGGAACTGATCAACAACATCGCCAAAGCGCACAGCGGCTTGTCCGTGTTCGCCGGTGTGGGTGAGCGTACCCGTGAGGGCAACGACTTCTACCACGAGATGGCCGATTCCGGCGTGGTGAACCTGGAGAACCTGGGCGAGTCCAAAGTGGCCATGGTTTACGGCCAGATGAACGAGCCTCCCGGCAACCGTTTGCGCGTAGCGCTGACCGGTTTGACAATTGCCGAGTCCTTCCGTGACGAAGGCAAAGACGTTTTGTTCTTCGTGGACAACATTTACCGCTACACCTTGGCCGGTACCGAAGTGTCCGCGTTGTTGGGTCGTATGCCTTCTGCCGTGGGTTACCAGCCTACGCTGGCCGAAGAAATGGGCCGCCTGCAAGAGCGTATTACTTCCACCAAAGTGGGTTCCATCACCTCCATCCAGGCCGTGTACGTGCCAGCGGATGACTTGACCGATCCCTCTCCCGCCACCACCTTCGCCCACTTGGACTCCACCGTGGTGCTTTCGCGTGACATCGCTTCGCTGGGTATTTACCCCGCCGTGGATCCGCTGGACTCCACCAGCCGCCAGCTCGACCCGCTGGTCGTGGGCGAAGAGCACTACAACACCGCGCGCGCTGTGCAGGGCACCCTGCAGCGCTACAAGGAATTGCGCGACATCATCGCGATTCTGGGCATGGACGAGCTGGCCCCCGAAGACAAGCTGACCGTGGCCCGTGCCCGCAAGATCCAGCGTTTTCTGTCGCAGCCCTTCCACGTTGCCGAGGTGTTCACCGGTTCGCCCGGCAAGTACGTCTCTCTGGCTGAGACCATCCGCGGCTTCAAGATGATTGTTGCCGGCGAGTGCGACCACCTGCCCGAGCAGGCCTTCTACATGGTCGGCACCATTGACGAAGCCTTCGAAAAAGCCAAAAAGGTCTAATCCATGAACACCATCCACGTCGATGTGGTGAGTGCCGAAGCGTCGATCTTTTCGGGCGAGGCGCGTTTTGTTGCCTTGCCCGGCGAATCGGGCGAACTCGGCGTCTACCCGCGCCACACGCCGCTGATTACCCGGGTCAAGCCGGGCTCGGTGCGTATTGAGTTGGCAGACGGCAGCGAAGAGTTTGTGTTTGTCGCCGGCGGCATCATCGAGGTCCAGCCTGACCGCGTTACCGTTTTGTCCGACACCGCTGTGCGCGGCAAGGACTTGGACGAAGAACGCGCCCAGGCATCACGCCGCAGCGCCGAAGAGGCCATCAAGAACGCCAAGACCGACTTGGACCTGGCCAGCGCCCAGGCCGAACTGGTCATGATGACGGCCCAACTCGCTGCCATCCGCCGCCTGCGCGGCAAGCGGTAAACCGCCACACCGGGCTGACGCACAAGGCGGCCGGGAGCTTCTCGCCACCCTGACCCCGCATGCGCCAAGCCCCCTCATTCGCCGCCATCCTCGGCGGCACACCGGATGACGTGGATGCCGCGTTTTACGAAGCGCTGCAATCCGGCGACATCGCCCGCCTCATGGCGTGTTGGGCGGACGAAGATGAAATCGCCTGCATACACCCCGGCGGTTCCCGCTCCCTGGGCTCTGCCGACATCCGCGCCAGCTTTGAAACCCTGTTTGCCGAAGGCGCTGCGATTGACGCCCGCCCCCACTGCCTGTCGCGCTGGGTCAGCAACCACACCGCCGTCCACCACTTGGTGGAGAGCGTCAACGTCATGACCTCCACCGGCCCGGGTACCGCCCTGGTCACCACTACCCATGTCTTCCACCGCAGCGCACAAGGCTGGCGCCTGGTCGTGCACCACGCCAGCCCCGGCACACCGCAAGACGCCCGGGTACCGACCCCCGCGCCGCAGGTCTTGCATTGAGCGGCACGCCTACGCAGCCTGTACCCTGGAATTACCGCGCACCCTGGTGGCTGCCGGGCGGCGATGCCCAGACCATTTGGGCATCGCTTTTCAGCGCACCGGGCCCACTTGCCCCTACGCGCTACCGCCGCGTGCGCTGGGACACGCCCGACGGGGACTTCATGGACCTCGATTTTCTGGACGGCGCAAACGCGGCATCGGGCAGCACGCCACGGCCTTTGCTAGTCCTGTTCCATGGCCTGGAGGGGAACTCGTCGGGGCATTACGCGCTGGCCTTTGCCCGGGCCGCACACGCGCAGGGCATGGATTTCGTGGTTCCCCACTTCCGAGGCTGCAGCGGCGAGATCAACCGCGCGCCACGCGCCTACTTCGCGGGCGACTACACAGAAATCGGCTGGGTTCTGGAGCGTCTGCGCCAGGACCACGCCGGGCCGCTGTATGCCGTGGGCATTTCGCTGGGGGGTAACGCTTTATTGCGCTGGGGCCAGGAAGCGGGACGCAGCGCCCGTGCCAGCGCAGCGGCTCTTTGCGCCGTCTGTGCGCCTTTGGATCTGACGGCCTGCGGCCTGCACATCAGCCAGGGTTTCACGCACCTGCTTTACGGGCGGCGCTTTTTGCACACCATGAAGCCCAAAGCGCTTCAAAAATGGGCGCAGTTTCCGGGGCTTTTTGACCGCGAGGCTTTGCTGCGCGCCCGCACCTTGCAGGACTTTGACCAGGTTTTCACCGCGCCCCTGCACGGCTTTGGCGGCGCGCTGGATTACTGGAAGCGGGCCTCCGCCGGACCCGAACTGGGACGGCTGCGCCTGCCCAGCCTGGTCGTCAACGCGCGCAACGACCCCTTTGTACCCGCCAGCAGCCTGCCCGCAGCCGGGGCGCTCCCGCCCGACGTGGTGTTATGGCAGCCGGCTGAAGGCGGCCATGTGGGCTTTCCCAGCGGCCCGCCGCCCGGGAATCTTGGCTTTTTGCCGACGCAGGTTTTAAACTGGTTCAAGCAGTTCACTTGAGCGCACGCACGGCGGGGGTAGCTCGGCGAGCGCTTTTACGCAACCCCACCTGAGCGCAACACGAACCCGGTCCCATCCGGCGCGGGTGCGAGTACCCAACTGCCGGTATGGAACTGCGCCAGGCCCGCGCGGTGGGCGATGGAGACCATGCCGCCTCCGCGTTCCTCCACCATGGTGACCAGGGCGGCGTAAACCGCCGCCTGCGCCGTGTCGTCCAGCGCGCTGGTGGCCTCATCCGCAAACACCCAGGCCGGGCGTTTGAGCAGCACGCGGGCAATGGCCAGGCGCTGCTGCTCGCCGCCGGACAGGGTCTGGCCCCAGGCCGCCTGCCGGTCCAGGTCCGCTGCCAGCTCCGGCAACTGCGCAGCGTGCAAGGCTTTGCGCAGTTCCGCATCGGTATAGCGTGCGGGCATTTCGGGATAGGCCAGCGCTTCGCGCAGCGCGCCATTGGGGAAATAGGGCCGCTGCGGGATGAACATGGCGTCCGGATGGCGCTGTACCACGCCGCTGGCAAAAGGCCAAATACCCGCCAGTGCACGGAACAGGCTGGACTTTCCACTGCCCGACGGGCCTTGCAGCAGCACCCGCTCCCCGGCCAGGGCGCGCAGGCTGTCGGCCGCCAGCAGCACGCTGCCATCCGGCAGGCAGACCCGCAAACCATGAACGCGCACGCCCGCGGCAACCTGTTGGTCGCCAGCGCTTCGCTGCGCCCCCTCCTCATCCGCAGCCGCATAGCCGCCCTGCCCGGCCCCAGACGCTGCCCGCCCTATGGCAGCCAGGCTGCTGGAAAAGCCGGTCAAACGGTCGGTGGTGGCACGCCAGCCGGCCAGCGTGCTGTAGCTGTCCACAAACCAACTCATCGCACCCTGGACTTCACCAAAGGCGGATGAAATCTGCATCAAATCGCCCAGCTTGATCGCACCGCTGAAAAAGCGCGGTGCCGCCACCACAAAGGGAAAGACCACCGCTGCCTGGCCGAAAAAGCTGGTGAACCAGACCAGGTTTTTTTGCGCCCGCAGCAGCTGCATGAAGTTGCCCAGCACGCTGTCGAAGCGGCCGCGCAGGCGCTGGTTCTCGTTGTCCGCGCCGCCGTCCAAGGCGATCGATTCGCTGTATTCGCGCACCCGCACCAGGTGGTGGCGGAAATCGGCTTCCAAGCGCTGTTGCTGGAAATTCAGCGCAATCTGCGAGCGGCCGATGTAGTGCGTGAGCACGCTGCCCACGCCACAGTACAACAGCGCCATCCAGACCATAAAACCCGGAATCGTGTAATCCGATCCCCCCAGGCGAAAACCGAAATCGCCAGACAGCGCCCACAAAATCCCCACAAAACTCGCCAGCGTCACCACCGAATGCAGCAGCCCCATCACCAGCCCAAGTGTTAGTGCCGTGAACTGGCCTATGTCTTCCTGAATCCGCTGGTCCGGGTTGTCCGGCTGCGCGCCCTGAACCGGGCCGAAGCGGGCCAGCTCCATGACATAAAAAGCCCGGTCGGAGAGCCAGCGTGCCAAAAACTGCTGCGTCAGCCAGGCGCGCCAGCGGATCTCCAGCAGCTGCGTCAGGTAAAACTTGTAGACCGCGATCACGATGTAGGCAAAAGCCAGATAGCAAAAGCGCCAGAGCTGCTCCCAGAACACCGCGCTGTTTTTCTCCTGCAAGCTGTCGTAAAAAACCTGATTCCATTGGTTAAACAGCACGGCCAGGTAAACAAACGCCAGGTTCAAGGCCACCACTGCAGCGAGCAAGCCGCAGGCGACCCAGCGCTGCTCAGACACAAAGTAGGGCCGGGTCAGCGCCCAGGCGCTGGCGGCCGTGCGCCGAATCGTAGCCCAGCGGCGCGACGGTGCATTACCTTGGTTGGTGTCCATGTCTTAGTTCCGCACGCCGCTGGCGACGTGGCCGGCCGGCACATGGCGCGCGGCAGACTCGATGTGGCCGGTCTGGTCATCAAAAAAGAAATCCGGCTCGAACTCGCGCAGAAACGCGCCCTTGTCCAGCCCACCTAGGAACATGGCCTGGTCGACCTCGATATTCCAGTCCATGAGCGTGCGGATGGCGCGCTCATGCGCAGGCGCGCTGCGGGCAGTGACCAGTGCCGTACGGATGCGCATAGCCGGGCGGGCGGCTTGCTGCAACTGGTGCAGCGCAACCAGCAGCGGCTTGAAGGGGCCGTCGGGCAGCGGCCGGGCGGCATTGGCCGCCTCGTGGCGCTGAAATGCGTCCAAGCCACCCGCGTGAAAAACCCGCTCGGCCTCGTCGCTGAACAGCACCGCGTCGCCGTCAAAAGCAATGCGCACTTCCTGCGGGTAGCGCTGACTGGCGTGCGCCGAATGCGGATAGACCTGGGCTGCGGGAACGCCCGCCTGCAAGGCAGCGCGCACATCGCTCAGGTGGGTGCTCAAAAACAAATTGGCCTTGAGCGGCTGCAGGTAGCGCCAGGGCGACTCGCCGCGCGTGAAGGTGCAGCGGATGATGGGCAGGGCGTAATGCGCGGCGGACTTCATGACGCGCAGGCCGCTGACCGGGTCGTTGCGCGAGAGGATTACCACTTCGACGCGTCGCGCTGCGTCGGAACTGTCGTCATTAAAAGCCAGCAGCTTGCGCACCAGGGAAAAGGCCACGCCGGGGGTGGCTGGCGTGTCCAGGCGGCTGCGCTGCAAAGCCATATAGGCGTGGTCATCGCCTTGCTCGAAAACCCGGTTTTCTTCTTCGAAATCAAACAAGGCGCGCGAGGAAATCGCCACCACCAATTTGCCATCCAGGGTTGCTGCCACGGCAGACCTCAGGTTTGCAAAAACATGCGGTAGACCGGGTTGGCGGTTTCTTCCACATAGGGGTAGCCCAGCGTCTTCAAGAAGCGGGCAAAGGCCTTGTCATCAGACTGCGGAACCTGCAGGCCCACCAGAATGCGGCCGTAGTCCGCCCCCTGGTTGCGGTAATGAAATAGGCTGATGTTCCAGCCCGGTCGCATCAGACTCAGGAACTTCATCAAAGCGCCCGGGCGCTCCGGGAACACAAAGCGCAGCACGCGCTCGTCCTGCGCCAGCGTCGAGTGGCCGCCCACCATGTGGCGTATGTGTTCCTGCGCCAGCTCGTCGTGGCTCAGGTCCAGCGCATCAAAACCGTGGCGAACAAAATTCTTGGCGATGCGACCTGATTCGCCCGGTCCTTTGGTGCTGAGGCCTACAAAGACATGGGCGCGCGTGGTGTCGCTCATGCGGTAGTTGAATTCGGTCACATTGCGCGGCCCACCGGGCAAATCGCCGATCAGCTCGCAAAACCGTTTGAAGCTACCGCGCTCTTCGGGAATCGTCACCGCGAACAGCGCCTCGCGCTCCTCGCCCACATCGGCGCGCTCGGCGACAAAACGCAGGCGGTCGAAGTTCATGTTCGCGCCGCACAAAATTGCCGCGAAGGTGTGACCGCGCAGCTTGTGCAGCGCCACATATTTTTTGATCGCGGCCACCGCCAATGCACCGGCGGGTTCGACGATGGAGCGGGTGTCGACAAAAACATCCTTGATCGCCGCGCACACGGCGTCGGTGTCCACGGTGATGAATTCATCGACCAGCCCGCGCGCAATGCGGAAGGTCTCCTCGCCCACCAACTTGACCGCCGTGCCGTCCGAGAACAAGCCCACATCAGCCAGCGCCACGCGCGCGCCCTGTGCCACCGACTGCATCATGGCGTCGGAGTCGTTCATCTGCACGCCAATCACCTTCACGCCCGGGCGCACCGCCTTGATGTAATTGGCCACGCCGCTGATCAAGCCGCCCCCGCCAATCGCCACAAACACGGCGTCCAGCCGCCCCTGGTGCTGGCGCAGGATTTCCATGGCGACCGTGCCTTGGCCGGCAATTACGTCCGGGTCGTCAAAGGGGTGGACAAAGGTCAGACCTTGCTTTTTTTCCAGCGTCAATGCGTGGTTGTAGGCGTCGGTGTAGCTCTCGCCGTGCAGCAACACTTCGCCGCCGAGTTCGCGCACCGCATCCACCTTGAGCTGCGGCGTGGTGGTGGGCATCACGATCACCGCCCGGCATCCCAGGCGCTTGGCGCTCAAGGAAACACCTTGCGCATGGTTACCGGCCGAGGCGCAAATCACGCCTTTTTTCAGCTGCGCCGCACTCAACTGCGCCATCTTGTTGTACGCCCCGCGCAGCTTGAAACTGCGCACCGACTGCTGGTCCTCACGCTTGAGCAGCACGGTGTTATGGATGCGTTGGCTTAAATTCTTCGCCACCTCCAATGCCGATTCCGTAGCCACATCGTAGACGCGGGCATTGAGGATTTTGGTCAGGTAATCGGCAGGTTGCAGGTCCCGCGCGGCAGGCGGCTTTTTAGTGGAAGGCGTGGTTCTTGGCATAGGGTGGCAATAGGTTG
>CANCTD010000026.1 GCA_947380945.1 Comamonadaceae bacterium
TGTACCGCGTCCATGGCGAGTGCGCGCACTGCGCTGGCCATCATGTGGGATGAGTGAGAAATGGTCATAGACGGCCTGATCAAAGCGCAAAGGAACCGCTCGCAATGTGGCGAGGCGGGCGGGGGAGGGTGCGATTTTATCGGGCACGCTGGTCTGGCCCCGATTTCGCGCATGATGCGGACTTTTCCACTGCCGCGCATCCGACCACCCCATGAGCATGCTGTTCTCGCCCTTCACCCTGTCCTCGCCGCGCGGTGGACTGACCCTTGCCAACCGCATCACGGTAGCACCCATGTGCCAATACGCCGCGCGGGACGGTTGCGCCACCGACTGGCACCTGATGCACTGGGGCAATTTGCTCAATAGTGGCGCTGCCATGTTCACCATCGAGGCTACCGCTGTGCTGCCGGAAGGCCGCATCACCCCGGCGTGCCTGGGCCTGTGGGATGCGCAGACCGAAGCCGCCTTGGCCGATACCCTGCGCCGTGCGCGCGCATTGGCGCCCCCCGTTGCTGTGTGCATTCAGCTCGCACATGCCGGGCGCAAGGCCTCCAGCGATGTGCCCTGGCGCGGTGGCCAACTGCTGTCGGTGGATGCGGGCGGCTGGCTGCCGCTGGGCCCTTCGGCCCTGCCCCAGCTTCCCGCTGAGGCCCCGCCCGTGGCCATGGATATTGCGTCTTTGGAACGGGTACGTGATGCCTTTGTTGCGGCTGCGCGGCGCGCCCATGCCATGGGCATAGAGGCCATTGAAATCCACAACGCCCACGGCTATTTGTTGCATGAATTCCTGTCGCCGGTTGCCAACCAGCGCAGCGACGCCTATGGCGGCAGCCTGGAGAACCGGATGCGCTTTCCGCTGGAGGTGTTTGCGGCGGTGCGTGCGGTGTTTGACGGCGTGTTGGGCATCCGTATTTCGGGCACCGACTGGGTCGACGGCGGCTGGGACATCGCGCAATGCAGCGTCTTCGGGCAGCGGCTCAAGGAACTGGGCTGCGATTTCATCCACATGTCCTCGGGCGGTGTCTCGCCGCAGCAAAAAATCCCGCTTGCCCCCGGTTACCAGGTGCCGCTGGCCCGCGCCATGCGCGATGCCACGGAACTGCACACGATCGCCGTCGGCCTGATCACCGAGGCCGCGCAGGCCGAGGCCATTGTGCAGGCCGGGGACGCCGACCTGGTGGCGCTGGCGCGGGCCTTTTTGTACAACCCGCGCTGGGCCTGGCAGGCCGCTGGCGAGCTCGGGGGTCAGGTGCAGGCCACGCCCGCCTATTGGCGCTGTTTGCCGCGCCACGCGCAGCACGCATTCGGCACGGTCACCGTGGGCGGTCGCTAGGGAGTGCGCATGGGGCAGGATCTGGCGCAGGCGCTGTTGCTGGCGGCGGGCAGGGGCGAACGCATGCGCCCGCTGACCGACCACACGCCCAAGCCCTTGCTGCGCGTACGCCACAAGCCGCTGCTGCAATGGCATCTGGAAGCATTGCAGCGCGCCGGTGCCAGCCGCGTGATCGTGAATACCGCGTGGCTGGAGGAGCAGTTTGCGCAGCAGCCCGGCCCGCGTTGGGAGGCTGCGCCCTTGCCGCCCGTGGACATCGCGTACTCCCGCGAAGGCCGGGACTTTGGCGGCGCGCTGGAGACGGCAGGCGGCATCGTGCGGGCCCTGCCCCAGCTCGACCCGGTTTTTTGGGTGGCGGCGGGCGATGTGTTTGCGCCGGACTTCGCTTTCGCCGCCGGGGACCGCGCCCGCTTCGCGGCCAGCTCGGCGCTGGCGCACATCTGGCTGGTGCCCAACCCGGCGCACAACCCGCGCGGTGATTTCGGCCTGTCCGGGACCGGCCAGGCGCTCCATGTGTCCGCGCAGGACAGCGCGCCGCGCTACACCTTCAGCACCATCGCGCTGTACAAGCACGCGTTTTTTGCCGACTGCGGTATCGCGCCGGGCAATCCGGGCGGCACCAAAGCCCCGCTGGCGCCCCTCTTGCGCCGTGGCATGGACAATGGACAGGTCACTGCCACGCTGTATCCGGGCACCTGGGTTGACGTGGGCACGCCGGCCCGCCTGGACGAACTGAATTCTGGAGACTGAGCTGTATGAACACCATGACCGAACCCTTGCTGCGCATTGCCCCCGATTACGCCGCGCGCCGTGCCGCGTTGGCCCGCCACATCGGCCCCAAAGGCGTGGCCATCATTCCCACCGCGCCCGAGCAGCAGCGCAACCGGGACGCCGATTTTTTGTACCGCGCGGACAGCTACTTTTTTTACCTGAGCGGCTTTGCCGAGCCGCACAGCTGGCTGGTGCTGCATGGGGACGGCCGCAGCACGCTGTTTTGCCGCCCCAAAGACCTGGAGCGTGAAATCTGGGACGGTTACCGCCTGGGGCCGCAGGCTGCGCCGCAGGAACTCGGTCTGACCGAGGCCTATTCCGTCACCGATATCGACACCCGCATGCCGGCCCTGCTCGACGGCTGCGACGCCGTGTGGTTTCCGTTTGCGACCCACAAAGGGCTGGAGACCCGGGTGGGCGGCTGGATGCAGCCCTTGCGCGACCGGGTCCGTTACGGCACTTTGTGCCCTACCCAGCAACGGGACCTGTGCGAGCCGCTCGATGAGATGCGCCTGGTCAAAGACGCCGCCGAACAGGACACCATGCGCCGCGCCGCACGCATCAGCGCAGGTGGCCATATCCGCGCCATGCAGTTGAGCGCGCGCATGCTGCGCGCCGGGCAGGATGTGCGGGAATACCATCTGGACGCCGAGCTGTTGCACGAGTTCCGCCTTCACGGCTCGCAGTGCCCCGCATACGGCTCCATCGTCGCGGCCGGCGCCAATGCCTGCGTGCTGCATTACCGCGCCGATGCCGGCCCGGTGCGCGACGGCGAGCTGGTGCTGATTGATGCGGGCTGCGAGCTCGACGGCTACGCCTCCGACATCACCCGCACCTTTCCTGCCAATGGCAAGTTCAGCGGGCCGCAGCGGGATCTGTACGAATTGGTGCTGGCTTCCCAAGTGGCGGCGGTCCATGCCACCCGCGCCGGGGCGCGTTTCACCGACCCGCACGAGGCCACCGTCAAGGTGCTGGCCCAGGGCATGCTGGACCTCGGGCTGCTCGACGCCAAGGTGGTTGGCACGCTGGACGACGTGATTGAAAAGCGCGCCTATTTCCCGTTTTATATGCACCGTACCGGCCACTGGCTGGGCATGGATGTGCACGACTGCGGAGCCTATACCGAGCCTTCGGAGATCGGCCAGACCAGCGTGCGCCGCGACGCGCTCACCGGGCAGGAGATCGTCAGCCGCCCTGCGCGGATCTTGCGCGCCGGCATGGTGCTGACCATTGAGCCCGGCATTTACGTGCGCGCAGCACCCGGTGTGCCCGCGCATTTCCACGGCATCGGCATCCGCATCGAAGACGACGCCATCGTCACCGACGGCGGCTGCGAGCTGATCAGCCGTGGCGTGCCGGTGGAGCCCGACGCGATCGAGGCCCTGATGCGGGAATAGGCGCTGGCTAGCGGCCATAGCCTCTATCAATCAATTAGCCAAAGCCAATTGGCGAATTTTATTAATTAAACCTATCATTGCTCCTGTTCCGATTCATTTCATCAATCACAGGAGTTCATGATGACCACCGCCACCCGCCCCGAAATCACCACCCTTGCCAACCTGGAAGCGGCTTTTGCCGGCGAATCCATGGCGCACATCAAATACCGCTACTTCGCCCGGATCGCGCGCGCCGCCGGTGACGAAGACACCGCCCGGGTGTTTGAGGAAACCGCCGACCAGGAAGTGATGCACGCCTTTGGCCACCTGGATTTGCTGTATCCCAAAGCCAGCCTGACGCCGGCCGCCGCCTTGCAAATCGCCATCGACGGGGAAACCTATGAATACAGCGAGATGTACCCCGGCTTCCGCGCCACCGCCGAGCGCGAGGGCAATGCGGCAGCGGTGGCCGAGATGGATGAACAGATCGCCGAATCCAAGCTGCACGCGGCCCAGTTCACAGCGACCCTGCGCACCGCGCAAAAGCGCTTTGCCGCGCTGGCCAAGGTCGAAGAGCGCCACGCCAATCATTACAAAGCGCAACTGGCCAAAGTGGCTGCCTGAGCAGCAGCTTGGACTGCCCCGTATCCGCTATTTTTTGAACCCAACAAACGCAACCCCCCAACGGAGAGATTGACCATGAAAACCTATATGTGCATTGTGTGTGGCTTTGTGTATGACGAGGCTCTGGGCCGCCCGGAAGACGGAATCGCCCCCGGAACTGTGTGGGCCGATGTGCCGGCTGACTGGGCCTGCCCGGACTGCGGCGTGGCCAAAGCGGACTTCGAAGCGGTCCAGGTATGAGCGCCGGCAGCGTGGCCCCGGTCGTGATCGTCGGGGCCGGGCTGGCCGCCTGGACCACGGCGCGCGAACTGCGCAAGCGCGATGCCGCCGTGCCCATCGTGCTGGTCACCCAGGACAGCGGTGACTTTTATGCCAAGCCCACGCTCTCCAACGCCTTTGGCCAAAAGCGCAGCCCGCAGCAGCTGGTCACGACGGCGGCGGCCGATATGGCGGCGAACCTGCACGTGCAGTTGCACGCGCACAGCACCGTGCAGTCCATGGACACGGCGGCCCGCACATTGGAGCTGGTGCAGGCCGGCGCGGTGCAAACCCTGGCCTACGGGCAACTGGTGCTGGCCACCGGAGCGCACCCGATCCGCATCCCGATGCAGGGCGACGCCGCCAACGCGGTGTCCAGCGTGAACCACCTGGACGACTTGCGCCGCTTGCACGCCGACTTGCATGCACTGCCTGCGCGGGCCCAGGGCCAAGCGGCCACTGTTCTGGTGATGGGAGCCGGCTTGATTGGCTGCGAGTTTGCCAACGACTTGCTGTCGGCGGGCTATGCGGTGCATGTGGTGGACCCGTCGCCGCGCCCCTTGGCCGCTTTGCTGCCCGCGCCTGCGGGGGAGCAGCTGCGCCAGGCGCTGCAGGATCTGGGCGTGGTCTGGCATTTCGGCACTACGGTGCAGCGCCTCGATGCGGCCACGGGCGGTGCGCAGCGCTGGCTGGCCACCCTGGCCAATGGCACGACGCTGGCAACGGACGCCGTATTGAGCGCGGTCGGCCTGCGCGCGGATACCGCGCTGGCCTCGCAGGCGGGCATTGCCTGTGAACGCGGGGTACTGGTTGATGCGCAGTTGCAGACCAGCGCGCCCGGGGTTTATGCGCTGGGGGACTGCGCCCAGTACGCCAGCGCCGGGGGGCGCACGCTGCCCTACGTGATGCCCATCATGAACGCCGCACGCGTGCTGGCGGCCAATCTGGCGGGCACGCCGGACGTGCTGGTTTTCCCCCTGATGCCGGTGGCGGTCAAAACCCCGGCTTTGCCGATCACGGTGGCTGCCCCCGATCCCGCGCTGCAAGGCGAGTGGGTGCAGGATGCCGAAGCCACCGATGCGCAGGCTGGCGGTGCCTGGCGGTTTGTGGACGCGGCTGGTGCGCAGCGGGGCTTTGTGCTGACGGGCAAGCAAACCGCCAAGCGGATGGAATGGAGCAAGGCGACCTTGCCCTGACCGGGCGCGCAGTTGCCGGGGCGGACCCTACAATCCGGCGCCTGTGGCGGTGCGGTCATACTGATCGGCCCCGCGCACTCCATCCCAGGTACAGATAAGAGGATTCCCGATGAGCACCAAGCCCCCTGCCACCGCCCCCGGGTCTTCTTCCGAGCCGAGCAAGCCCGCCTCGCAACGCCAGGCCGCGTTGGATTACCACCAGTTCCCCACACCCGGCAAGATTTCCATCGCTGCGACCAAGCAGCTGATCAACCAGCACGATCTGGCGCTGGCGTATTCGCCCGGCGTGGCCGCGCCCTGCGAAGAAATCGTCAAAGATCCCAACAACGCCTTCAAGTACACCAGCCGGGGCAATCTGGTGGCCGTGATCACCAACGGCACGGCAGTGCTGGGTCTGGGCGACATCGGCCCGCTGGCGGCCAAGCCGGTGATGGAAGGCAAAGGCGTTTTGTTCAAAAAGTTTGCCGGCATCGACGTGTTTGACATTGAGATCAACGAAAAGCACGACCTGGACAAGCTGGTGGACATCATTGCCTCGCTGGAGCCGACATTTGGCGGCATCAATTTGGAGGACATCAAGGCCCCGGACTGTTTTTATGTGGAGCGCAAATTGCGCGAGCGCATGAAGATTCCGGTGTTCCACGACGACCAGCATGGCACCGCCATCGTGGTGGGCGCAGCCTTGCTCAACGGCCTGCGGGTCGTGGGCAAAGACCCCAAGAAGGTCAAGCTGGTCACCTCGGGTGCCGGGGCGGCGGCGCTGGCCTGTCTGGGGCTGCTGGTCAAGCTGGGCATTCCGCGCGAAAACATCTATGTCACTGATCTGGCCGGGGTGGTGTACGAGGGCCGCACCGAGTTGATGGACGAGGACAAAATCGCCTTTGCCCAGAAAACCAGTGCGCGCACCTTGCGCGAGGTCATCGTGGGCGCAGACATTTTCCTGGGCCTGTCCGCCGGGGGCGTGCTCAAACCCGATATGGTGGCGTCCATGGCGGCCAAGCCGCTGATTTTTGCGCTGGCCAATCCGACACCGGAAATCCTGCCGGAAGAGGTCAAGGCGGTGCGCGACGACGCCATCATGGCTACCGGCCGCACCGACTACCACAACCAGGTCAACAACGTCCTGTGTTTTCCCTACATCTTCCGCGGCGCGCTGGATGCCGGCGCATCAACCATCACGGTTGAGATGGAAATTGCCGCCGTGCACGCGATTGCCGAACTGGCGCAGGCCGAGCAGAACGAGGTGGTGGCGGCTGCCTATGCCGGCGAGCAATTGGAGTTCGGCCCGGAGTACCTGATTCCCAAGCCCTTTGATCCGCGCCTGATGATGGTGATTGCGCCGGCGGTTGCCCAGGCGGCACGCGATAGCGGCGTGGCGCTGCGCCCGATTGCCGACATGGACGCGTACCGCGAGCGCCTGCAAAGCTTTGTCTATGCTTCCGGCACGACCATGAAGCCGATTTTCTCGGCCGCCAAGAACGCGCTCAAAAAGCGCGTGGCCTACGCCGAAGGCGAGGACGAGCGCGTGTTGCGCGCCGCCCAGATTGTGGTCGACGAAGGCCTGGCGCTGCCCACGCTGATTGGACGCCCGGCCATCATCCGTGAGCGTATCCAGAAGTTCGGTCTGCGCCTGCGCGAGGGCCATGATTACGCCGTGGTGAATGTCGAAGATGACCACCGCTACCGCGACTTCTGGCAGACCTATTTCGAGATGACCCAGCGCAAGGGCGTCACCGTGCAAGTGGCCAAGATCGAGATGCGCCGCCGGCTCACGCTAATCGGTGCCATGCTGCTGCACAAAGGCGATGTCGACGGGCTGATTTGCGGCACCTGGGGTACCACCACGCTGCATCTGCATTACGTGGACCAGGTGATTGGCAAACGCCGGCGCGGTGGCGCTGCCGACGCCGAGTCCGTGAACGCCTACGCCTGTATGAACGGCCTGCTGCTGCCGGGGCGCCAGGTGTTTTTGGTCGATACCCATGTCAACTACGACCCCAGCGCGGCCCAGATTGCCGAAATCACCATCATGGCGGCTGAGGAAATGCTGCGCTTCGGCTTCAAGCCCAAAGCGGCTTTGCTCAGCCACTCCAACTTTGGCAGCAGCAACGAGCCCAGCGCGCTCAAGATGCGCGAAGCCCTGGGTCTGATTCAGGCACAGGCGCCCTGGCTGGAGGTCGATGGCGAAATGCACGGCGATATTGCGCTGGACAGCGCCGCCCGCGCGACCCAGATGCCCCAAAGCACTTTGCAAGGCGATGCCAATCTCCTGGTTTGCCCCAACATCGATGCCGCCAATATTTCCTACAACCTGCTCAAGACGGCGGCTGGCGGCAATATCGCCATCGGCCCGGTCTTGTTGGGCGCTGCCAAGCCGGTGCACATCCTGACGGCAAGCACCACGGTGCGCCGCATCGTCAATATGACCGCCCTGACGGTTGCCGACGCCAACGCGTCCCGCTAGGTTGCGCGCAGCCGCCAAGCCGTCCTTAGAATGTCCACAGCCCCGGTTGGACCGGGGCTGCTTACAAGCAAGGATTGGCAATCAGTTCTGAAACCGGCATGCAGTCCGCGCGGCGGGCAGGTTCACGGCGGCGTTTTGGCCGGCCGGGGATTGGCTGTTTCCATGTGCTTTTATATGTGTGTGCCGCGCTGCTTCCGGTGCGGGCATGGTGTTTGTCGGTAGCTTTCATCAATCCGGGTAAATCGGACGAGGCCTACTGGGTCGCGGTAAGCCAGTCCATGCAGGCTGCTGCGGGAGCGCTAGGCATGGATTTGGAAATTGTGTATTTGCAGCGCGACCATGCCAGGGCGGTCGAGGTGGCGCGCGAGATCGCGCAACGTGCGCCCGCGCAGCGCCCCAACTATGTTCTGTTGGGTAACGAGGGGGGATTCGGGCCCGCCTGCTTGCGCATCCTGGACCGTGCCGGCGTGCCGGTTTTGATGGTCTTCAACGGTATCTCGGACCTTTCGCAGCGCAAGCTCAGCGGTGCGCCGCGAGAAAAATACCGCTTGTGGCTGGGTTCGTTGGAGCCGCGCGCCGAAGACGCCGGGTACCTGACGGCCCGCGCATTGATCGCCAAAGGGCGTAGCCTTGCCGGGACCGGATCGCGACGCCCCATGCATCTGATTGCGCTCAGTGGTGACAAGTCAACGCCCTCGTCTTATTTGCGTGCCCGCGGCATGCGCCGCGCCGTGGCCGAAGCCGGGGATGTGGTGCTGGACCAGGAGGTTTTCGGCGCATTCAACCGTGACAAGGCCAGGGAACAAATGCGCTGGTTGCAACAGCGTTATCCCGAAGCGCGGCTGGTGTGGGCGGCCAATGACCTGATGGCCTTCGGTGCCATGGACGCGGTGCGCGAGCGGGATTTGCAGCCCGGGCGGGACCTCTTTTTCAGCGGCGTCAACACATCACCCGAGGCCATGCAAGCCCTGCGCAGCGGGGAGCTCAGTGCCTTGGCGGGCGGCCACTTCATGCTGGGTGCGTGGGCATTGGTGATCGTGTACGACCACTCCAAAGGAATTGACTTTGCAGCCTCCGAGGGGCTGGAGATGGACCAGCCGATGTTCACGCTCTTCAGTCCTGCCCAGGCCCAGCGATTCAGCCAGATGTTTGGTGCGGGCCGTTTCGATGCCATTGATTTCCGCCGCTTCAGCAAGGTGCATAACCCGCGCCTGCAGCGCTACAACTTCGACTTCAAGCAGCTGCTTGAAAAGCAGGAGTAGGACGTGAAACAAGAAGCGGTGCAGTCGGTCGCCAACAAGCTGATCAAGCGCATTGCCGCGTATTGCCTGGTCAGCTTGCTCGGTATCGCAGTCGTGCAGGGTTACCTGGCCTGGCGGCACGCGACCGATGAATTTGAGCTGGGCATGCGTGCCATCGGGCAGACCCAGTTGCAGTTGTTGTCCATCCGCGTCTGGGAGGCCGAGTCGCATTCCCTGGAAGAGCAACTGGAGCAAATCAGCCAGCAACCGTACATAGGCTACGCGCGTCTGACAGCAGACGTGGGCGCGGTTTTCGAGGCGGGTGACCCGGAGTTGCGCAAACGTGCGGACGTACGCACTTTCAATATCGCCCAACCCGATGACCGCAGCGTATCGATAGGCACATTGGAGATCGCCCCCGATCCGAGGGTGTTGTACGGCGAAATCTTGCGTTCGCTGGGCTTCAGCATGGCGGCGTATATCGCCCTGTGTGGCGTGATCATCGTGTTGCTCAAGCGCGAGCTGGAGCGGCCATTGCGCTATGTCATGGACTATGTGACTTCCCTGTCCCAGCAGCGCGCAAGCGACGCTGCGGTGGTCGGCCGGGGAGAAGGCCACAGGCGCGATGAGCTGGACATTGTGCTGGAGGGCTTTCAAACACTGCAAAACCAGATCGAACAGCAGATGCGAACCCTGGACTCCGAAGTGGAAAGCCGCACCAATGCTTTGCAGTCGGCCATGGAGTCGATCCAGCAGCTGTCCATCATGGACCCGCTGACCGCCTGCTACAACCGGCGCCTGTTCAACGAACGCATCGTGCAGGAAGCCGAGCGCGCGGACCGTTACCAGCGGCCCTTAACCCTGGTGTTTTCCGATATCGACTTTTTCAAGCGCGTCAATGACCGCTACGGGCATTCCGTGGGCGATCAGGCGCTGTGCCGCGTGGCGGCCATCATGCGTGGCGAGACCCGCGAAAGCGTGGACTGGGTGGTGCGCTACGGCGGCGAGGAGTTTGTGATGGTCCTGCCCGAGACGGACCAGGAAAATGCAGTGCGCACTGCGGAGCGGGTGCGCCAGGCCATCGCCTCGGAGCCGCTGCTTTTGCGCGGCAAACAGATTGCGCTGACCTGCAGCTTTGGCGTGGCGCAGTACCGGCCTGATGAGCCCACAGCAGCCTGGCTGGAACGGGTCGACCACTGCTTGTACCGGGCCAAGCAATCGGGCCGCAACCGGGTTTGCGCCTGGGAAAACCTGGATCTGCAAATTTGAGCCAGCGTGGCGCTGGCTGGCGCATCAGCCGCCGTGTGCCTGCGCCAGGCAGTCCTGGAACAAGCGGGTGGCGCGCGCCGGTGCCGGCGCATGCCGGGTGATGCAAAAAAATGCGCAGTCGTAGTGGAACTGGGTGGGGGCAATCGCCTGCATCTGCCCTGCAGCCTCAAAACTAGCCGCGTAGTGCGCGGGAAGAAAGCCGACGAATTGCCCCGACAAAATCAGTGTGGCAATCGATTCCTGGTCGAAGCCGGTGGCCATGCGGCGCAGCCGCAGGCGCTGGCTCACCTCCATATTCGGCGAGTGGTAGCCCAGCCCGGCAAAGCGCAACGCCCGCACCCCCTCCCAGCGCAGGGCGCTGTGGTCGGCACCAAACAGCGCGTGCCCCGTGCCGCAGTACAGCAGCATGCCCTCCTGGAACAGCGGCAGGTAGTCCAGCGCTTGGGAACTGCGGTGACCGGGAATCACGCCGACCTGGAATTGCCCGTCCAGCACACCCCGCTCAATCGCCGTGAGCGTGGCCACGTGCAAACTGAGAGCCACGTCCGGCGCGGCCTGGCTGAACAGGGCGATCGCCCGGGCGATGCGCGCCTGCGGGTTGCTGGCGGTTTTGTCGAACACTGCGATCTGCAACTCGCCGCCCATGCGCTGGTGGATTTCGTCCACGCCGGCACGAAAGGCGTCGGTGGCGGCAAACAGCTGGGCGGTCTGTGCGTAAATCTGAGCGCCTTCCGGCGTCAGCGCAAACCCGGCCCGCCCGCGCCGGCACAGGCTCAGGCCCAGGCGGGTCTCCAGGTCCTTGATGTGGCGGCTCACGGTGGACGCACCGATATTCAGTTCCAGTTCGGCTGCCGCCATGCCGCCGCAGTCCACCACCGTGCGGAAAACCCGCAGCAAGCGCAGGTCCATGTCGCTGATCTGGCCCAAGGGCGCGCGGCGCGCAGCCAGGCCGGCGGCCAGGGTATTTGTTTGCATAAACCCGCAAGTAAATAGTGATAATTTGTGCTTTATAAGCGTAAACAGCGCGGACAATGGCGTTTTTCGTGCGTTCGTCCCCACCCCAAACCCCTGGAGGCCTTATGAAACTCAACGACACCACCGCAGGCGAACCCCTGTCCACCACCAGCGACATCGCCCAAAGTCCGGCCTGGATGGACGCGCACTGGATGGCCTACACGGGCAACCGCAACTTCAAAGCCAATCCGCGCATGATGGTCAGCGCCGAAGGGATGTACTACACCGACGACCGGGGCCGCAAAGTCTTGGACGGCCTCTCCGGCCTGTGGTGCTGCGGACTGGGCCACTCGCGCCCCGAAATCACGGCGGCGGTGGCCAAGCAGCTCGGCACCATGGAATATTCCCCCGGCTTCCAGTACGGCCACCGGCTGTCCTTCGAGTTGGCCAACAAGATCAAAGAACTCACGCCGGACGGCCTGGACAGCGTGTTTTTCACCGGCTCGGGTTCCGAGTCTGCAGATACCTCTTTGAAGATGGCGCGCGCCTACTGGCGCCTCAAAGGCCAGGGCAGCAAAACCCGTTTTATCGGCCGCGAGAAGGGCTACCACGGCGTGAACTTTGGCGGCATTTCGGTGGGTGGCCTGGTCATCAACCGCAAGATGTTCGGCCAGGGCGTGGAAGCCGATCACCTGCCGCATACGCAACTGGCGTCGAACGCGTTCTCCCACGGTATGCCCAAGAGCGGCGCAGAGCTGGCTGACGACCTGCTGCGTTTGATCGCCTTGCACGACGCGTCCAATATCGCTGCGGTCATTGTCGAGCCCATGTCCGGCTCAGGCGGCGTGGTGGTTCCGCCAGTGGGCTATTTGCAGCGCCTGCGTGAGATTTGCACGGCCAACAACATCCTGCTGATTTTTGATGAAGTGATCACCGGCTTCGGCCGTCTGGGCGCTTACACCGGCGCGGCCGCATTCGGCGTGACGCCAGACATCTTGAATATGGCCAAGCAGGTCACCAATGGCGCCGTGCCCTTGGGTTGCGTGGTGGCCAAGAAGGACATCTACGACACCTTCATGGAAGGCGGCGGCCCGGAGTACATGCTGGAATTCGCCCACGGCTACACCTACTCGGCGCATCCCGTGGCCTGCGCGGCGGGCATTGCGGCGCTGGACGTGCTGGTGCGCGAAAACATGATCGAGCGCGTCGCTGCCATTGCCCCGTATTTCGAAAAAGCGGTGCACAGCCTCAAAGGCAGCAAGCACGTGGTGGACATACGCAACTGCGGCCTGGCCGCCGGTTTCAGCCTGGCCCATGTGCCCGGCGAGCCTGCCCGCCGACCCTATGAAGTCGCCATGAAGTGCCTGGAAAAAGGCTTTTATGTGCGCTACGGCGGCGACACCATTCAAATCGCACCGCCCTTTATCGTCACACCGGCGCAAATCGACAGCCTGGTCAACGCCCTGGGCGAAGCCTTTAACGCCACGGCCTGAGATCGCGCCGCGACTTTGTCCTGCCCATGCATATTGCGATCCTGACCTTTGACGGCTTCAATGAGCTCGATTCGCTGATCGCATTCGGCATGCTGAGCCGCATCCGGCTCCTGGGTGATACGGATTGGCGCGTGAGTATTGCGAGCCCGACGTCCCGGGTCACCTCGATGAACGGGCTGACTCTGGACGCCCACATCGGACTGCAAGAAGCTTGCAGCGCCGATGCGGTGCTTATCGGCAGCGGCATGAAGACCCGTGAGGTGGCACAGGACCGCAGCATCATGGACTTGTTGCAACTCGATGCCCGGCGTCAGCGCATCGCCGCCCAATGTTCGGGCACCTATTTGCTGGCCAAGCTGGGCCTGACCGCGCAACTGTCTGCTTGCACCGACAACACCAGCAAACCCTGGGTGCAGGCAGCCGGTGTGCGCGTGGTCAACCAGCCCTTTGTTGCGCATGGCAACATCGCCACCGCAGGCGGATGCCTGGCTGCGCAGTACCTCAGCGCCTGGCTGCTCACCCATCTCAAGGGTGAAGCCCAGGCGCGCGAGGTGCTGCACTACTTCGCGCCTGTGGGCGAGAAGGACTTGTATGTGGACCGCGCCATGTCGCATGTCATGGACCACGAGACTGCCGCCGCCTGAATCATTGCCACGCCTGCCTGCTGGCAGCGCGTATCCCATTTTTTAACGCTCTTATCTGGAAACACGCTATGTCATCCCTCCCCATCGTCGGCCACTTGATCGGCGGCCAGTCGGTCACCACCGGCACCCGCGCGCAAGATGTATTCAACCCCGCGACCGGCCAAGCCGAGAAGCGCGTGCTGCTGGCTGACAAGGCCACGGTTGAGCAGGCGATTGCCAACGCGCAAGCTGCCTTCCCCGCCTGGCGTAACACGCCGCCGCTCAAGCGCGCGCGCGTCATGGGCAACCTGAAAGTGCTGCTGGAAAAGCACGCTGACGAACTCTGCCACCTGATTACCGCCGAGCACGGCAAGGTGCTGAGCGACGCATTGGGCGAACTGCAACGCGGCATCGAAAACGTGGAATACGCTTCCTATGCACCGGAACTGCTCAAAGGCGAACACAGCAAAAACGTGGGCCCTGCGATTGATTCCTGGAGCGAGTTCCAGGCCCTGGGCGTCACCGCCGGCATCACGCCCTTCAACTTCCCAGCCATGGTGCCGCTGTGGATGTGGCCCATGGCCGTAGCCTGTGGCAACTGCTTCATCCTCAAGCCCTCCGAGCGCGACCCGTCGAGCACCTTGCGCATTGCCGAACTGGCACTCGAAGCCGGTTTGCCACCGGGCGTACTGAACGCGGTGAACGGCGACAAGGAAGCCGTGGACACGCTGCTGACCGACCCGCGCGTCAAAGCCGTCAGCTTTGTTGGCTCCACCCCGATTGCGGAATACATTTATTCCGAAGGCTGCAAACACGGCAAGCGCGTGCAGGCCCTGGGCGGTGCCAAGAACCACGCGGTGGTCATGCCCGATGCCGACGTGCCCAATGCGGTGAACGCCCTGATGGGTGCGGCATTCGGCTCCTGCGGCGAACGCTGCATGGCGATCCCGCTGGTAGTGGCGGTGGGTGACGCGACGGCTGATGCCGTGATTGCCGGCCTCAAAGCCGAGATCGCCAAGATGACCGTGGGCTCCGGCTTTGATGCCAAAAGCGACATGGGCCCATTGGTCACCAAAGCGCATTTTGAAAAGGTCAAGGGCTATGTGGACCAGGGCGTGGCCGAAGGCGCGACCCTGCTGGTCGATGGCCGTGGCGTCAAGGTGGCCGGTCACGAGCAGGGCTACTTCCTGGGTCCCTGCCTGTTTGACAAGGTCAAGCCCGGCATGAAGATTTACCAGGAAGA